>RGPT01000012.1 GCA_010032545.1 Alphaproteobacteria bacterium
GCCCCCGAAGAGCCCGCCAAACGCACGGTCGAGGTAGAGGCGTTCTGCTCGTGATCGGCGTGCAGCATCATGATGCGGTCCATGGCTTTTTCCAGCACGGGATTGACCACATAGTCTTCGGTCGGCACGGCAAAGCACATGTGCAAGAAGTTGCCCGCATAAGACAGGCTGTTCTTGGGGTAAACGAAGGGCTGCCCGACCGAGTATTTATAGGCCATGGCCGCAATCGTCGGCAGTTTGGCAATCATGCGCATCGCAGCCACTTCGCGCTGCCACGGGTCGGTGATATCAAGGCTGTCATGGTAAAAGGCCGACATAGCGCCCACCACACCCACCATGGTTGCCATCGGGTGGCTGTCGCGGCGGAAGCCACGGAAGAAATAGTGCATCTGTTCATGCACCATTGTATGGCGCGTGATGCGGGCCTTAAAGTCGTCCATCTGGTCTTTGGTCGGCAGTTCGCCGTAAAGCAGCAGGTAGCACACTTCCAAATGGGTGCTTTGTGCAGCCAACTGTTCGATGGGATAGCCGCGATAAAGCAATTCGCCCTTGTCACCGTCGATATAGGTGATCGCACTTTTGCACGAGGCGGTGGATGTAAAGCCCGGATCATAGGTGAACACATCGGCTTCGTCGTAAAGCTTGCGAATATCCAGGACTTCGGGCCCCATAACGGGCGACATCATCGGCAGATCATAGGATTTGCCGTTCACGCTTAATTTCGCAGTTTTCCCAGCAGACATCTCTCAATCCTCAATCTATCCCGTCGTTCCGTGGCAGCGGAACAGGGCAATTTCGTTTCGACCGCAAGGCGGGGCCAGCGACGTCGCAAGCGAAGAAGCCGCGAAGGGCGGGCGTCCCACCGTTGCCGACATCTGCCGCACGCTGTCGCAGGCAGCCGCCAGCAATGGGCTGCCCGAGGAGTTTTTTACACGCCTCATCTGGCAGGAAAGCCGCTTCGATCCGGCGGCCACCAGCCCGGCGGGCGCGCAGGGCATCGCACAGTTCATGCCCAAGACCGCAGCGTCGCGCGGCCTCACCGACGCCTTCGAACCCTTGCAGGCGCTGCAGGAGTCGGCTGGCTACCTGCGGGAACTGCGCACGACCTTCCGCGGTAGCCTGGGCCTGGCCGCGGCTGCCTACAATGCGGGCCCTGGCCAGGTCGAAGCCTGGCTCGCCGGCCGAAGCCGGCTTCCGGCCGAGACACAGGCTTACGTCCGCATCGTTACCGGCCTCAGCGCGGAGGCCTGGATGGTGCAGCCAGCCCCTCAGATGCCGTTTTCCTACGCGCCGCCGGGGGCGCGGTGCCTCGAGTTCGCCAGGCTGATGGTCGACACTCCGCGGCGGCGGCGCGATCTCACGTCCGACCCGGCGTGGGGACCGTGGGGCGTCCAGCTTGCCGGCAACTGGTCCGAGGGGCGGGTGCTGGCCACGTATGAACGCCTGCGGCGCAAGCACGATGCCGTGCTGGGCGACCGGCTGCCGCTGGTCCTGACCGCGCGCCGGCACGATCTCCCGACCTACGCCGTCCGGGTGTCGGAGAAGAGCCGGGCTGAGGCCGAGGCGCTGTGTGGCAAGCTGCGGGCCGGCGGCGGTGCCTGCGTCGTTTTCCGTAACCCGCGCGACTAGAATAAGCCCTTGGCCGCTTTTGCCGCCGTCAGATGTTCGAAGATAAACTTGCAGGTTCAGCAGGAAAATGCTATGAATTTAGACAGGCTGGCGCTCGGATTGCGCCGGCCTTTTTCATTTCCGGCAAGACCTGCCCGCGCACGCCGCGGGTTCGCCTTTTGGCTTGGTGCAGCCGCCACGGCTCCTGAGTCGTGGACAGTCCCAAGAACGACCCCGTCCCAACCGCGCGCCAGATAACGCCGCCGGAACAGACACTTAACGACGTCCTGAAAACAGGGCGCGAAGGGGCACGTGCGAACGAAGCGATCGCGAGGTGCGTAAAAGCCCGTCGAACAGGGCATATCTCTGATTTGTGGACACCGTTCCGGACAACAAGCGTTACATTCAGGCGTCCACAATTAACGGGTAGAAAGCCCGTCGTTATTGGCTTTCCGGCGTGCGGAGAGCCGACATTCGGCCGGGGATTTGGGCAGGACTTCGGACAGGACTTAGCCCGCGAGGACGGGCTCTCCGACGATCTGGGTGCGATGCATCAGCCGGCGGAGGTTCTCGTCGAAGGCGTCGCGGCGGTGCATGACTGAGCGGTTGTCCCACAGGACGAGATCGCCGGCGCGCCACTTCTCGTACCAGGCGAAGCGCTCCTGGGTGGCGTGCGCCCATACCGCGTCGAGGAGGGCCTCGCTCTCCTCGACCGGCAGGCCGTGGATATAGGCGCCGGGGCGTCGGCCGAGGAACAGCGCCTTGCGCTGGGTGACGGGGTGCAGGCGGACGAGCGGGTGCACGGCGCCCGGCGTCTGGCGGACATCGAGCGTGCGCTGAAAGCCTTTGCGCAGTTCGCCGGCTGAGTTGCGGCTGGAATCGTGGATGCAGGTCCTGCCCTCGACCGCGCGCTTCAGCTCGGCGGGCAGCGTCTCGTAGGCTTCGTGCATGTTGAGGAAGCCTGTATTGCCGCCATCGGGCGGCACTTCCAGCGCGTAGAGCAGGGAGGCGCGCGGCGGGACCGGATTGTAGGACATGTCGGTGTGCCAGACGAGTTCGTAGGAGCCCAGGCTGCCCACCGCCTTGCCATCCTTCCTGACGCTGGCGATGACGGCCACCCAATCGACTGCCTCCGGGACGATGCCCGAGTTGGCGCGGTCGATGTCGGCGGCGGCGATCGGCACGCGGTCGAGCTCGCCGAAGCGGGAACTGAACTTCATCAGCGCCGGGTCGTCGAGCTTCTGGCCCGAGAAGCGGAGCACGAGGTGCTGGTTCCAGGCGTCGAGGATCTGCGCGAAGGCCGCATCGCCGATCGGGATGGTGAGGTCGACGCCGTGGACGTCGGCGGCCAGTGCCCCGCCGCTCGGCTGGATCCAGAGTTCGCTCATGAGCTGCCTCCCGGCTCGAAGTAGTGTGGCACGAAACGGCTGTTGTTGTGCGTGATCCGGCGCTCGTCCTCTCGCATGCCGATGCCCGCCGCCTTGCCCTCCACCACCCACGAACCGACGATGGCGTGGTTGCCGTCGAAGACGGGCAGGGGCTGGTAGGCTTGCCAGACATAACCTTCGGTGCCGTAGTCGCCGGTCGAGGTGTCGAACACGCCCGGGCCGACGACGGTGACGTTGTGGCCCTCGCGGCCGAAGACCGGCTTCTTCACGAAGGAGCCGCCGAGGTTGGGGTGCTCCGACTCGAAGGCCGGCAGCAGATTGGCGTGGCCGGGGAAGCCCTCCCACAGCAGCGGCAGCAGCATCTTGTTGGAGAGGACCATCTTCCACGCGGGTTCGATGAAGGCGGTGGTGTCACTCAGCACATGGGCGCCGAACGCCTCGCGGGTCATCCACTCCCAGGGGTAGAGCTTGCTCAGTACCCGGATCGGCATCTCGTCGGGATCGGTGAAGCGGCGACCGTTCCAGCCGATGTCGGCCACGGCGAGTGGTTTACCGGCGAGACCTGCCTGCAACGCTGTGTCACGCAGGTATTCGGAGGTTGCGAGGTCCTCGGGATGGCTCTCGAAGCGGGCAAAATGCACCAGCGCCTCCGGTGGCAGCTTGCGCAGGATGCCGCGCCAGGCCTCGATCAGCTTCTCGTGGATCGAGTTGAACTGGTCGGCGGCTGGCTTCACGTCCTTCAGCCAGTGCCACTGCACGACGGCGGCCTCGTAGAGCGCGGTCGGCGTGTCGGCGTTGTACTCCAGAAGCTTGGGCGGGCCCTTGCCGTCGTAGGCGAGGTCGAACCGGCCGACGATCGCCGGGTCTGAGCGCCGCCAGACATGTTCGATGTAGTCGCCCCAGGCCGGCTGAATGCGCATGCGTTCCCAGAGCCGGTTGGCAACGACATGCTCGACCGCTTTGAGGCACAGGCCGTGCAGTTTCTCGGTCGCGGCCTCAAGTTCGTCAACCTCAGGCGACGTAAAGACGTAGCAGGCCTGTTCCGTCCAGTAGGCCTTGCCGTCCAGCGTGTAGTAGTCGAAGCCGAGGTCTTCGAGCTTCTTCTGCCAGCCGGGTCGCGGCGCCACAGCTTCGCGGTGCATGGCTCAGCTCGATCCGGATGAGCCGCTTTGGGAGCCGGTGGCGCCGAAACCGCCGCGCTGGCTCTGGCTTTGTCCGGGAGTTGCCTTGGCGGCATCGGGGGTGGTGGTGCCTGGCGCCGCCGTGGTTCCGGTTGCGGCCCCCGGTGTCGCCGGCGCGGTGACCGCCGGCCCGCGGCCGAACGGATTGCCGAGGAACCACAACCAGGGCAATAGACCCATTCCGCCGCCGCCGGCCGCCGGCGCGCAGGAATAGAGCATGGCGGCGCCCGCCACGCCCATCAGCACGAGCTTTACGCCGCGCGACATGCGCGGTCCTGGAGTGGGCGGCGTGCTGGGCGAGGGCATGGTCGTGAGTCAGGTCGTCAGGCAGGCCGCGTTGATCAGGCCGAAGCAGGCGGCAAAGCCGCCGGCCGTGATCCCGGCAGCGGCCTGGCCGGATTCTATCGCCGCCCTGAGCTGCGGCAACATCAGGCGCATCACGATGTGCACGATCACCTGCACGCCCAGCGCCACCAGCGCCCACAGCACGACGTCGGTCACGCTGCTGGACTGGGCAATCGTGTTGGCGAGCGGCAGGCAGAAGCCCAGCAGGGCACCTATCAGCGCGGTCGCTGCCGCCGAATTGCCGGCGCGGATCAGGGTGAACTCGCGCCACGGCGTGATCAGGGTATAGGCGAGCAGGAACAGGCCCATCAGGCCGAAGCCCACGATGACGTAGCGCACGAAGTTGGGGAAAGCCGAGATCAGCCACTGGAGTTCAGGCATGCCGTGACTCTCTGCCTATCGGCCGTCCATCGTCAATCGCCGCGGCACAGGCCCGCGATTCGGGCTTGTGCCGGAGCGATCGCGCGCCGTGGCGGGGGCGGCGACCAAGCCGTTGATATCGCGACCGGATCGGCGGCGCGCGGCACAGGCAGCGGCGCGGCTGGCGGGCTTCTGCGGCACGTGCCGTGTGCCGCTGCTCAGCCGTGCATGGTGAGACCGCCCGAGACGCTGATCGTCTGGCCGGTGATGAAGGCCGCATCGTCGCTGGCGAGGAAGCAAACCGCGCCCGGAATGTCCTCGGGCTGGCCGACACGCTTCATCGGGATCGCGCTGACGAGTGCCGCGCGCACCTTCTGGCCGCGTTCGTCGTTGCCGGCGACGGCCGCCAGCAGAGGCGTGTCGGTCGGGCCGGGGCAGACGGCGTTCAGCGTGATGCCCTTGCGGGCGACTTCGCGGGCGACGGTCTTGGTGAAGGCGATAATGCCGCCCTTGCAGGCTGAATAGACCGCCTCCTGCGAGGAGCCGACGCGGCCGGCGTCGGAGGCGATATTGACGATGCGGCCGCTGCCCCGCGCCACCATGGTCTTCAGCACGAAGTGGCTCATGTTGAGCGGACCGCGCAGATTGATGGCGATCAGCTGGTCCCAGAGGTCGGGCGTAGTGTCGACGAAGTTGGCGAAACGATCCCATCCGGCGTTGTTGACCAGGATGTCGGTTGGGCCCGCCTTGGCTTCGAACTCGGCGATCGCCTTGCCGACGGCTGCGTAGTCGGCGATGTCGACGCCGGAGGCGAAGCCGCCGATCTCGGCGGCTACTCGATTCGCCGCCTCGAGGTTCTTGTCGAAAACGCCGACGCGGGCGCCGTAGCCCGCGAAACGGCGGCAGATGGCGCTCCCGATGGCGCCGCCGCCCCCGGTGACGATGACGCTCTTGCCGTCCAGTCCACGCATGGGGCGCTCCTCAGAGAGGCGAGTAGGGGTCGAACTTGGGCTTGCGCTTCTCGAGATGAGAAGCGAGCCCTTCCTTCACCTCGGGGCCGAGGAAGCCCAGCATTTCGAGGCCGAGCGAGGTGTCGAAGGTCGGGCCCATCATGCGCAGCCAGTTATTGAGGGCATATTTGGTGAAACGGATCGACGTCTGCGCCCCCTCGGCGAGCTTGGTCGCGACCTCGAGCCCCTTGGCCTCGAGCTGGTCATCCTCGACGCAGAGCGAGACCAGGCCGATGCGTTCCGCCTCCTCGCCGTCGACCGCCTCGCAGAGCAGGAGGTAGTACTTGGCCTTGGCCATGCCGCAGAGCAGCGGCCAGACGATGCAGGCATGGTCGCCGGCGGCAACGCCAAGGCGGGTATGGCCGTCGATGATCTTGGCCTTCTTCGAGGCGATCGAGACGTCGGCCAGGATGCCGGCGACGAGGCCCGCGCCAACGGCCGGCCCGCGCATCGTGCTGACGATCGGCTTGGAGCAGTTGATGACGTTGTAGACGATGTCGCGCGCTTCCTTCCAGGTGCGCAGCAGCGCGTTGTAGTCCTTGATGTTCTTTTCGATGATGTCGAAGTCGCCGCCGGCCGAGAACACCTTGCCGCCGGCACCCTGGATGATGACGCAGTTGACCGTGTCGTCGCCGTCGATGTCGCGCCAGACGTCGACCAGCTCGCGATGCATGATCGCGTCGGTGGCGTTGTATTTTTCCGGGCGGTTCATCGTCACCCGCAGGACCTTGGGATGCGGGCGATCGAAAACGAGTCGCTGGTAGCGCTTTTGCCAGTCGGACATTTGGGGCTCCTCCGTTGGGAGGAGCCTATCGTGCTTCGTCCCGTCGGCTCAACGCCTGGTGTTGCCGGCGTTCCATTGTCTCGCGCTGGCGAAGCGTACGGCCTCTTCCGCCGCGCGAACCAGGGCACGCGCCTTCAGCACGCTCTCCTGGTACTCGGACTCGAGGTCCGAATCGGCCACGACGCCGACGCCGGCCTGCACATACAGGGTGCTGTCCTTCACCAGCGCCGTGCGCAAGAGGATGCAGGTATCCATCGAGCCGTTGGCGGCGAAGTAGCCCGCGCAGCCGGCATAGATGCCGCGACGCACCGGCTCGACCTCGTCGATGATCTCCATGGCGCGCACCTTGGGTGCGCCCGATAGCGTGCCGGCAGGGAAGCCTGCCTTCAGCGCATCGATCGCCTCCAGCCCTTCTTCCAGGGTGCCCTCGACGTGGCTCGAGATGTGCTGGAGATGACTGTACTTCTCGATGGTGAACTGCTCGACGACTCGCACGGAGCCGAGCTTCGAGACACGCCCCACGTCGTTGCGAGCGAGATCGATCAGCATCAGATGCTCGGCGTGCTCTTTGGGGTCGGCGAGCAGCTTGTCGGCCAGTTGCTTGTCTTCCTCGGGAGTCGCGCCCCGGCGGATCGTACCGGCGAGCGGGCGGATGGTGACGATGTTGTCGCGCAGGCGGACCAGGATTTCCGGACTGGAGCCCACAATGGTGAAATCGCCGTAGTCGAAGAAGATCAGGAACGGCGAGGGGTTGATGCGGCGCAACGACCGGTAGAGCGACAGCGGCGGCAGCTTGAAGGGCAGCGAGAAGCGCTGAGACGGCACGATCTGGAAGGCGTCGCCCGCGCGGATATACTCCTTGCAGATCTCCACCATCTTCTTGAAGTCGTCCTTCGACATGTTGGCCTGCGGTTCGGGCAGGGCGTCGAGGGCGGCGTCGTCGTCTCCGCGGAAGGGCAGGGTGCGCTCGAAGTCCGCCACGGCGTCGGCCAACCGCTCCTGTGCCGCCTCATAGGCCGCGCGAGCGTTGATGCCAGGCTGCGGCCAGGCTGGCGTCACCAGAGTAACGTTATCTTCAAGGCGGTCGAAGATGCAGACCAGGGTAGGCCGCACCATGATGGCATCTGGCAGGCCGATCGGATCAGGGTTCTCGTCGGGCAGCCTCTCCATATCCCGGACCATGTCGTAGCCCAGGAAGCCGAACAGACCGGAAGCCATCGGCGGCAGCCCCGACGGCAGCTCCATCTGGCACTCGCGAATCAGCAGTCGCAGCGTCTCGAGGGGCTGGCCGTCGAGCTTCTGGAAGGCCAGTGCGTCACTGCGGGCCTGGCGGTTGATCTCGGCTATGCCTTTGATGCAGCGCCAGATGACATCAGGCCTGAGGCCGATGATCGAGTAGCGACCGCGCACGGAACCGCCTTCGACCGACTCGAGAAGGAACGAGTTGGCGCGGCCGTCGGCGAGCTTGAGGTAGGCCGAAACCGGCGTGTCGAGGTCTGCGACCAGCTTGGTCGAGACGACCTGCGGTGTGCCGGCGTCGTAAAGTGCCGCGAAGGCGTCTAAGTCGGGAGAAATCGACATCGCAGACTACTGCTGCTGCGGGCGGAACGCAGCCGCGAAGCTGGCCTCGTCTACCGTGACGCCGTACTTGGCACGGAGCGCGGCGACCAATTCGAGGATGAGGTCGTTGGCCATCATGGTATCGAGCTGCTTGCCGAATCGGTCGAGGGCTTCCTTGTCCTTGGCAAGGTCGGGAGGCTCGACCTGCTTCAGGTGGACGATGACACTGCCTTCGCCGGTGCGCACGGACTGGGTCTTGCCCGGCGCCAGCTTGAAGAGCTCGGCTACCACCGGCTGGCTGAGGTAGTTGCCAGCGTCGGCCTCGAAGCGGGTCACCGCCTTGGCGGTTCGCATCTCGGTACCGAGATCCTTGGCGATGGTGGCGAGGTCCGTGCCGGCATTCGCTTTCTCGACCGCTGCCTTCACCTTGGCGTCGGCCAGCTTCCTGCGCTCCTCGGCTTGCCAGGCTTCGACGACTTTGGGTTCGACCTCGTTGAGCGTGGGGATACGGGCCGGCGTGACGCGATCCGTGCGAACGACGAAGTACTCACCGCGCTGGGTCTCGAGCAGGTCGCTTTCCGCGCTTTCGCGGGTGGCGAAGGCCGCTTGGATCAGTTCGGCAGCCGCCGGTCCGATGACGACCTGCTTGCCGGCAGAGTCTTGGCCGCGCGCGTCGACATTCTCATAGGTCTTCACTTTGAGGCCAAGGTCCTCGGCGGCGGTCTTCATCGATTGGGTCTTGCTCAACGTGCGTTCGAAATCGGTGATCAGCTTGATCAGCAGGTCGGGTGCCTGTTGCGCCCGCATGTCCTTCTCGAGCTTTTCCTTCACCTCGTCGAACGGCACGGCCTTGCCCGCCTCGATCTTGTTGATGCGCACGATATGCCAGCCGAGAGGAGACTGTATCGGTGTCGGCGCGATGCCCTCGGGAAGACCGAAGATGCCGTCGGCGAGCGGACCTGGAGGAAGCTCCTTCTTGGTCACGGGTCCAAGCTTGATTACGCCGTCGGCGCTGCCGAGAACTTCCTTGGCCGCATCCTCGAGTGACTTGCCCGTGGCTGCGGCGGCGATGATCGCCTTGGCCTTGTCTTGGGTGTCGGCCATCGCCTGGTCGACGTCGCGCTTTTCGGGAGTGCCGAACTCGGCGGCGCGTGCCTCATACTCCTGCTTCAGTTGATCGGCGGATACGGAGATCTGGGGCAGAATGTCGTCGATTGTGAGCAGGACATACGAGAATGCCCGGTACTCCGGAATCTGGAACTTCGTCTTGTTGGCTTCGAAGTAGGTGCCGAGCTGCTCGGCCGCCGGCTTGGGCACGTCGACGATGATAGCGTCCGGGACATAGATCGTCTCGGCGACGCGCTTTTCGCTCTCCGCCTTGAAGATGTCGTCTCGGAGAGACTTCGGCGAGAGACCATCGCTGCGCACGACGGCGAAGAGCTGGCCAGCGGCGATCTCGCGACGCGTTTCGGCCACGAACTGCGCTTCGGTAATGCGTGCCTGCTGGAGGCGGTTGCGGAAGAGCAGTGGATCGAATGCTCCGCCGGTGCCCTGGAAAGCCGGGTTGCGGGCGATGGTGGCCTGGACCTCGGCGTTACTGACAGTCAGGCCGAATTGCTGGATGGCGTAGTCGAGCACGGCGCGCTGGACGACTTCCTCGAGGGCACGAATGTGAAGTCCGAAGCGCAGGGCCTGCTCCGGTTCAGGCCGTTGCCCAGTCTGGCGCTGGATGGCCTCCAGCTGCCGGTTGAACTGGTCACGGACTTCGCTGACGTAGACCGGAGCCCCGCCGACCCAACCGTAAAGCGGCACGCGGGTGCCACCGACATGGGCGACCTCGGTACTGCGGCCGTCGGTGCGCAGCATGTCGCCGATGCCCCAGAAGGCAAAACTGACGATCAGCATGCCGAAAAGCACGAAGAGGATGACGAAACGGGCGAGTTTGCGGAACTGATTCACGGGGCCGGCAGGGGTTTTTGAATGGGGGCCATGCCTAGCACCCGCCCCATTGGCAGGCAACCAAGCGGACTTTGACCACAAACGCCGCGGCCGCTAGACACGCCGCGAGACGAACCGGGGGAAATCGAATGGCACGATCGAGGAGGCCGCTGATCGCCGGCAACTGGAAAATGAACGGTCTCACCGCCGACGCCCTGGCGCTGGCCGGCGCCGTTGCCGAGGGTGTGAAGCAGGCAGGATGGACAGACCGCGAGCTTCTGGTTTGTCCGCCGTCGACGCTGGTCATGGCGATTGCCAAGGCGGTAAAGGGCAGCGGCCTCCTGGTCGGCGGCCAGAACTGCCACGCTGCGGCCAGCGGCGCCCACACCGGCGATATCGCGGCCGAGATGTTGAGGGATGCCGGCGCCAGCCATGTCATCGTGGGACATTCGGAGCGGCGGACCGATTGTGGCGAAACCGACGCCGTCGTGCGGGCAAAGGCCGAGGCGGCATGGCGCGCCGGACTTTTGCCGGTCGTTTGCATCGGCGAAAGCCTGGCGGAGCGAGAGGCCGGCCGCACGCTGTCGGTGCTGGAAACCCAACTCAAGGGCAGCATCCCGGCAGGATCCACCGCGTCGAGGCTCGTGGTCGCCTACGAGCCGGTGTGGGCGATCGGTACTGGCAAGACGCCGACCACGGCGGAAGTTGCCGCTGCCCATGCGCATATTCGCCGAGTATTGGGTGGGCTGATCGCCGACGCAAACGCGGTGCGACTGCTGTATGGCGGGTCGGTAAAGGGCGGCAACGCTGCCGAATTGCTGGCCGCGGGCGATGTCGATGGTGCCCTGGTCGGCGGCGCCAGCCTGAAGGCCGACGAATTTTTGGCTATCGCCAAGGCCGCCTAAAGCGGCTAGAAGCGCCCGCTTGGCGGACATCCCCATCTACTCTGGACAATAATGGACGCGGTACGTAGCTTTCTGCACGATTGGCGGCTGGTGCTGCTGATTATCCACGTCGGCGTCACCGCCGCGATGATCATCGTCATCCTGCTTCAGCGAAGCGAAGGCGGCGGCCTTGGCATGGGTGGGCGCTCCGATGCGCTGTTTTCGGTGCGAGGCCAAACCAACGTTCTGTCTCGCCTGACGGCGATCTTTGCCACGATCTTCTTTGCGCTGAGCCTGTTGATGGCCTGGAGCATGACCGGGCCCGGTCGCAACGCGAAGTCCCTCATGGACCAGCTGCCAGCGGGTCAGGCGGCACCGGCCGTCCCCGGCGGCGCAGCGCCTCCTGCGGCGCCAGCCCCCCCTGCCGCTCCAACCCGCTAAGGCCAAGAAGAGCTCGATCGTCGCCGGCCGTTCCGCGGAAATGTTTCCGTCGGGAGGGATATCCCCATGGCTGGGGACCACAACGTTTAGTATGCTGTAAGCCCATGACGCGCTTTATCTTCATAACGGGCGGCGTGGTTTCCTCGCTTGGCAAAGGTCTTTCGTCGGCAGCGCTTGGGGCGTTGCTGCAAAGCCGTGGCTATCGGGTCAGGCTCCGCAAACTCGACCCATACCTGAATGTCGATCCGGGGACGATGAGCCCCTATCAGCACGGCGAGGTCTTCGTGACCGACGACGGGGCCGAAACCGACCTCGACCTCGGGCATTACGAACGCTTCACCGGCGTGGATGCCAAGCAGGCCGACAACATAACGACAGGACGGATTTACTCCGGGGTGATTGCCCGGGAACGCCGCGGCGAATATCTCGGTGCCACGGTGCAGGTCATTCCGCACATCACCGACGCCATCAAGGAGTTCGTGCTCACCGACGTCGACCAGGAGGATTTCGTCCTGGTCGAGATCGGGGGCACGGTGGGTGACATCGAGAGCCTGCCCTTCCTGGAAGCCATCCGTCAGGTCGGCAATGAAGTCGGCCGCGAGCGCGTGATGTACATCCATCTGACGCTGCTGCCGTGGGTGCCGACCGCTGGCGAACTCAAGACCAAGCCAACACAACACTCGGTCAAGGAATTGCTGAGCGTGGGCATCCAGCCCGATCTTCTGATTTGCCGCAGCGGCGACAAGGAGATTCCGGTCAACGAGCGCCGCAAGATCGCGCTGTTCTGCAACGTCAAGCCGGAGCGCGTGATCGAGGCGCGCGACGTCGACACGATCTACCAGGTGCCGATCGCCTATCACGATCAGGGATTCGATCGCGAGGTCTGCCGCTACTTCGGCCTAGAAGCCGACATCGAACCGAACCTCGATCGCTGGCGCGGCGTCGTGCGCTCCGTGCGCGAGCCTGAAGGCAAGGTGACCATCGCGGTCGTGGGCAAATACACGGTGCTGCTGGATGCCTACAAGTCGCTGTCGGAGGCGCTGACACATGGCGGCTTCGCCAGTAACGTGAAGGTCAGCCTCGAATGGATGGACTCCGAGATTTTCGAGCGTGACGACGCCGTCTCCCATCTGGAGCACGTTCACGGCATTCTGGTGCCGGGCGGCTTCGGCGAGCGCGGGACCGAAGGCAAGATCCACGCGGTGAAGTTTGCGCGCGAACGCAAGGTGCCGTTCTTCGGCATCTGCTTCGGTATGCAGATGGCGGTGATCGAGGCGGCGCGAAACCTGCTGGGGCTCGAGGGAGCTTCGTCGACCGAGTTCGGCCCGTGCGAGCACGCCGTGGTCGGCCTGATGACCGAGTGGGTCAAGGGCAATCAGGTCGAAAGGCGCGACGCAGCCGGCGATCTCGGCGGGACGATGCGGCTCGGCGCTTATGCCGCCCACCTGCGGCGCGGAACCATGGCGCACGATATCTACGGGCAGGACGTGATCAGCGAACGCCATCGCCATCGCTATGAGGTCAACGTCAACTACAAGGACCGGCTGGAGCAGGTTGGACTAAGATTTTCCGGCATGTCGCCGGACGGCATCCTGCCCGAGGTGGTGGAAATACCCGGCCACCCCTGGTTCCTGGGGGTGCAGTATCATCCGGAGCTCAAGTCGCGGCCGTTTGCGCCGCACCCTCTGTTCACCTCGTTCATCGGGGCAGCAAAGAACCAGAGCCGGCTGGTGTGAAAGCGCCCGGGGATGCTCCCGTTCGGCAGGTCGTATTTCTGTCATGTTTCTGATCGAATCATCTCAGCCATGATCCGGATTGTTCTTCTCGCTCTGCTCGCTGTCACGGCGTTGGCTACCGGAGCGGGGGCTCAGCCCGCCGCGCTGTCTTCCTATGGCAAGGCCGAACGCCGCGACCCGCTCTTCTTGCGTTTTAACCAAATGGCGGACCGCTACTGGGTCAATACCGAAACGATGGCGGCGAGCCACAAGGTCGTTGCAGTGCCAATGCCGCGCCAGTGCGCCTTCCTCTACGCCGACTCCTATTCGAGGGGCCAGATGAGCGAGAGGGAAGTGCAGGAGGTCGCACTATCCAACTGCAATCGCCGGCTGGCCGAACTGGGACCTCTGGGCGAGAACTACAGCGTCGACTGCCAATGCAAGGTGGTGATCAGCAACGGCGTCTACGTCGTGCCGCGCGACACATTGCCCGACGACTCCTTTGGTCCGGCCTCGATTTTCTATCGCGACGACCGCGGCAACGTCGCCCGCCTTAACGGCGTTGCCCGTTATGGCGCGCTGATCGGGCGGGACCGTTCTGTCACCTTCACGGTGGATAACGTGCGCGCCGAGCCGGTCTGCGACGGCACTTTCACCAACGAGGGACCAAACAGCGGCAAGTTCTCGCTGTCGTGCTTCGGCGGCAAGTTCAGCGGCAACGGTACCTATGAAAGGAAGACCGGCGCGCCCAATGACCATATTGTCGCGCGCGGACAAACCTCGCGCGGTTTGCCGGTGGTGCTTGTAATCGGACTGCCGTCGCAACTCGCCGCCGGGACCTACGGCGGCATCTGACATGCGCCGCTCGCTTCTGTTCCTGGGCCTCGCCGCACTCGTGCCGGCATCGTCGTTCGGTCAGAGCGCGGGCGAAGTCGAGCGCTGCTTCCAGAATCCTGCAGCCTGCTCGACGGGCGGCGGGAGCGCCGCACCGGCGCCTGGGCCGGGCACTGGCGGCGGGGCGCCCGTTGCAGCGACGCGTCCGGCGGCACCTGACTACACCACCGTGCTGCAGAGTCCCGAAGCCGAGCGCAAGCGCATCCAGGAATCGCTGCGAACGCTCGACAAGTATAGCGGCCCGATCGACGGCGACCTGCAATCCGATGCATCGGTCAAGGCGATCGGCGACTGGCAGAAGGGGCGGGGAACGCCGGCTGTCGGCAAACTGACTCCTGCTGAAGCCCAACAGCTCAACGCCGAAGCGTCGCGAGCGCCGATCCGACGCATCGAGCCGTCCACTCAAGCCACCGCGCCACCGCCTGCTACGAATGCCGACGCATTGAAGGCATTGCGCGACAGGCTGGCGGAGCGTCGCAAGGCAGCAGAGCCCAAGGCTGAGGCGGCGGCACAGGCTCTGATCCGTGACCTCAAGGCCTATGTGGCCTCCGATGGCAAAGGCATCGCCGGCGACCAATTCGCGACGTTCGCCAAGTGGTACGCCGACAACAAGGCAGCCGGTCGTTCGGTGGGCGAGATCGCGCCGGCCATCGACGACTATGGCGATGCCAAGTCTGGAGCCGCCGCGACGGCCGAAGTCAGGTTTGAAACCAAGCAGGGTGCTGAGACCTATCGGCAATGCCTTGTGTTCGCCTGGATTGAGGGCGCACCGCGCAAGAATGCCGAGGCGTTCTCGTGTAACGATGTTGCCGCCGTCGAAAAATGGAAGGCCGATCAGGCGCTGAGGAGCGCTTGGCGTTAGCGGTTAGTTTCGAACCGCCATCGTCTGGCCGGCCGCCCAGAGCCAACGGCCCTTGTCATCGCTGAACACGCAAAGGGATCGATAAGTCGCGCGGATGTCTTGCCCGCCGATGCTGAACTTGTCGTGAACGATCAGAGTAGCCACGGCAAAGCCAGAGAATTCGAGGACTTCAAGGTCGTTGAATCGCTGTTCGATGAATACGATCCGGCCGGAACCAGAGTAGGTGTCGAGGTATCCGGCTTTGTCGAACGTCTTTCCGCTGGCGTTCACGTAGATGAAGTCCGGATGAAGCAGCAGGGCCAGTTCGTCGGTCGCGCGACGCACGATAGCGTCTGCTTTTGCCGTCAGGACCCTCCGGATTTCGTCGAGGGCCATTGCCTCAGGTCACGCGCTCCAGATAGCTCTGGAAGACACCGACATGCACGAAGGCGGGATCTGCCGAATTGGGCCAGAGCTCCTCGGTGCTGAAGCGCACGTCGTAGGTCGGCTCGTCGTCGGCAGGTACGCCGTGCGCATGGGCGTCGGGAAAGGGATAGGCTGGAGATTCACTAACGACGACTCCGGTCTTGCCACGGATGTAGCCGGGCATTCGGACATGGCCGGGGACGTGGTCGGTCTTCACCTTGACCTTGTCGCCCGGCTTGAAGTGCTGGCGCGCCGCCACGTTCGCCCGTCCTGGTGCACTGGGTGTCGAAAGCGGGAAAGCGCCGTGGGCGCGGCGCTCAAGCTCTTCATGGGTGATGATTCCCTTCTCGACACAGAGCGTCGCCAGACTGGTGAGAGATCTTTCGTAGTAGCTAGCCGAGAGATAGTGGCGCGGCTCCATGCGCTCGATGGCATGGCGGTACTCATCCATGTTGAAGATGCCGAGCTTGACCGCCAGAGAGTAGAGAGCATTAACCCGCTTCTCCCAAGGCTCGTGGAAGGTCTGGGCCTTAAGCGAATAGCGGACGCGGCCAAAACCCTGCTTGCCGCCGAGATCATGCATGCCGTCCATGGCTTTACCCCGTTCTACAGGCGCGCGACGCCGATCATGGAATCTTTCGTGACGAGCTTGGCAAGCTTCTCCTCGGACCAGCCTGCCGTTTCGACGGGGCGCAAGGGCAGCACCATGTAGCGCGTGTCGGCGGTGGTATCCCAAACCCGGACCTCCATCTCGGGTGGCAGGTCGAGGCCCATTTCTTTCAGCACGGTGCGGGACTGGCGGACGACGCGGGCGCGGTACTCCAGATCCTTGTACCAGTCCGGCGGCAGACCGATGATTGAAAAGGCCGTACATGAGCAAAGCGTGCAACAGATGACATTGTGCACCGTGGGCGTGTTCTCCAGCACTACCAGATGGCGGTGATGGGCCGGCATGCTGAGGCCGAGTTCGGCCACGGCCTCGCGCCCGTTCGCCAGCAGGCGTTGCCGAAAGGCGGGGTCGGTCCAGGCCTTGGCGACCACGCGAGCGCCATTCTCCGGGACCCACTGTTCTTCGGCGAGGTGCCTGAATTCCTCGATGAACTCACCGGGCTTCATGCCGCGTTCGTCGAATGCCGCCTGAATGGCGTCGACGCGCTGTTCGACCGATGCGACGGTCTGATGGACGTGGCTCTGGTCGGGCATGATCGTCACTCCCAAGTCATTTGAACCAGTATAGAAAGCCTGCAGCGCTCCGTCACTTGCTCCGCGCCGGGGGCACGGCTAGAGAGGCGCGCCCTACAAGGAGATCTGCCCGATGAGCGCCATTGCCGAAGTCCGCGCCCGTGAAATCCTCGATAGCCGCGGCAACCCCACGGTGGAGGTGGAGGTCGAGCTCGAGAGCGGTGCGATGGGCCGTGCCGGCGTGCCCTCCGGAGCCTCGACCGGCGCCCACGAGGCCGTCGAGTTGCGCGATGGGGACAAGAACCGCTACGGCGGCAAGGGCGTGCTGAAGGCCGTTGCGGCGGTGAATGCCGACCTCATGGACCTGCTGTCCGGCCTCGATGCGTTGGAGCAGATCAAGATCGACCGGGCAATGATCGAACTCGACGGCACCCCGAACAAGGGCCGCCTCGGGGCCAATGCGATCCTGGGCGTTTCACTGGCCGTCGCCAAAGCTGCCGCCATGGAGTGCGGCCTGCCGCTCTATCGCTACGTCGGGGGCAGCCAAGCCTCGGTGCTGCCGGTGCCGATGATGAACATCATCAATGGCGGCGCCCACGCCGACAATCCAATCGACATCCAGGAATTCATGATCATGCCGGTGAAGGCCGTACGCTTTGCCGAGGCTCTGCGCATGGGCTCCGAAGTGTTCCACGCGCTGCGTGGACAGCTCAAGGACGCCGGACACAACACCAATGTCGGCGACGAGGGCGGCTTCGCGCCCAACCTCGCGACGGCCGACGAGGCGCTCACCTTCATCATGAAGGCGATCGAGAAGGCCGGCTACAAGCCCGGCGAGGACGTCATGCTGGCGCTCGACCCCGCGTCGACCGAGTTCTTCAAGAAGGGCAGGTACGAGCTGGAGGGGGAGGGCAAGTCGCTCGATGCCGGCGGCATGGTCGAATACTATGCCGATCTCGTAAAGCGCTACCCCATCGTCTCGATCGAAGATGGCATGGCCGAAGACGACATGGCCGGCTGGAAAGCAATCACCGACAAGCTCGGCAAGAAGACTCAGCTCGTGGGCGACGACCTGTTCGTGACCAACCCCAGGCGCTTGGCCGATGGCATCAAGGACGGCCTGGCCAACGCGATCCTGGTCAAGGTCAACCAGATCGGCACGCTTACGGAGACCATGGAGGCCGTATCGATGGCGCGGAACGCCGACTACGGCGCCGTGATGTCTCATCGCTCGGGCGAGACCGAGGACGCCACCATTGCCGACCTTGCAGTCGCGACCAACTGCGGGCAAATCAAGACCGGATCGCTGTCACGGTCTGACCGTTTGGCCAAGTACAACCAGCTCCTGCGTATCGAGGAGCAGCTCGGCACGCAGGCGCGATATGCTGGAACGTCGATCCTGCGCTCTCGATAGATAATTGACGATAGCAACTATTTAATTGACGATGGCAACCGTTGGGGAGGTTGCCGTGGCAGTATCTACGCTTGCGTCCCGCATCGAGGCGGTGCGTCGCTTTTCGCGCTTCTACACTCGCCGCATCGGCGTGTTGGAGGAAACCCTCCTCCACAGTCCTTTTACGCTGCCTGAGGGGCGGCTGGTCTACGAGATTGCAAACCGCGATTGCCCCACGGCTCAGGAGCTCTGCCGCGATCTCGACTTGGACCCGGGTTATGTCAGCCGGCTGCTGAAAGGACTGGAGAAGCGGGGGTGCGTGGAGCGCATCCGGGCGAAGAACGACAAGCGCCTGGCCGAACTCTCGCTTACGGCCAAGGGCCAGCGGCTTTGGGGCGCTATGAACGAGCGATCCCGGCAGGACATCGCAAATTTTCTGGCTGAGCTATCGATCTTGCAGCAGCAGAAACTGGTGAAGGCATTAGGGGTGGTGGAGCAGTTGCTCGATGGGCCACCGGAGAAGCGGGCGCCGTTTACGCTGCGGCCCCACCAGCCGGGCGACATGGGATGGATCATCCGCCGCCAGATGCAGCTCTATGGCAGCGAATATGGCTGGGATGGCTCATTCGAGGCGATGCTGGCTGAGATCGCGGGCACATTCATCGCAAAGTTCAATCCCAAGACCGACAACTGTTGGATTGCCGAGCGCAATGGCGAGATCGCCGGATCTGCTTTTCTTGTCCACGCGAGCAAGACCACGGGCCAGCTTCGGATGCTCTACGTCGAGCCTTCGGCACGAGGACTCGGGATCGGGCAGCGTTTGGTCGACGAATGTATCAGGGACGCGCGTGCCAAGGGCTACAGGAAGTTGATGCTCTGGACCAATGACATCCTGGTCTCGGCGCGAAGGATCTACATCGCAGCGGGTTTTCGGTTGGTGAAGGAGGAGAGGCACAACAGCTTCGGCAAGAAGTTGGTTGGCCAGTATTGGGTCCTCGACCTGTAGACGTGTCATGAGCGAGCAGGGCACCGGCGCGCTCTGGGCGGCCGCAGCAACCGGGGTACAGGTTGGCGCCGCGATGGTGGCGACGCGCTACGTCGTTGATGCAACAGGACCGGCGTCGCTGGGATTCTTGCGATATCTCGTTGGCTTGCTCTGTCTCGCACCGGCGTTGCTAATGGCACCCCGGAAACACATCGGGTCGCGCGATCTTTTGCCGATCGGACTGCTGGGCGTCGGCCAGTTCGGTTTGCTGATCGTGCTTCTCAATTTTTCGTTGCTGCATATCCCGGCCGCCCGGGCCTCGTTGCTCTTCGCGACGTTCCCGGTGCTGACCATGTTGCTGTCGGTTCTCCTGGGCAGAGAGTCATTCAACATTCAGAAAGCCGCAGGCGCGTTGCTTGCGTTTCTGGGTGTGGCGATCACTCTGAGCGATGCAACGCTCGCGGTCGATGCACGACAAAGCTCGCCCTGGCTTGGAAGTTTGGCTGCTCTTGGAGCGGCGTTGTGCGGGGCTGTGTGCTCGATCTTCTACCGCCCGTATGTTGCGCGCTATTCCTCGCTTCCGGTGACTGCGCTTGCGATGCTTGCGGCGGTCATTGCGCTTGCGGGACTGGCCGCGGGAGAAGGGCTTTTCGCGACTGTGCCGCACTTCACGGTAGGTGAGGGTGCAGCGATTGTCTTCATCGGCGTGTCGAGTGGTGTCGGCTTCTTCCTCTGGGTCTACGCATTGGGCAACGCGCCGCCGACCTTGGTAGCGATGTTCCTGTCGCTCAGCCCTGTGACGGCGAGCATGGGCGGCAGCCTGGCGCTCGGCGAAGAGTTGCCGCTTGCGGCCGTCCTTGGCCTCGCGGCCGTGCTGCTGGGCCTCTGGGTGGCGCTAAGATCCTCGAAATAAACGAAAATTCTTGACTCCAGACCACAACATGTTGCCATATGGCACTAGGAATATCGCATATGTTGTTGAGACCACGACAGATTTTGGCCCCCGTGATCTTTGCCACGGTGTTCGGCTATTTCGGCTATCACCTCGTGAATGGCGATCGTGGGCTGTTGGCCATGGTGAACCTGCAGCGCGAGGTCCTAGTCGCAGAACAGAATCTCGCCGAGGCCGAGACGACGCGCAAGATCTGGGAGCGTCGTGTGGCAGCATTGCGCAATCACAGCCTCGACCCGGACATGCTCGACGAGCGCGCGCGCGTCCTGTTGAATTTTTCGCGCAAGGACGACACGATTATCTTCACGCCAACGCGCTGAAGAGAGACCGCAAAGCGGTCGATCGAAAGAAACTGTCCGGCGTGCCGGTCGATTTGCAAACAATCGCTTAAATGCTGCGCCGCACTCAGGCGAATTCAGGTTTTTTCCTGCTAGGTCAACCGCCTCGGCATGAGCGATGCTATAAGCTTCAGCGGGCCTACCGAGGGGAATGCAATGGCGAAGCCGGCCGAGAAGCCGAAGGTCGAATCTCTTCCCGCAAAATCAACGTCGCCCGCCAAGTCATCCAGGCCCGGCGACAACAGCGTGAGCGCAGAGGAGCTGAAGTCGTTTCACCGAAGCATGCTGCTGATTCGTCGCTTCGAGGAGCGTGCGGGCCAACTCTACGGCATGGGGCTGATCGGCGGCTTTTGCCATCTCTACATCGGCCAGGAGGCGGTCGTCGTCGGCATGCAGTCGACCATCGGCGACGCCGACTCCGTGATCACCTCATACCGCGATCACGGTCACATGCTGGCCTGCGGCATGGACCCCAAGGGCGTGATGGCCGAGCTGACGGGCCGCAGCGGCGGCTATTCCAAGGGCAAGGGCGGCTCCATGCACATGTTCAGCCGCGACAAGCATTTCTACGGCGGCCACGGCATTGTCGGCGCCCAAGTGCCGATCGGCACCGGCCTCGCGTTCGCGCACAAGTATCAGGGCGGCAAGAACGTCTCGCTGACTTATTTCGGCGACGGCAGCGCCAATCAAGGTCAGGTCTATGAAGCCATGAACATGGCGGCGCTCTGGAAGCTTCCTGTCATCTACATCATCGAGAACAACCGCTACGGCATGGGAACCTCCGTCGAGCGCGCGTCTGCTACCACCGAGCTCTACCGACACGGCGAAGCCTTCGGCATCCCGGGCGAGCGGGTCGACGGCATGGATGTGCTGGCGGTGCGGGCGGCTGGCGAAAAGGCAGTGGCCCATGCGCGCAGCGGTGCAGGGCCCTACATTCTCGAGATGCAAACCTACCGCTATCGCGGCCATTCAATGAGTGATCCGGCGAAGTACCGGACCAAGGAAGAGGTCGATAAATATCGCAACGAGCGCGATCCGATAGATCACTTGCGCAAGCGCCTGCTCGATGCCGGGCTTGTCGACGAGGCCGCGCTCAAGGTTGTGGATGCTGAAATTCGCAAGATCGTGAACGAAGCCGCTGAGTTCGCACAGCATAGTCCCGAGCCCGATCCGTCGGAACTCTGGACCGATGTCCTGATCGGAGCCTGATTCCATGTCAATTTCGGTTCTGATGCCCGCCCTGTCGCCGACAATGACGGAGGGCAAGCTCGCCAAATGGCATGTCAAGGTGGGTGACGCGGTGAAGTCGGGCCAGGTGATCTGCGAGATCGAGACCGACAAGGCGACGATGGAGGTCGAGGCCGTGGACGAGGGGACGGTAGCGCAGATTCTGGTAGCCGAAGGCACCGAAGGCGTTGCAGTCAATTCGCCGATCTGTCTCCTGGCAGCCGAAGGCGAGAGCGTCGCTGAAGCGGGTAAGGCGGCGCCAGAAGCTCCGGCTCCGACCGCCCGACGCAGCGAGGCGCCGCCGCCTGCAAGTTCGGCCACGCCGAGCCCGGCACCCTCCGTAGCTGCGCCTCAGGCCGAGCCTGAATGGAGCGGCAAGACGGTTCACGTGACAGTGCGCGAGGCGCTGCGCGACGCAATGGCCGAGGAAATGCGCAAGGACGGCAACATCTTTCTGATGGGCGAGGAAGTTGCCCAGTATCAAGGTGCCTACAAGGTAAGCCAGGGCCTGCTTGAGGAGTTTGGCGACAAGCGAGTCATCGATACGCCGATCACCGAGCACGGCTTTGCCGGCCTCGGTGTCGGTGCGGCCTTTGGCGGCTTGAGGCCGATCGTCGAGTTCATGACGTTCAACTTCGCCATGCAGGCGATGGACCAGATCATCAACTCCGCGGCCAAGACGCACTACATGTCGGGCGGCCAGATGACCTGCCCGATCGTGTTCCGCGGCCCCAACGGCGCCGCTTCTCGTGTCGGCGCGCAGCACTCGCAATGCTACGCGAGCTGGTATGCCCACGTTCCCGGACTGCGCGTGCTGGCGCCGTGGAGTGCCGCCGATGCCAAGGGGCTTCTCAAGGCTGCTATCCGCGATCCCAACCCGGTGATCTTCCTCGAGAACGAGCTGCTGTACGGCCAGTCCTTCGACGTGCCGGACGATCCCGACTTCGTCCTGCCGATCGGCAAGGCCAAGATCGAGCGCGCGGGCGGGGACGTCACCATCGTCGCTTTCTCGATCATGGTCGGAAAGGCGCTGCAGGCGGCCGAGGAACTCGCCAAACAGGGGATCGACGCCGAGGTCATCAATCTCCGCAGCCTTCGCCCGTTCGATACAGAGACAATCGTGAACTCGGTGAAGAAGACGAACCGGCTCGTATCGGTGGAAGAGGGTTGGCCGTTCGCCGGAATCGGCTCCGAGCTGTCGGCGCTGATGATGGAACATGCTTTCGATTGGCTGGATGCGCCGGTGAAGCGAGTGGCGGGTCTCGATGTGCCTCTGCCGTATGCTGCCAATCTCGAGAGGATGGCGTTGCCGCAGTCGGACAATATCGTCGAGGCCGCCCGCGCGGTCTGCAATCGCTGACGCGGAGAACACGGCCATGGCAATCAACATCCTGATGCCCGCCCTCTCGCCTACGATGACGGAGGGTAAGCTCGCAAAGTGGCACGTGAAGCCGGGCGATACCGTCAAGTCGGGCCAGGTGATCTGCGAGATCGAGACCGACAAGGCGACGATGGAAGTCGAAGCCGTCGACGAGGGTCGGATCGGCCAGCTCGTGGTGGCCGAAGGCACCGAAGCGGTGAAGGTGAACGCCGTCATTGCCATCCTCCTGGAAGAGGGCGAGAAATCCGTATCGGCCGGCGCGCCAGCGGCTCCCGCGACAGTAGCGTCCGCAGCGGCGTCTGCGCCGGCCGCGTTACCGGCACCCAAGGCAACCACGCCCGCGACGGCTTCCGCCGCGCCGCAGGCGTCGTCGGGCGCTCGCGTCTTCGCGTCGCCCCTTGCGAGGCGCATTGCGGCTGACAAGGGGCTCGATCTGTCACGGATCAAGGGCAGCGGCCCCGGCGGTCGCATCGTCAAAGCCGATGTCGAGCAAGCCAAACCGGTGCCGTCGTCCGCCGCGGTGCCGGCACCGAAGGTGACTCCGACAGCCGCGCCACAACCGATCATCGCGGCGCCTGGCGACCAGCGTATCCCTCACACCTCGATCCGCAAGGTGATCGCGCGGCGCATGCTCGAGTCGAAGCAGACGGTGCCGCACTTCTACCTGACGGTCGAGCTCGAGATCGATGCTCTGCTGGCGGCACGCCAGGCGATCAACGCCGTTACCGAGAAGCAGGGTATCAAGGTCTCGGTCAACGACATGATCATCAAAGCCTGCGCCAAGGCGCTGGGCGATCATCCCGAGTGCAACGCCTCCTGGACCGAGGACGAGATGATCCAGTACGGCGCCGTCGACGTCTCGGTGGCGGTTGCTACAGATCGTGGCCTGATCACGCCGATTGTGCGCAACGCCGACATGAAGGGGCTGGCCCAGATCGCGGCCGAGATGAAGGATCTCGCGGCCCGCGCCAAGGTGGGCAAGCTGAAGCTGGAGGAGTTCCAGGGCGGCGGCTTCACCATCTCCAATCTCGGCATGTTCGGCGTGAAGGATTTCGCCGCCATTATCAATCCGCCGCAGGCCATGATCCTGGCCGTCGGTGCGGGCGAGGAGCGGGCGGTGGTGCGCAAGGGGCAGATCGTCGTGCGCAGCATGATGAACTGCACGCTGGCGGTCGATCACCGTGTCGTCGACGGTGCGATGGGAGCGCAATATCTGCAGACTCTGCGTGCCTACGTCGAGCAGCCGGCCGCGATGCTGGCCTAGGAGCAAGCTGTGGCCGAAACGAACTTCGACATCATCGTGGTGGGTGGCGGACCTGGCGGCTACGTTGCCGCCATCCGCGCCGCCCAGCTCGGGCTAAAGACCGCCGTCGTCGAGCGCGAGCACATGGGCGGCATCTGCCTCAATTGGGGGTGTATCCCGACCAAGGCGCTGCTGCGCACGTCCGAGGTTTACGGCCTCATCAAGCATGCCGACGCCTATGGCTTGTCGGTGAAGGACGTCTCGTTCGACGCCAAGAAGATCGTCGAGCGCTCGCGCAAGGTCGCGAACCAGCTGAGCAGCGGCGTCTCGATGCTGATGAAGAAGAACAAGATCACGGTTTTCGACGGCGCCGCCAAGCTCGCGGGTGCGGGCAAGCTCACCGTCGCACTGAAGGACAAGAGCAACGCTACGCTCTCCTACAAGAACGTGATCCTCGCCACCGGCGCCCGCGCACGCCAGCTTCCGGGGCTCGAGACCGACGGCAAGCTGGTGTGGAGCTACAAGGAAGCGATGGTGCCGGCAGAGTTTCCCAAGTCGCTGCTGGTGATCGGCTCCGGTGCGATCGGTATCGAGTTCGCGAGCTTCTACCGAACCATGGGTGTGGAGGTCACGGTCTGCGAGGTGCTGGACCGCATCCTGCCGGTCGAGGATGCTGAGGTGTCAACCTTTGCCAAGCGCGCGTTCGAGAAGCAGGGCATGAAGATTTTCACGAGCGCCACCGTATCGAACCTGAAGAAGAGCGCGAACAACGTCACGGCGACCATCACTGTCGGCGGCAAGTCCGAGCAGATCACTGTCGACCGAGTGATCAGCGCCGTCGGCATCGTGGGGAATGTCGAGAATCTGGGCCTCGAAGGCACGAAAGTGAAGGTCGAGAAGACCCACATTGTAATCGACCAGTGGGGTTTCACGGGTGAGCCCGGCGTCTATGCGATCGGCGATGTCGCCGGGCCGCCGTGGTTGGCGCATAAGGCGATGCATGAGGGCGTTCTCGTGGTCGAGAAGATTGCTGGGGTTAAGGGTGTGCACCCGATGAAGACGGAGAACATTCCGGGCTGCACCTATTGCCAACCGCAGGTCGCCAGCATCGGCCTGACGGAGGCAGCGGCCAAGGCCAAGGGGCTGCAGGTTAAGGTCGGTAAGTTCCCGTTCATCGGCAACGGCAAGGCCATAGCGCTGGGCGAACCCGAGGGCTTCATCAAGACGATCTTCGACGCCAAGACCGGCGAACTGCTGGGCGCGCATATGATCGGCGCCGAAGTCACCGAGCTGATCCAGGGTTACAGCGTCGCGAAGACGCTGGAGACAACCGAGGCCGAACTCTTGGCCACGGTTTTCCCGCATCCCACGCTGTCGGAAATGATGCACGAGTCGGTACTGGCGGCCTATGGCCGGACGCTCCATATCTAGGGCGTCATGGACGGATCGCACGACAAGATTCCCCTGAGCCGCGCCGAGCGACACCCCGAGAAGGCGCATCGGGCCGACAACCCGATCCGGCGCAAGCCAGACTGGATAAGGGTGCGCGCGCCGAACTCGCCGGAATATGCCGAGACCAAGCGCCTGATGCGTGAATACGGCCTCTCAACCGTGTGCGAGGAAGCTGCTTGCCCGAACATCGGCGAATGCTGGAAGCAGAAGCACGCAACCTTCATGATCATGGGCGAGGTGTGCACGAGGGCCTGCGCCTTCTGCAACGTCGCCACCGGCAAGCCTGGCGCTCTCAATCCACATGAGCCGGCCAACATTGCCGAGGCAGTTGGCAAGCTGGGGCTCGGGCATGTCGTCGTCACCTCGGTCGACCGCGACGATCTCGACGATGGTGGCGCGGGGCACTTCGCTCAGGTGATCTCCGCGTTGCATGTTTCTGCACCGACGACGACGGTCGAAATCCTGACCCCCGACTTCATGCGCAAGGTTGGCGCCGTCGAGATGATCGTGGCGGCGCGCCCCGATGTCTTCAATCACAACCTCGAGACGGTGCCGCGGCTCTATCCGACGATCCGCCCTGGCGCACGCTACTTCACGTCGCTGCGACTCCTGGCACGGGTGAAAGAAATCGACCCGTCGATGTTCACCAAATCAGGGCTGATGGTAGGCCTCGGCGAGACGCGTGAGGAGATACTGCAGGTTATGGACGACCTGCGGGCGGCTGATGTCGATTTCCTGACGGTCGGCCAGTACCTTCAGCCTACGCCCAAGCATGCGCCGATCGATCGTTTCTGGACGCCGGCGGAATTCGAGGAACTGGCGACCCTCGCGCGGGCCAAGGGGTTCCTGATGGTCGCGGCATCCCCTCTGACGCGTTCGAGTTATCACGCCGGCGATGACTTTGCGCGCCTGCGCGCCGCGCGTGCCTTGCAGCGCAAAGGCTGACGGCTTCTTGTCGACCCGTCACGCCGAGCGTCGTCTTGTCGGTCATGAGCCGATGCAGCTGTTCGACCTTGTGGCCGACGTTGCCCGATATCCCGAGTTCCTTCCGTGGTGCCATGCCGCCCGGGTGCGCCAGCGCGACGGAAACATCGAAGTTGCGGAGCTTGTGATCGGCTTCGGGCCATTTCACGAGAAGTTCGTTTCCCGGGTCGAACTCGCACCCGACCATCCAGGCGGTCCGCGTATCGACACCACGGGAACCGAGGGTCCGTTTCGCCGACTGATCAGCCGCTGGTCGTTCTTGCCAGACGTTCACGGCACCGTGATCGACTTCGAACTGGAGTTCGACTTCCGTTCGATGCTGCTGCAGCAGACGGTCCGCCTGCTCTTTGCCGAAGCGGTCCGCCGTATGGTCTCGGCCTTCGAGGCGCGCGCGAACCAGCTCTATGGCCAGCCTATCGCTCGGCCAGCGACGTCAGCATCGCAAGGGCGGTAAGCACGGAGGCGCGCCGGATGGCGTCGCGATCGCCGGGAAAGACGTGGCGCTCGGCAATCGGGTCATGGCCCGACCGGACGGCGGCCAGGTGAACCAGCCCGACGGGCTTGTCTTCGGAGCCTCCGCCCGGGCCGGCGACGCCCGTCACCGAGACGGCGAGATCGGCCCGTGAGCGGGCGAGGGCGCCCGCTGCCATTGCGCGGGCTACGGGTTCGCTGACGGCCCCATGCCCCAGCAGCGCGTCCCACGACACGCCCAGCATCTCGCGCTTGGCCTCGTTGGCATAGGTGACGAATCCGCGCTCGACGACATCGGACGAGCCGGCGATGGCAGTCAGGGCAGCGGCCACCAGGCCCCCCGTGCACGATTCGGCAGTGACGACCTTGAGTTTGCGGCTGCGACACGCGACGAGCACATGCTCGGCGGCCGCCCTTAGTTCGTGATCGAACATGCGATAGGCCCCTTACTCCCAGATTCTCGGTACTTCGACGGTCGCAACGGCCTGGGCCGCGATTCCCTCGCGGCGACCAGTGAAGCCCAATCCTTCCGTCGTTGTCGCCTTGACGCTGACTCGGTCGCGGGGGATTCCGGCGATGCGGGCGATGCTGGCAATCATGGCCTCGCGGTGCGGGCCGATGCGCGGTGCTTCACAGACAAGGGTGAGGTCGAGATGGATGACCCGACCGCCACGCGCGGCGAGAAGCGCGAGGGCGTGCACGAGAAAGCGCTCGGAGGAGGCGCCGCGCCATCGTGGATCGGAGGGCGGGAAGTGGAGACCGATGTCGCCTGCACCAATCGTGCCCAGAATCGCATCGGTGAGTGCATGAAGCGCCACGTCAGCATCAGAATGGCCAGCAAGTGTCTGGACATGAGGGATCTCGACGCCCGCCAGCATCACGGCGGCGCCCGGCGCGAAGCCGTGGACGTCGAATCCGAAGGCGGTCCGTGTTTCCATTGTCGACGCGCGCTGCAGGTCCTCAGCGGTGGTGATCTTCGTGTTATCTCCGCTGCTGGTGACCATGACAACTCTCAAGCCGGCACGCTCAGCCACAGCGGCATCGTCGGTGAGAGCCGTAGCCTCGGTGGCGCCTAATGCTGCCGCTTCGCGGTGCGCCCGGAGCAGGGGGGCGAAGCGAAAGACCTGGGGGGTCTGCGCGCGCCAGAGCTTTTCGCGTGGAACGGTCTCCGAAATGGCGCCATTGGCTGCAACGCGCTTCAGCGTGTCTGCAAGCGGGACGCCCAGGACCGCGCCGTCCACGCCCTGCACCGTTGCTGCTTCTAGGCAGGCCACAATGTCGGCCGCTCGGATGAAGGGACGAGCAGCGTCGTGGATGGCCACCAAGTCGGGAGCCTCAGGCGCCAGAGCCTCAAGGCCGCTCAACACCGAAAGCTGCCGGCTTGGCCCGCCAAGGACCGGCAGTGCCAGGTCGAAGCCGGCGGCGGCGGCCCGGTAGTGAGCCTCGTCGCCAGGCGCAATAACGACCCGGATCCGATCGATGCCGGGCACCCCTTGAAATGTTGCAAGTGTGTGGCTCAGGACCGGACGCGCGCCCAAAAGCGCATACTGCTTGGGCAGTACGCCGCCAAAACGGCTGCCGCGGCCAGCGGCGACGATCAGGGCGGTACAGATTGCCACAAGTACCAATAGCATCCGGGCACGAGCATGTGCACTTCGGACGCTTGCAGAAGAGGGCTGGACCCGGTAATGCTCGCTCAATTATTGTGCACTGCACAAGTTGCCCATTAACTGAGCAGGAAAATGGCCGAAGCCTTACGCGTTCGACCTATCGACATCGGCCCGGTCCGCTTGGAGGACCCCGTCATTCTGGCTCCGATGTCCGGTGTCACCGACATGCCGTTCCGTCGAACGGTCAAGCGGGGTGGGGCAGGACTCGTCGTGTCCGAAATGATCGCCTCGGCTGCAATGGTCCGCGAGAACCGCAAGACGCTGCTGATGGCGAAGAACTCACCGGAAGAATTCCCCATGTCCGTCCAGCTCGCCGGCTGTGAGCCCGACGTGATGGCCGAGGCGGCCAAGCTGAACGAGGACCGGGGTGCGGCGATCATCGACATCAATTTCGGTTGCCCGGTGAAGAAGGTGGTGAACGGCCATGCCGGGTCGTCCCTGATGCGCGACGAAGTTCATGCCGCCAAGATTTTGGCGGCGACCGTCAAGGCGGTAAAACTGCCGGTGACCCTCAAGATGCGAACGGGCTGGGACCATGCCAACCGGAACGCCCCAAACCTCGCGCGCATCGCCGAGGATTGCGGCATTCGGATGCTGACCGTGCATGGCCGCACACGGTGCCAATTCTATGAAGGCCATGCGGATTGGTCTTTCGTGGCTAACGTCAAGGCGGCCACGAAACTGCCGGTAATCGTGAACGGCGACATCAACACGCTCGACGACGTCGATCAGGCGCTCGCCCAATCAGGCGCCGACGGTGTGATGATCGGGCGCGGCGCCTATGGGCGGCCATGGTTTCTCAATCAGGCGATCCAGTATCTGCGGACAGGCGAGAAGCTGCCCGACCCATCGCTTGCCGAGCAGTACGCCATTGTGCGTACCCACTTCGAAGCGATGCTCGAGCACTACGGGCCGGAAACCGGTGTGCGCATGGCGCGCAAGCATCTCGGTTGGTACTCCAAGGGCCTTTCGGGGGCAGCCGACTTCCGCGGTGCCGTCAATCGCGAGCCGGACCCGACCAAGGTGCGGGCAATGCTTGCGACCTTTTTCCTGCCTGCTCTAGAACGGCAGGTGGCGTAACGTGGTATTGCGCCCTCTAAAGCGCCAAGGCAGTTCGCCCGAACATTTTTCGGTGGCTATCCTTGATTCACTTTCCGAGGCGATTCTCGTCGTCGATCGACGTCGGTTGATTCACTATGCGAATCTCTCGGCCGAGCAGTTCTTCGGCGTGGGCCGGGCGCGCCTGCTCGGCCATCCGATGGATGAGTTCGTACCCGAGGACACGCCGCTCTTCGCGCTACTTGAGCAGGTTCAGGCGAGCGGGGGCGCTGTCGCAGAAAACGGCGTCACGCTGGCCTCGCCACGAATCGGCAGCCGGTTTTGCGCGCTCCGGTTGTCGCCGGTAGCCGACAGCGACGGACTGGTCGCGGTATCGCTGGTCGAACAGACCATCGCTCGCAACATCGACCGCCAGATGTCGCACCGCAGCGCCGCCCGTTCGGTGAGTGCGCTGGCGGCAATGTTGGCACATGAGGTCAAAAATCCGCTGTCTGGCATCCGTGGCGCTGCCCAGCTCCTCGAGCAGTCTGTCCCTGACAGTGATCGAGAATTGACCAGCCTGATCTGCGAGGAAACGGACCGCATCGTTGCGTTGGTCGATCGCATGGAGGCATTCGCCGACGGCCGTCCGATCGAGCGTGGCCCGATCAACATCCACCAAGTTCTCAACCATGTTCGGCGCCTTTCCGAAAATGGCTTCGGCAAAGGCGTTCGCTTCATCGAGAGCTACGATCCGTCACTGCCCGAGGTCCATGGTGACCGTGATCAGCTCATCCAGGTCTTTCTCAACCTGGTCAAGAACGCCTGCGAAGCGCTGGGTGAGGGCGAGCGCGAAATCGAGATGTCGACGGCCTTCCGGCATGGCCTGCGCTTGGCGGTGCCCGGACAGCAGGCGCGCGTCAACTTGCCGTTGGTCGTTTCGGTCCGTGACAACGGCGGTGGCGTATCGGACGAGATCCGGGCGCACCTGTTTGACGCTTTCGTGACGAACAAACCAACAGGAACCGGTCTCGGTCTTGCTTTGGTGGCCAAGATTATCAACGACCACGGTGGAGCGATCGAGTTCGACAGCGCGCCTGGCCGAACCATGTTCCGAGTAATGCTGCCGATGCAACTTTCACAGGTCATCACATGAGCGTCGCTGCAACGATCCTCGTCGCCGACGACGACCGCGCGATTCGTACCGTATTGCATCAAGCTCTTGGCCGACAGGGCCACACCGTGCGCAGCACTGGTACCGCCTCGACCCTCTGGCAATGGGTCCAGGAAGGCGAAGGGCAACTCGTCATAACCGACGTCGTCATGCCCGACGAAAACGGCCTCGACCTCGTGCCGCGCATCCGCAAGCTGCGGCCCGATCTGCGCATCATAGTGATGAGCGCTCAGTCAACACTTCTGACTGCAGTGCGCGCGACGGAGCGGGGGGCCTTCGAATACCTGCCGAAGCCTTTCGACCTAAACGAATTGGTCTCGATAGTGAACCGGGCCCTGTCGGCCCCGGCGGCCTCGATGCCGCGTGGTTCCCACCCTCCGGAGGAGAGCGAGCGGCTGCCGTTGATCGGGCGGTCGACGGCAATGCAGGAGATCTACCGGGCGCTTGCCCGTTTGATGTCGACCGATCTCACGGTCATGGTCTCGGGCGAGTCGGGTACTGGCAAGGAACTCGTCGCGCGGGCGCTGCACGACTATGGCAAGCGCCGCAAAGGACCATTCGTGGCCCTCAATATGGCAGCTATCCCGCGAGAGCTGATCGAAAGCGAGCTGTTCGGGCACGAACGTGGTGCCTTCACGGGCGCCATCCAGCGGTCGTCCGGCAAGTTCGAACAGGCCTCTGGCGGCACGCTCTTCCTGGACGAAATCGGCGACATGCCGCCCGAGGCACAGACCCGCCTGCTGCGTGTTTTGCAGGAGGGAGAGTACACGACCGTCGGCGGGCGGACGCCGATCAAGGCCAATGTCCGGATCGTGGCCGCCACGCATCGCGACTTGCGCCGCCTTATCCAGCAGGGGCTGTTTCGCGAGGATCTGTTCTACCGGCTGAACGTCGTACCGATTAGACTGCCTCCGTTGCGCGAGCGCCTCGACGATATCCCTGAACTGGCCAACCACTTCTTGCGTGCTGCGACCGTGGATGGCTTGCCGACCAAAGTACTGTCGACCGACGCCATGGCTCGTCTGCGCCAGCACCGGTGGCCGGGCAATGTGCGCGAACTGGAGAATCTCGTCCGGCGCCTGTCCGCGCTCTATTCGGAAGAAGTGATCGGCATCGACACGATCGAATCGGAGCTCGCCGACGCCGTCCACGCTCCGGATTTCGACGCCCCCGGTGCCGGAAGCCCGGGACAGTCCAACGCCTCCTTGGCCGATGCGATGGATCTCCACCTTCAGGCCCTTTTTGCCGCTCATGGCGACCGGCTGCCGCCGGACGGCATGTACGATCGTGTCATTTCCGAGGTCGAGCGGCCGCTCCTGTCCCTGGCTCTTGGGGCAACCCGCGGGAATCAGTTGCGCGCAGCCCGTCTTCTGGGGCTCAATCGCAACACGTTGCGCAAGAAGATTAAGGACCTCGACGTTCCCGTGGTTCGCACACCCCAGGTCCGCCGAGGCGGGTGAACTAGTGACAGCTCCGCTCGGCGCTCCACGCTTGGGCGACACGGCAAGCGCGATGCTTCGCGGCCTGAGTGGCCGCTTTGCCGCTGTGTCCTTGGCTGTGCTCGCCATCGTTGCAGGGGCCGTGACCTATGCATGGCTGGCGGGGCTCGTTCCAGCGGCCTTCGGGACCCTTGGCTGGATAACGGCGCTGTTGGTGGCGGACCTCGTCATTGCCATTGCTCTTGTTGCGGTGCTGGCCGTCCGATTGACGCAGTTGTGGCTGGATCGCCGCCGCGGCGCGGCCGGGTCGAGGCTACACATGCGGCTTGTGCTGTTGTGTAGCGTGTTTACGATCACACCAACTCTGATCGTCGCCATCATTCTCTCGTTGCTGTTCCTCAATCTCACGGATTTCGTGGTGAAGCCGTCACAGGCCGCTTTTGAAGCAGCCCGCGAGATTGGAGAGCCGGTGCGGCGGGCACGGGAAGACGAGATCCTGCGCGACATCGGCGCAATCGCAGGGCCACTGCAAGCCCTGGGCATCGACGGCATTCGCGACAGCGAGACGACCAAGCGCCTTCTGGAGAACGCAATCCAGGGACGTCCGATCATCGAGGCGACCATCATCGATGCAGACAAAGGCGTACTCGCCCATGCCCAGGCTCCCGACGCTGAAGGCATGATCGATCCGCAACCATCCGCGAAATTCCTCTGGCAAGCAGTTAACCAGGCGCGTCCAGTCCAGTTCGACTCGACCAACGGTGCCTACTTCGTCATGCAGCTTTTCGTAGGCGAGCCATTTTTTCTGGCGACCGGCCATGCCGTCGACCTCAGGGTCGTTGACTACATCAAGAGCATTGATCTGGCTGGAAAATTTTATGCGCAGATCGAGTCTGCGCTCCAACGCAACCAACTGGTCATATTGATGGTCAGCGGCGTAATTGCGTTTTTGATGCTGTTGGCGGCGGTCTGGCTGGCCATCCTGTTCGCGACCCGTCTGACGGCGCCGATCGGTGGGCTGATGCAGGCCGCGGAAAGGCTGCGGGGCGGCGACCTGACGACACGCGTGGAGGAGGGGCCACCGAACGACGAACTGGGGCAACTTGCCCGCTCGTTCAACCGCATGGCTAGTCAGATAGAACATCAACGTGGTGAGCTGGTCAGCGCCAACAGGGAACTCGACACACGGCGGCGCTTGACCGACGCGGTGTTGGCTGGCGTTTCTGCTGGAGTGCTCAGCGTCGACGGCAAGGGCACTGTCATCAGAAGCAATCGCTCGGCCCTTGAACTCCTCGCACTGCCCGAGGATGGTGTGCTCGAACGGCGACTGGCCGATGTCATGCCCGAGCTCGCTTCGCTCATGATGCAGTCGGCCGAACGGTCGGATCGGGTTACGCAGGGACAGGTCGAGATCCTCCAACGCGGCGTGCGGCGCATTCTGCTAGTGCGTGTCAGTGCGGCCTCGGACGCCGGCTCGGTCGTCACCTTCGATGATGTCACCGATTTGATGTCGGCCCAGCGCATGGCGGCATGGGGCGACGTGGCGCGACGTATCGCCCACGAAATCAAGAACCCGCTGACGCCGATCCAGCTTTCGGCGGAACGGCTGAAGCGCCGCTACCTGAAGCAGATCAAGGATGACCCGGAAACCTTTACGATCTGCACGGACACCATCATCCGGCAGGTTGGCGACATTGGTCGCATGGTCGACGAGTTCTCATCCTTCGCCCGCATGCCCCGTCCGACGGTGCAGGCAGAGGACGCCAAGGAACTCTGTCAGCAGGCCCTTTTTCTTCAACGCAACGGCAATGCCGATATCCGCTACACCTCGTGTCTGCCGGATGTGCCGGTTGCCCTGACCTGCGACCGTCGGCAGGTCGGGCAGGTCCTGACCAACATCCTGAAGAACGCGGCCGAGGCCATCGAGGGAAGAGAACCGTCGTTGACCGGGCCGCTGCCGCCGGGCGAGATCTCCCTGACGCTTGCGGACGACGGCGCGACAGTCAGTCTTGTCATTGAGGACAACGGCAAGGGGCTGCCGAAGGAAGGGCGCGAGCGGCTGACCGAGCCTTATATGACGACACGCAGCAAAGGTACGGGGTTGGGCCTGGCCATCGTCAAGAAGATCATGGAGGACCACGGCGGCTATCTCGCTCTGGAGGACCGTGAGGGTGGCGGGGCGCGCATCAGTCTGGTATTCCGGCGGGACGCGAAGGAAATCGCGTCGGCTCGACCACACGCGACAGCCGCACAATGATCCGCCGAGACGGTAGCGGACTGCTTGAAGAGTCATGGCCCACGACATCCTGATCGTCGACGACGAGCGCGACATCTGCACGCTGATCGCGGGCATCCTCGAGGACGAGGGAAACACGGCCCGTCGCGCGCACAACAGCACCGAAGCGATTGATGCCGTGCGCCAGCGTCGGCCGGCGCTGGTAATCTTGGACGTCTGGCTGCAAGGCAGCGAACTCGATGGCCTGCAGCTTCTGGAGGTCATCCGGCGCGAGGATCCGCCTATCCCTGTCGTCATGATCAGTGGGCATGGCACGATCGATACAGCGGTCTCTGCGATAAAGACCGGTGCCTACGATTTTATCGAAAAGCCGTTCAAGGCTGATCGCCTGCTTTTGGTCGTCGACCGCGCGATCGAGGCTGATCGCTTGAAACGCGAGAACGCAAGCCTTCGCAGGCGGGCAGGTGGCGACGTGACATTCGTGGGTACTTCGCCGGTTGCAGCCAGCGTCCGCATCCAGATCGAGCGAGTAGCGCCAACCGGCAGTCGGGTCCTGATCTCTGGTGCTTCTGGAGCCGGCAAGGAGACCATGGCGAGGCTTATCCATCAGGGATCGAAGCGGGCCGATGGGCCGTTCGTCGTGGTGAACTGCTCGACGCTGCCGACCGAGCGCCTGGATA
>RGPT01000111.1 GCA_010032545.1 Alphaproteobacteria bacterium
TCCGAAGCGGGAACTCGCGGCGCATCTCATCGGCTATGTCGGTCAGGAAAGCGACGGCCTGGCCGGCCTCGAGTCGACCTATGACTCACTGGTCAAGGGTCACGCCGGCACGGTGCTCGTGCAGACCGATGCTCACCGGAAGGCGTTCAGCCGCGTGGAACGTCCGCCGACGGCCGGCGCGTGACCTGCGGACGCCTGGGCGACATCGACCAGAGGTCCTTCGAAGCGAACCTTCTGAATTTCGTGCTGAGCGCCTCGCTTACGCTGCAGGGCGAAGAGACGCTCCACTCGACGGTTGTCGACATCGATGGCCGGGCCGTGGGGCTGCTTGGCACGAGCGGCGCCGGCAAGTCGACGCTCGCCGCCTTTCTCATCAGCCGGGGGGCCGACCTCGTCACCGACGACATGCTGCGGGTCAGGTTCGCCGACGGCGCCATGTTGGCCTATCCCGGGCCCTATCGCCTGAAGCTGCTCGACGAACCCGGCAAGGGGTTCCTTCCCGAAGCGGTGGCGGCTGGCTACTTCAATTCGCTGAGCGGCAAGGTCATGGTCCAGCCGCGCACCACCATCCCGGCGCACCGCCGGACGATCCCCCTCGCCGCCTTGTTCCATCTGGGAGATCCGGACGGGCAATCTGCCGCCGGGGAAGTGTCCTGCGTCCGCCTCAACGGTCTGGAACTGGTCAGGGTGGTCATATCGTCGACGATGGACACCAGATATGCTCTATCCAGCCGGCTGGCGCGGCAGATCGAGTTTGCCGCGCGCGTCGCGCGAACGGTTCCGGTCTACCGGCTGCGTTATCCGAGGAGCACCGACGTGTTGAACGACGTGGCACGGCAGATCCGGCAGGCAATCGGAACGTGAAGAGGCTGGCCACCTTTTTCGCCCTGCCCGGCCGAGACCGGGCCCTGCTGATCGAGGCGTTCGCCACGCTCGTCTTCGTTCGGGGCGCTATGCGCCTGCTCACGATCGATCACCTGCGTGCCTGGTCGGGCCGTCTCGCTCACGGAGACATGCCGCTCGATCGTATCGTCTGGGCCGTCCGTACGGCGTCCCGGCACCTGCCGGGCACGACTTGCCTCGGCTCGGCCCTCACCCTTCAACGTCTGCTGTCGTCGCAGGGTCACGCGACGGAACTGCACATCGGCGTGGCGCGCGACCCGAAGGGCCTGACCGCCCATGCCTGGGTGCTTCATGAAGGACGCGTTCTGATCGGCGAGCACGAGCAGGACCGCTACACCACCCTGACGACCTGGACGGCGGGCTAGAATTGTTCGCCGCGATCTTCAATCTGCGTGCAGAGCCGGTCGATGCGCAGCAGGTCCTGGGCGGGCCCGGCAGCCCGTCGGGCGCACCAACGGGACAGATGGACTGCAAGACGCTGGGTCGCGCCGTGTTCATGTGTTCCAACGCCAACGCGCCCGACGTCGCCGGCGAAGAATATGCCATCCACGCGCTGGGGGGCCGCTACTGGATCGCAGGACGGGTCCGGCTCGACGCACGACCGGAGCTTCGGGCACGCCTTGACGCGACAGGCAGCACCAGTGCCGCAATCCCCGACATCGTCCTGTGTCTGCGCGCCTACGCCAAATGGGGCGAGCGGTTCGTCGAATTCCTCGCCGGCGACTTCTCCTTTGTCTTGTGGGACGACGAACGGCAAAGCCTCATCGCCGTGCGCGATCACTTCGGCATGCGATCGCTCTTTCATGCGAGGACCGCGAACGCCTGGTTCATCAGCGACTCGCTCGACTGGATCGCGGCCCGGACATCGATCGGCCGCGACCTCGACGACTACTGGATCGCCGACTTCCTGACCCTCGGCATCTGTCGCGAGTTCGAGCGAACGGTCTATCGCGATATCCAGCGGCTTCCCCCCGCCCACCTCATCCGGCTGGACGACAGCGGCGCGGCCATCCGGCGCTATTGGCGCCTCGACATCGGCGATCCGATCCATTTCGCCGATCCGCGCGCCTACCCGGAGCGCTTTCGCGAATTGCTGTCGCGCGCCGTCGCCGACCGGCTGCCGGCCGCATGCGGGCGGGCATCCTGCCGTCGCCGGAGGGGGAGCATCTGGCCGATCTCGATCTTTGCGACCGCCGGCTCGACTGGATCAAGGGGGCGCTACGACTGGTCTTCACGCCGACCCCCGGGGACCACGCCGCCCTGAAGCTGCCGCCGGCCTTGTGGGGGGCGTACTACGTCACCCGCCCCTGCCGGCTGGCCTTCAAGGCGATCAACGGGAGCGCCTGATGCAGTCGACGGCGAGCAGCCACAGTCGCGGACGCCACGCATGATCGAGGGTGCCGACGGATATCGGACCGATATCGGCTACGTCTACGGCTACCATGGCGAACTCAATCCGCTGCGGGTACGGCTTGCCTTCCTGAACGCCGGCCTCCAGCCACCGGAGATCGCCACGGCCTGCGAACTCGGCTTCGGCCAGGGGGTGAGCCTCGTCCTCCATGCCGCCGCGTCGCCGGTGCAATGGCATGCCACCGACATCAATCCCGCTCATGCCGCCTATGCCCGGACACTCGCCATGGCCTCGGGCACGCCGGTCGACATTCGCCACGACTCCTTCGTCGATTTCTCCGGTCGCGACCTGCCCGCCTTCGACTACATCGGGCTGCACGGGGTCTGGAGCTGGATCTCGGACGGCAATCGCGCGACGATCGTCGAGTTCGTTCGGCGGCATCTGAAGCCGGGAGGCGTGCTCTATACCGGCTACAATACCTTGCCGGGCTGGGCGGCCTTCTCGCCTCTGCGCCATCTGATGGTCGAGCATGCCAACCGTCCCGGCAGCGCGCACAAGCCCATTGCCGAGCGCATCGACGATGCCGTGGATTTCTCGGACCGGCTTCTTGCCGCCGAACCGGCCTTCGCGCGCGACAATCCGGGGACCATCGCCCGCATCAAGGCCGCCAGGGACGACGATCGCCCATACCTGGCGCACGAATTCTTCAATCGCGATTGGCAGCCCATGCATTTCACCGACGTTGCCCGCGCGCTGGCGCCCGCAGGCGTGGGCTACGTCTGTGCCGCCGACTATTCCGATCACCTCGATGCCATGGGCTGGTCCGCCTCGCAGCGCAGCCTGATCGAAGAAGCCGACGATGCCGGCTTGCGCGAAACGGTGCGGGACATGATCGCAAACCAGCGCTTTCGCCGCGACTACTGGGTCAGGGGCGCCAAACGGCTGTCCGCCGCGGAACGCACGGAAGCGCTGCGCCTGCAAAGGGTGATCGCCGTCGCGCACCCGCTGGACTTCCCGTTCAAGGTGAAGGCAGCCTTGGCCCTCAGCCAGGTGGAGCCGGGGGAGGCGGTCTGTGGTTCGGTCATCGAGCGGTTGGCCGACGGCAAGGCGTGGTCGCTGGGCCAGATCGAACAGGCGCTCCAGCCGAAAGGCATTTCGATCGGCCAGATCGCCCAGGCGGTGGTTCTGATTGCCAGCAACGGACTGATCGAGGCCGCCCAGGAAGATGCCACCATCGCACGCGTGCGGTCGCGCACCGACAGGCTGAACGCCCATCTGATCGCGCAGGCCGGCACTTCGGACAACGTCCATGCCCTGGCGAGCCCGGTCACCGGGGGCGGCATCCACGCCTCTCGCAAGGAACTGCTGTTCCTGGCCGAAGTGCTCCAAGGCCGGAGACGGCCGGACGATTGGGCCGGACACGCCGCCAAAGTCCTCACGACGGGTGCCAGCATCGTCGACCTGACCGCCGCGGCGCACGCGTTCGCGACCGACAGGCTGCCTCTGCTGCGCGCCCTCCAGGTCGTCTGAAGCCGCGCGTTGCGCGTGATGGGCAATAGCCCGTCAGAAATGCGCCACAAAAACGCACCTCGGGCATGCAACTATGGCGCTGGCGAGAATGTGACGCGTCGGGACCGGCCCGGAAATTGCGGAATTGTCATTGCCGTGGTGTAGACGGCGGGCCAGAAGTCATCGCCGCGGCGCCACGGTCGCGAGGGAGAATCGCCATGAGTTCCACATCTGCTGTGGTTTCGAGGACGAACGGACCGCGATCGCGGCCCGACTTCGAGCGCATCGCCCTGCTGCTTCAGGGCGGCGGCGCGCTCGGCTCCTACCAGGCCGGGGCCTATGAGGCGCTCGCCGAGGCCAACCTGCACCCCGACTGGGTGGCGGGCATCTCGATCGGCGCGATCAACGCGGCGCTGATCGCCGGCAATGCGCCTGAGCGACGGGTCGAGAAGCTCCGTGTCTTCTGGGAGACCATCACCGAGCCGCCCCTCGGCATTCCCTATTTTCCAGGTCTGGAGATCAAGGGCGACATGCAACGCCAGATCGTGAACCAGTGGCGTGCCATGGGCACCATGCTGTGGGGGGCTCCCGGCTTCTTCAAGCCGCGCATTCCGCCGCCGCTCTTCACGCCGACGGGCAACCCCGGAAATCTGAGCTACTACGATATCGCGCCGCTCAAGGCATTGCTCGAGCAACTGGTGGATTTCGACCGGATCAACACGAGCGAAACCCGCTTCAGCGTCGGCGCCACCAACGTCAAGACGGGAAACTTCGCCTACTTCGACAACAAGACGCACAAGATCGCCGCCGCGCATGTCATGGCCAGCGGTTCCCTGCCTCCGGGCTTTCCCGCCACCGAGATCGACGGTGAGTTCTACTGGGACGGCGGCGTCGTCTCCAACACGCCGCTGCAATGGGTGCTCGACGAGCGGCCGCGCAACGATACGCTCGCCTTTCAGGTCGACCTGTGGAATGCACGCGGCGAGCTGCCGCGCGACATGATCGAGGTCGACGTGCGTCAGAAGGACATCCGCTATTCGAGCCGCACGCGCGCCGGCACAGACCAGTTCCGCAAGATGCAGCACATGCGGCGCGCCACCGCCAAGCTGCTGGCAAACATGCGGCCCGAGCTGCGCCAGACGCCGGAGGCGGAGCTGCTCGCGCAGGAGGCAGACACCAAGGTCTACAACATCATCCACCTGATCTATCACGCCAGGAACTACGAGGGCGCATCGAAGGACTACGAGTTTTCGCGCCGGACGATGGAGGAGCACTGGAAGACCGGCTACGACGACATGGTCCGGACGCTCCGCTACCCCGAGGTTCTGCAGCGCCCGCAAAGCGAAGACGGCGTGTTCACTTTCGACCTTGCCCGCCAGAAGCGCGAAGAGGAGACCAAGAAATGAAACTGGCCGATGTCCGCAAGAACGCCTTCGCGATGCCGCTCAACAACCCGGCCTACCCGCGCGGGCCGTACAAATTCTACAATCGCGAGTTCGTCATCATCAGCTATCGCACCGACCCCGAGCTGCTGCGCGCGATCGTGCCGGAGCCGCTCGAGGTCGCGGGCGACACGGTGAACTACGAATTCATCCGCATGCCCGATTCGACCGGCTTCGGCGACTACACCGAGACCGGCCAGGTGATTCCGGTCCGCTTCAAGGACAAGGACGGCCGCGTGCAGGAAGGCGGCTACGTGCACGCCATGTACCTCGACGACAATTCGCCGATCGCCGGCGGCCGCGAGATCTGGGGCTTTCCCAAGAAGCTCGCGACGCCCCGCATCAAGCACGAGAGCGAGACGCTGGTGTGCACGCTGCACTACGGCTCGGTGCTCTGCGTCAACGCGACCATGGGCTACAAGCACCGCGAGATCGACCAGGCGCCGCTGCTCAAGAGCCTGGCCAAGCCCAACTTCATGATCAAGATCATCCCGCATGTCGACTGCACGCCGCGCATCTGCGAGCTGGTGCGCTATTACTGCGAGGACGTGACTCTGAAGGGCGCATGGTCCGGCCCCGCCGCGCTGCAGCTCTTCGACCATGCCATGTGCGACGTCGCCCGCCTGCCGGTGCGCGAGGTCCTCTCAGCCAGCCATTTCGTCACCGACCTGACGCTGGGTCTGGGCGAAGTGGTGTTCGACTATCTCGCCAAGTAGATCCGTAGAAAGAAGGAACCAGTCATGTCCCGCTTCACAGGAAGAGTAGCCATCGTCACCGGCGCCGCGAGCGGCATCGGCAAGGAAATCGCGCTGCGCCTCGCGGCCGAAGGCGGCATCCCGGTGATCGCCGACCTCAACCTCGATGCCGCGGCCAAGACCGCGGCCGAGATCAAGGCCAAGGGCGGCGACGCCTTCGCCGTCGCCATGAACGTGACCGACGAGACCGAGGTCGAGAAGGGCGTGGCCGACACCATGGCCAAGTACGGCCGCATCGACATCCTGGTCAGCAACGCCGGCATCCAGATCGTGAAGCCGCTGGTCGACTTCCCCTTCGCCGACTGGAAAAAGCTGCTGGCCATCCATCTCGACGGCGCCTTCCTCACCACCAAGGCCTGCCTGAAGCACATGTATGCCGCCAAGTACGGCCGCGTGGTCTACATGGGCTCGGTCCACTCCAAGGAAGCGTCCAAGCTGAAGGCGCCCTACGTCACCGCCAAGCACGGCCTGATCGGCCTCTCGAAGGTGCTGGCCAAGGAAGGCGCGGAATACAATGTCGCCTCGAACGTCGTCTGCCCGGGCTTCGTGCGCACGCCGCTCGTCGAGAAGCAGATCCCCGAGCAGGCCGCGGAGCTCAAGATCACCGAGGCCGAGGTGATCAAGAACGTCATGCTGAAGGATACGATCGACGGTCAGTTCACCACCACCGACGACGTGGCCGACGCCGTGCTGTTCTATGCCGCCGCCAAGACCACCGTGCACAGCGGCCAGTCGGCCGTGGTCAGCCACGGCTGGTTCATGCAGTAGAGACCTCCCGGCCGGTCGTGAATCGATGGATCGTCCGGGCGTTGCTGGCGGCGCTGTTCGCGCTGCCGGCAACACACAAAACGCCGGCAACGATCCGTTTACGCCGAAGGCGGCGCTGCAATTCCAGGGCTACCTGCAGCCCTTCCTGAGCAGGCAAACCGGCAGTGGCGCCCGCCAGACCAACGTGCGTGGCGTGCTGCAGCGCGCCGCGGCGCGCCAGCACATCAATGAGCGTATGGGGTCCTTTATCGCCGGCTATGAGGCAGCCGGAGACTATGCCGCCGGAGAGGCGCGGCTTCGGCCCGCCTCTTCCGCCGCGAAGGCAGCGCGCGCGCCGGGCTGGAACATCAGGCGCCACACGCGGCCCACCCCCACCAGCCGGGATACCTCGCGCATGGCGAAGAACGGCGCGAGCGATACCGACATGATGGCCCAGACGCACGCCGCGCCAGCCCAGGTGCCGCCGCCGACAGTGGGCAGGGTCAAGGCGTGCGACGGGCCCGAGAACCATCCCACGACATAGTGCTCGACCTCGTGGAACACGACGAACAGCAGGCCGAACATCACGGCCTTGTAGAGGATCGGCCAGGCGAGCGGCAGGTGATCGAGTTCACGGCCGAACCTGAGATCGTCGGCGACCAGCATGACCTTGGCCAGCACCAGCGCGTTGATGACGGCGAAGCCCTGCGCCAGGAAGTTGATGCTCGGCTTCTTCAGGATCACCGCCTCGTTCAGCATCATCAGGCCGAACACGAACCACAGGTAAAGGGCCATCACGAAGAACGAGCGGAACTCCTCGACAGCCTTCTCCTTGATCTTGTGCACGCGCTCGCTGGTCATCGTCCGTTCTCTCCATGGGTTGCCCGCGCCAGCTCCACAGCCAGGAGGGGCACGCCAAGATCGCAGGCCGACGAGCGCGAGGCAACGGACGGCGCGAGACCGTCCCGGCGTTCCCCGACCGGCATGGCAGAAAGCGTTCACCCTCCCTGCACGGCGGGACAGCGCGTAACCCAGACATGCCGGCTTGCCCATGTATTGGCCGGCCATGGATTAACGATGCGAATCGCGTACAACCGCAAAAGTCCTGTCAGGAGATGCGTAGGCCCACCGGACAGGGAGCCCGCGATCGTCGATGCGCGGCAACACCTTTGGAATGATGGATCCGAGTTTAGCCATGGCCCTGCCGCCCAACGCGCACGACGCAGCGCGCCGCCGCCTCGAAGAGCGCATAGAAGCCTTCATCGCCGGCTATGAGGCGACCGGACAGCAGCCGGACTCCTTTGCCGGTGAGTTCCTGGTGCGCGCGCTGGCCAGCCTGAAGGCCGGGGACTATGCCACCGGGGAGGCCCGCCTCCGGCTGGCCGAAACGCCGGCCGACCGTCGTTCGCCCCAGGACGTGGCCACAGTTCCGACGGGGTATGCGCTGCTGTCGACGGCGGAGCATCGCCGCAGTTTCGAGCGGACAAAACTCGGACAACTTCGCTAGGCCGCGATCACGATCTCTGCTCAGCCGGCGAGAAGGCCTTCGACAATTTCCTGGACGTCGAGGGCGTCCGCCAGGGTCGCCAGATGATGCGGCTCGCCCCGCGCGAGTCGTGCCACGCCTTCGAGCTGGCGCCGGAGCGCGAGCGGCCGGGCCTGCTCCTGCGGCAGGGCGTCCGGCGCGGGCTGCCAGGTGCCGTCGGCCATGCGCCGCTCGGCGACCGACCAGTCGCAGAGCCGCACCGCGCCCCTGTCGCCTTCGAGCGTCCAGATGTTGTGGTCGTCCTTCGCCGTCGCGCCGACCGCGCCCGCGAGCGTCACAGGCAGATTGCCGGCCCGCAGGGTCGCGGCGATGCGTCGTTCGGACTTGCCGGCTTCCGGGAAGGAGGCCTGCCCTTTCAGGCCGTGCAAGGGCCCGACGAGCCGCCGCGAAAGAAAGAGGAAATGCGAGACGACCTCGCGTGTGAAGCCGCCCTGCATCGGTCTGTCCAGCCAGCCCGCGGCGTCCACCTGCCAGGCGCGCGGCCATCGGGCGAAGCCCACCTCGATGGCGATACGCTGGGGCGTGCCGATCTCACCCGCCTCGATCCAGCTTCGGAGCGTCGCCACCGCGGGCGATGAGGCGAAGGGAAAGTTCACCGCGCCCCGGTTGCCGGCCTCGGCCACGAACGCCCGCGCATCGGCGACATCCACCGCCAGCGGCTTTTCGCAGAACACGCTCTTGCCGGCCGCCAGCGCCGCGCGGGCGTGTTCCAGATGCGCGGCCGGCGGCGAGGCGATGTAGGTGCAGTCGCTGGCCGCGATGACGGAAGCCGCGTCGACCAGCCGCGCCACCTGCGGAAAGGCCTTGGCCATGCGCCGCATCGCTTCAGGCGCGGGATCCCAGAGGCCGCAGGCCCGCACCAATGCGGGATCCTGCTGGAGAATCGCATTGAGCAACCGCTCTCCCATGATGCCGGCGCCGATGATGCCGATCGCCACGCTGTCGTTCTTCATGCCGCCGTTCTTCATCCCTGCGACCGCAGCCCTTCTTGCCGTTGTTTGTCGTGAAGGTTGTACGGCGTGAGCGGACAGCGGTCACTTCCCGGCGTACCGCTGCAAACATCCATGTTATGCTGCCCGGGCTGTGATGGAAGGCGCAAGAGGATCAATGAACCGCGGCGGCCTGCACAGACTGATGCGGCGCAGATCGACCATCGCCTTCCTGATGACCCTGCCACTGCTGACGGTGATCGCCGTGCTCGTGGCGTATCCCGCGGGCTTCGCGATCTATCTCTCGATGCTCGACCGGAAAATGACCAAGTTCGTCGGGCTCGCCAACTTCGCCCGGCTGGCCGGCAGCGACCGATTCTGGATGGTCGTCGCCCAGACCTGCCTCTATGCGCTCATCGCCGTCGCCCTGAGTGCGGCCCTGGGCTTTGCCGCCGCCCATTTCGTGCACAACATCCCAACGAAGGGCCAGCGCAAGTGGCGCGGCATGCTGCTGGTGCCGTGGGTGATCCCGGCGGCGCTCAGCATGCTCGCCTGGCGATTGTTGTTCGAGCCGTCCTTCGGCGCCTTCAACTGGGGCCTCGAGCATTTCGGCCTGGGCCGCGTCTTCTGGCTCGGCGACGCCGGCTGGGCGCGCTTTTGCGTCATCCTGGTGACCGTGTGGTTCAGCGCACCGTTCTGCATGGTCATGTACCTGGCGTCGTTGAAGTCGGTGCCGGAGGAACTCTACGAGGCGGCGCGGGTCGACGGCGCCACCTGGTGGCAGCGCATCCGGTACGTGACCTTCCCCACGATGCGCAACGTCATTGCCATCACCATGATCTACGCCCTGATCGGCACCTTCGCCGGCTTCACGACCGTAGCCATGCTGACCAGCGGCGGGCCCCTCGGGGCGACCCAGGTGTTGGGCACGTCGGCGTTCTACACCGGTATCCTGGGCGGCAATCTCCCGCTGGGCGCCAGCATCTCGCTGTTCATGGTGCCGGTCCTGGCCTTGGCCGCGATCTTCATCCTGCGCGGCATCGCCAAACGAGGGAACGAAGCCTGACGTTTTGCTGCATCGAAAGTCAGGACGACGAAATTCGCGTGACGCTAGCGCCGCCTCAACACCAAACGGGCCACCGGGCTCTGCTGTTGCGAGCGCGACAACAGCGCGGCGGGGATCAGGGCGAGCAGCGCCACGATGGCAATCACGATGAAGGTGTCGGAAAAGGCCATCATCTGCGCCTGGGTGTTCACCATGGTGGCGAGGAAATCCAGCGCCGCCGCCTTCTGCTGCTGGAACGGCAGGCCCGAGCGCTGCATCAGGTGCTCCATCTGGGTGAGCAGTCGTTCGGTGGTGCGGTTGCCCCAGTCCTGCGTGGCGGTGAGCGCATCGGCGTGGAAGCGCGTGCGCACCTCGAAGAAGGCCACGATCAGGTTGATGCCGAAGGCGCCGCCGAGCTGGCGCATGAAGTTGGCGACGCCGGCGCCCTGGCGCACCTTGTCGGCCGGCAGCGCCTTCAGCGCCGTGGCGTTGAGGCTGGGGTTGATGAAGCCGAGGCCCAGCCGCGAGACCATCACCATGCCGACCAGGGTCCAGAAGGTGGTGTCGGCGTCGGCCGTGACCATCAGGGCGAACCCTGCCGCGAACAGTATCAAACCGCCGATGATCATGAACGAAGCCGGCATCGCGTCCGAGAGGCGCCCGGCCAGCGGGAAGATGAAAGCCAGCATCAGCCCGGCCGGCATCATCATCAGGCCGGCCAGCAGCGGCGTGAAGCCGATCATGGTCTGGACGAACACCGGGATGACGTAGGTCGAGCCCATCATGCCGGCGCCGAAGATGAAGGCGATCACCGCCGCCGAGGCGAATTCGAGATTGGCGAAGATGCGCATGTCGAGCAGTGCGCGCGGCGTGTAGAGCTCCCACAGCACGAAGCCCACGGCCGCCGAGGCACCCAGGACCAGGCGGAGCACGATGACGTCGGAACTCCAGCCCTCGCGCTGGCCGTCGGCGATGCCGGTCATCAGGCCCCACAGCCCCACGCACAGCAGCGCGAAGCCCAGCCAGTCGAACGGCGGAATCTCGCGCGCCAGCGGCCGGGTCGGCATGAAGAAGGCGCCCATGATGGCGGCGATGCCGCAGAACGGCAGGGAAATGTAGAAGACATAGCGCCACGAGAAGTATTCGATCATCAGCCCACCCAGGGTCGGGCCGATCGCCGGCGCAAACACCACGCCGAGGCCAAAGATGCCCATGGCCGAGCCGCGCCGCTCGGCCGGGAAGACGGTGAAGATGGTGGCCATCACCAGCGGCTGGGCGATGCCGGCGCTGAAGCCCTGGAGGATGCGGGCGAAGATCAGCATGTCCTCGTTGGGGGCCATGCCGCCCAGCACCGCGCCCAATGAAAAGAAGAACAGCGCGCCGATGAAGGTGCGACGCTCGCCCAGGACACCCGACACCCAGGCGTTCAGCAGCATGCCGGCCGTCATCGTGGCCATATAGGCCGACGACATCCATTGCGCCTTGTCCTGGCCGATACCGAAGGCCCCCATGACGTCGGGGACGGCAACGTTGACGGTGGTCATGGCAAGCACCATCGACACGACGCCCACCATGCCGGTGATGGTCACCAGCCAGCGGTAGGCCGGCCCATAGTGCGCGGCGAGGAAGGCGGCGTTCTGGACGGGCGCGCCGGGAAACGGCCCGCCGCTCAGGGGTTCGTTAACGGACGTCAATGTCGACTTCGACCATCATGCCGGGCGTGAGCTGCTTCGGCATGTCGACCAGGTCGATCTTGACCGCCACGCGCTGGGTGATCTTGGTGAAGTTGCCCGACGGATTGGGCGTCGGGATCAGCGCGAAGCGGGCCATCGTGGCGCTGCCGATGCGCGCGACCCGGCCGGTGAATTTGTCGTTGGGATAGGCGTCGACGGAGATGTGCACGGTCTGGCCGAGCTTGAGGCGGCTCACCTGTGTCTCCTTGATGTTCGCCTCGACCCAGACCTCCTTCGGATTATGCAGCAACAGAATGCGCTGGCCGGCGGCGACGTATTCGCCCGGCAGCACGAAGGTGCGGTCGATCACGGCCGGGATCGGGCTCTTGATGGTGCGGTCCTCGACGTCGACGAGCTGCTGGTGAAGCTGCGCCGCCAGGTTGGCGACCTGGTGGGTGAGCGCCTCGATCTGGGCGTCGATCACGCCCAGCCGGTCGTGCCCGACGCGGGCCTCGTCGAGGCTGCCCTCGGCCTGTTCATGCTCGGCCTGGAGCTGCAGGATCTGGATCTCGAGCTTGGTGACCGCTGCCTGCGCCACCTGGAGCTGTCGCTCGTTGACCACGCGGCTGGCGAACAGCACGCGGGTGCGCTCGAGCTCCAGCTTGGCGAAGTCGAGATCGGCGCGCAGCGCGCCCAGGGCTTTTTCGCGCACCGTCACGCTCGACGTGCGCGTGCGCATCTGCGCATCCGCCTGATTCTTGTCGAGACGGCGTTCGGCGCGCAGCCGCGCCCGCTCGACCCGGACGCCTTCGATCTGCGCGCGCAGGCCGTCGGCCCTGAGCTTGGAGATACGATCGTCGATGCGCACCAGCACCTGTCCCGCCTCGATCTGCATGCCTTCGCGCACCGGCATGTCGACCAACCAGCCGTCGGCGCGGCTGGAGATCGTCACGATGTCGGCACTCACCCGCGCGTCGTATTCGTAGACATGCGTGAACCGCATGTAGATCTCGCGACCACCGTAGGCGAGACCGAGCAGCAGGACCGCGGCAATGCCGAGCGTGCGCGGGCGCAACAGGGAACGGATGCCGCCGGACGCCCACCGGGCGCGGCGCGACACGGTGCTGGCCGGTTGGGCGGTCTTCGTTGCAGGGGGGATCGACTGGTCCATGGCGCTATTCGGCGGCAACCAGACGCGGCAGGACGCGGCCATCCACGTCGGGAGCGCCGGCGAGGGAGCCGGCCAGAGGCTCCAGACGCCGCTTCACGCGGCCGAGCAGGCGATTGCAGGCGCGTATC
>RGPT01000112.1 GCA_010032545.1 Alphaproteobacteria bacterium
CCATGGCGATGCCGACATCGGCCGCGGCCAGTGCCGGCGCGTCGTTTACGCCATCGCCCGCCATGGCGACGACACGACCCTCGCCTTTGAGCCGCTGGACGATCCGCGCCTTGTCTTCCGGCAGGACCTCGGCCTCGACCTCGTCGATGCCGAGGCTTTTGGCGACGGCGGCCGCGGTGCGCCGGTTGTCGCCGGTCAGCATGACCAGGCGCAGGCCAGCCTTGCGCAGCGCCGCCAACGCCTCGGGTGTCGTCTCCTTGATCCGGTCGCTGATGGCGATCAACCCCTCGACCTTGCCGTCGACCGCGAACAGCACGACCGTGGCGCCGCTTTCCCGCAGCGCGTCGGCTTTGCGTTCCGCTTCATCGGCATAGACGCCGCGTTCGCCCAGGAAGCCCGCGTTGCCCAACAGCAGATGCTGGCCGTCCAGCGTGCCCGTCACGCCCTTGCCCGAGGGCGAGTCGAAATCGTCGACGGCGGCGGGGGGCACGTTGCGTTCCCGGGCGGCGACCAGGATCGCGGTGGCCAGCGGATGTTCGCTGCCGCGTTCCAGGCTGGCGGCCAGCCGCAGGATTTCTTCTGGTGCCAGCACGCCCAGACTCTCGATGGCCGTGACGCTCGGCTTGCCGAGGGTGAGCGTGCCGGTCTTGTCGATCACCAGCGTGTCGACTTTCTCCAGCCGTTCGAGCGCATCGGCATTGCGGATCAGGATGCCGGCCGCGGCACCCCGGCCGACGCCCACCATGATCGACATCGGCGTGGCGAGGCCCAGCGCGCAGGGGCAGGCGATGATCAGCACCGAGACGGCCGCGAGCAGGGCGTAGGTGAAGGTGGGCTGCGGTCCCCAGATCGTCCAGGCGGCGAAGGCGAGGGCGGCGGCCAGGATCACTGCCGGCACGAACCAGCCCGCGACCACGTCGGCCAGGCGCTGGATCGGCGCACGGCTGCGCTGCGCCTCGGACACCAGTTTGACGATGCGCGCCAGCATCGTGTCGGCGCCGACTCGCTCGGCCTGCATGACGAAGGCGCCGCTCTGGTTGACGGTGCCGCCGATCACGCGCGCGCCGGCCTCCTTGGTGACCGGCATCGGCTCGCCGGTGATCGTGGATTCGTCGACCGAACTGCGGCCCTCGACGACGACGCCATCGACCGGCACCTTTTCGCCCGGTCGCACGCGCAGCTTCTCGCCGACGGCGATCGCCTCGATCGCCACTTCCGAATCCTGTCCATCGGCGCCGACGCGCAGCGCCACGCGGGGCGCCAGGCCCAGCAGTGCCTTGATGGCGCCGCCGGTGACGTCGCGGGCGCGCAGTTCAAGCACCTGGCCCACCAGCACCAGCACCACGATGACGGCGGCAGGTTCGAAATAGACCGGCATCGCGCCGCCCGCGCCGCGCAGCGCGGCCGGGAACAGGCCCGGCGCGGCCGTTGCCACGACGCTGTAGAGCCAGGCCGTGCCGGTGCCGAGCCCGATCAGGGTGAACATGTTGAGGTTGCGCGTGCGGATCGACTGGACGGCGCGCACGAAGAACGGCCAGCCCGCCCACAGCACGACTGGCGTGGCGAGCGCCAGCAGCAGCCAATTGGAAAGGCCGGGTGGCAGCAGCGCGTGCAAGCCCAGCAGATGGCCGCCCATATCCAGAACGACGACGGGTATCGCGAGCGCGCCGCCGATCCACAGGCGCCGCGTCATGTCCAAAAGCTCTTCGTTCGGCCCCTGGTCGAGCGAGACCTCGGCGGGCTCCAGCGCCATGCCGCAGATCGGGCAGCCGCCGGGACCGACCTGGCGGATCTCGGGATGCATGGGGCAGGTGAAGATCGTGCCTGCGGCAACGGGCGGTGCGGGAGCTGCTTCGGTCGGCTTCAGGTAGCGGTCCGGCTCCGCGGTAAACTTCTGCAGGCACCTGGGATTGCAGAAGTAATAGGTCTGGCCCGCGTGCACGGTGGTGTTCCTGGCGCCCGCGATCTTCACCTTCATGCCGCAGACCGGATCGGTGGCGTGTTCTTCCGGGTGATCGTGCGAATGATCGTGGTGGCAGTGGGCGCCATGCTGGTGCGTGTCGGTCATGCTTGCCGACTATATCCCTGGGGGTATCGTTCAAGCCATGGATGAGAAACGCAGGAAATCAAAGCTCGCCCGGCTCGGTCGCATCGAAGGCCAGGTGCGCGGCGTGACGCACATTATCGAGGGCGAGCGATATCGCATCGACGTCCTGACCCAGATCCGCACGGCGCGCGCCGCGCCGGACAAGGGCGCACAGGCGACGCTGAACGACCACCTGCGGCACTGTGTAACGCATGTCTTCCATTACCAGCACGATCACCTTGGCGGCGGCCTTGAGGACGGGAAGCGCCTCGGAGGCGGCGCGCGCGGCCTCGCGGCTCGCGTTCCAGCACAGCAGCACGGTCTTGCCGGGGGCGGTCGTGACGCCGATGTGCGGCACCACGAGGACCGGCCGGCCGCTCGCCAGCGCCACCGCCTCGGGCAGGTCGGCGGGGGTGGGCAGGCTGCTTTCCGGATCGGCTTGGCCGAGCACGAGCAGGTCGGCGTAGCGCGCCTGAACGACGAGTTCGCTGTCGGCGAACCCGTCGACGACGCGCCATTCGGTCGACAGGTGCCTGCCCTTGATCGCCGCCTCGAAGGCGGCCTTGGCGCTCTCCTGGTCGGCCTTGGCGCTGGCTTCATACGACTTGTAGAGGTTGTCCATCGGAAAGCCGCCATCGAAGAAGACCGGCGCCTCGAAGGGTTGGCGGGCGTGGAAGCCGACCAGATGCGCGCTGTGCCGTTCAGCCAGTTCTGCGGCCACGCCGAGGCGGTGGCCCACGTTCTTGGCGGCATCGCAATGAACCAGAATGGTCTTGTAGGTCATGACTTGTCTCCTCTGCAGGTCAGGTGGATCCGGACAGGCGTTCCAGTCGGTCGTCGTCGAGCACGCGCACCGCGCCGGTGCCGACCAGCTCGATGACCTCGTCCGCCTTCAGCCGGCGGAGCGTCCGGCTCACGGTCTCGATCGTGAGTCCGGTGTAGTCGGCGATCTCGCCGCGCGTCATGGGCAGCGCCAGGGGATGGGTGCGCAGGTGCCGCGCGCCCGAGCGGTCGCGCAGATCGAGCAGGAAAGTGGCGAGTCGCTCGACCGCCGTCTTGCGGCCCAGCAGCACCTCGTGGCGCGCCGCCTGCTCGAGATCGCCGGAGGCCATCTGCAGCAAGCGCAGGGCCACGTCGGGATTGTCCCGCAGGAAGCCGTCGAACGCCGCCCGTTCGAAGCGGCAGACCTTGGCCTCGGTCAGGGCTTCGGCATCGCGGCGGTGAATGTCGTCGGCTTCGAAGCCGATGAAGTCGCCGGGCAGAAGGAAGCCCAGGATCTGTCGCCGGCCGTCGGGCAGGCTACGCGACAGGCAGACCATGCCTTCCGTGAGATTGTAGACGTAACGCGCCGGGTCGCCGGCCGAGAACAGCCGGTCACGCTTGGCGAGTGGCAGTCGAGAGGCCAAGGCAAGCAGCTTTTCCTGCTGAACCGCGTCGAGCGCCTGGCAGACATTGAATTCACGGGCGCCGCAGTTCCGGCATGACTTGGCGACATCGCCGCGGCTGGCGCAGAACGCGTGCAGAGAGGTCATGCTCGCCATGCTGGTCCACCGTGCCGCCGGCCGCGGAAGTTCTCGCTCGTGAATGTCAGGTCGCGGCCAGGGCCGGACGGACATCGACCACCTTGAACGGCCGCGTAACGCCGTCGTGTTCTGTCACCGAGACATATTCACCTTGTTGAAAGACATGCTTGTCGAAACGGAAGATCGGCTCGTCGTCTTCTTCGCCCGGGGCATAGGAAAACGCCCACTTGCCGTCGCGGCGATGGATGAGTTTGCCGTGCTCGTCGCTGGCGCCGCTCCAGAAGCGCCGGACGCTGCAGGCATCGCGGGCCTTGGACCAGTCGGCAGCGACCAGATGGCCGCCGGCGTCGAGCGGCGCTACGAATTCATAGCCGTGCCGGTTGCTGCCGTCGGGATGGTCCGGCGTGCGGGCCAGTTCCAGTCGAATACGCTTGAGGGACATGTATTGCCTCCAGACATCAATTCTGGCGGCCCCATGATGGTGACGCTCTGATCCAGATCAAACGCCCTGACACCCCTAAAGGATGCGTCGAGACCGCACCTATTGTGGTTCGATCTTGGCGATTCTGACGTAGTCGGCCCATTTGGCGCGCTCGTCGCGGTCCTGCTGGGCGCACTGTTCGAGCGTCAGCGGCCGCGAGGTGAGCGCGAACTCGTTGGCCAGCCGGTTCTTGATGTCGGGCGAGTCGAGCGCCTCGTTGATCAGCGCGTTCAGCCGCTCCTGCACCGGCCGCGGCGTCGCCTTGGGCACGGCGATGGCAAGAAAGCCGGTGGTGGTGAAGCCGGGAAAGCTCTCGGCCAGCGTCGGCAGCTCGGGATAGAGGGGGCTGCGCGCCAGGAGCGTGAGCGCCAGCGGTCGCGCCTTGTTGGCCACGACCTGGCCGCGGCCTGCCGTCAGGTCGACGAACATGAACTGGATGGCGCCGGCATAGAGGTCGTTCCAGGCGTTGCCGATCGCCTTGTAAGCCACGCCCTGCCACGTAACACCGGCGCGCGCGGCCAGGACCTCGGCCGGCACCTGCGAACTCGCGTTGAAATAGCCGAAGTTCAGTTTTCCCGGGTTGCCGCGGGCGTAGATCAGCAGGTCGGTCAGCGTCTTGTGGGGGCTGTCGGCCGCTACCACGAGGAAGGCGCCGCTCGAACCGATGATGCCGACGACCGTGAAGTCCTTCTCCGGGTCGTAGCCCGGGTTCTTGTACATGTGGATGTTCGCGGCGTTGGTCGAGGTCGTGGCCAGCATCAAGGTGTAGCCGTCGGGCGGCGCCGACTTGACCGAGAGGGCGCCGACGATGCCGTTGGCACCCGGCTTGTTTTCGACCACGAAGGGCTGCCCGGTCTTGTCCTCGATGTACTTGCCGACGAGGCGGGCGGTGATATCGCCCGAGCCGCCCGGCGCGAAGGGGACGACGATGCGGATCGCCTTGGTCGGGAAGGTTTCGGTCTGCGCAAGCGCCGGGATCGCGGCGACGGCAGGTAGGGCGAAAAGGCTGCGGCGTGACAGCGACATGCGAAATGGGTTCATGGCGGCGGACTCTAGCGCATATGCAGTGCATGGACAGCGCGCTGCCTGCAGCCCTACCTTGCAGCCATGGCAACATCAGGTCGGCCGCCGCTCGACGGCATTCGTATCATCGATTTTTCCCGTGTGATCGCGGGGCCCATGTGCACCCAGATGCTCTCCGACATGGGCGCCGAGGTGATCAAGATCGAGAACCCCGACGGCGGCGACGACACCCGCAAGGGCGCCGGGCCGCGGGCGGGCGGCGAGCAGGGCGAAAGCCACTTCTTCATGACCTTCAACAGGGGCAAGAAGAGCGTGGCACTCGACTTCACCAAGCCCGACGGTCAGGCGATCGTGCACAAGCTGCTCGAAAAGGCCGACGTGATGCTGGAGAATTTCCGGCCGGGCGTCTTGAAGAAGTACGGCCTCGACTATGCCAGCCTGTCGAAGAAGTACCCGAAGCTGATCTACCTCTCGATCTCGGCCTACGGCCAGACCGGACCACTGTCGGACCGGCCGGGCTACGATCCGGTGCTGCAGGCCGAGTCGGGCATGATGAGCGTGAACGGCGAGGCCGACGGCGAGGGACTGCGCCATGCCATCGCCATCGTCGATACAATGACGGCGATCCATTCGGTGGCGGCGATCAACGCTGCGCTGTTCGCGCGCACCTCGACGAGCAAGGGCCAGCATATCGATCTCGCCCTTTACGACACGGCGCTGGTGTCGCTTGGCAACATGGGCTCCTACTACCTGATCGGCGGCGACCAACCCAGGCGTGCCGGCAACGGCCATTTCGCCTCGGCGCCCAACAGCTCGTTCAATACGTCGAACGGCAAGATCTACATGGCGGTCGCCAACCAGAAGCTGTTCGTCGACACCTGCAAGGCGATGGGCCATCCCGAGTGGGCGACCGATCCGCGCTTTTCGACCATCGCCCAGCGCGTGGCCAACAAGCCCGAGCTGACGCGCCTGATGGAAGAGGTGCTGGTGACCGACACCAAGGAGAACTGGACCCAGAAATTCAGGCACCTGCCGGCCGGTCCGATTCGCACCATGAAAGAGGCGCTCGATGAACCCGAGGTCAAGCGCCGCGGGATGCTCAAGAACTACAAGCACACCAGGGTTGGCGACGTGCCGCTGATCGGCTCGAACTACCACTTCTCCGACACGCCGGTCGACGACACGCGTCCGCCGCCGTCGCTGGGCGAGCACACTGACCGGGTGTTGCGAGACATAGCCGGCGTAAGCGACGCCGAGCTGGCAGCACTGCGTGAGAAGAAGGTCATCGGATAAGTGTCGATTGCGACGGTTCGAGCTGGCGACGCGGAACTGCTTTGGCGCCCAGGGGGGCTTCGAGGTGAGATGCCCGCCCTTCTCGGGCGCGATCAGCCCGCCACCAGTCGGGCCACCATATCGGCGATTTCACCCAAGGGGACGGCCTCGGAGGCGAACGGTTGCGCTGAGCACGGCATGCCGAGGCGACGAATGACAGCGCTGTTCAGTGTATTCCTTGCTCCCTGACCGAGTGTAGCGGCGACGCTCCCTCTGCGGTACCAATGCGGCATCATGGCCGCCGCCGATTCTGCTCGCGATATACGTCTCGACCTGTTCCGCGGGCTGGCGCTGTGGTTCATCTTCATCGACCATATCCCGACCAACATCGCGAGCTGGCTGACCGTGCGCAACTACGGCTTCAGCGACGCCACAGAGATCTTCGTCTTCATCTCAGGTTACGCCGCCGTGATCGCATATGGCCGCATGCTGGAGCGCGAAGGCTGGACGCGCTCGGCTGCGCGCATCTACCGCCGTGTCTGGCAGCTCTACGTGGCGCATATTCTTCTGTTCGTCGCCTTCTCCGCGCAGATCGCCTGGGTGTCGATCGCGCGCGACACGCCGGCGCTGATCGAGGAGATGGAGCTTCTGGGACTGGGCCAGAATCCCTACCGCGCCATCCTCGAGGCGGCACTGTTGAAGTTCCGTCCGGTCAACCTCGACGTCTTGCCGCTCTACATCGTCCTGCTGGCGGCCTTCCCGCTGGTTCTGCCTGTCGTGGTCCGTTGGCCGCTCGCAGTCGTTGCCGCGTCGTTCGTGCTCTACGCCGCAACCTGCCGCTACAACTGGAGCCTGCCGGCCTATCCGGAGGAGAAAGTCTGGTACTTCAATCCGATGGCCTGGCAGGTCGTGTTCCATGTCGGGGCGGCCTGTGCGGTGCTTGGACCGCAGCTTGGATGGCTCGATCGCTTCCACCGGGTTCTGACGACACTTGCCGTCGCGTTTATTGTTTTCTCGGCCTTTATCGCTTTGTCCTGGCACTACAATCCGCTGGAGCGGCTGGTGCCGGCCTGGGTCTCGCGGCAGATCTACCCGATCGACAAGACCAACATCGACGTTCTGCGGTTCCTGCACTTTCTGGCTGTGGCCTGGCTGGTCCGCTGGCTGGTGCCGATCGATGCAGCCTTTCTGAAGTGGCCAATCTGGCAACCACTTCGCAGGTGCGGCGAGGCATCGTTGCTTATATTCTGCATTGGCACGTTTCTGGCGTTGAGTGGGCAGGTTGTCGTCAGCCACTATGAAGATTCGATCATGTCGCAGATTGTCGTCAGCATCATGGGCCTTCTGATCATGTGTCTGGCCGCCTATATCGCCGCCTGGTTCAAGGACGGCACGCCACGGGCCGGCCGCCGCGCGTCGCCTCCCGCCACGGTGCCCCTATGAGGGCGCCTGTGTGGTGGCTGATCGCTGTGGCCACATTTTTCCTGCCCGCAATGGCCAATGCCCAATCCATGAGCCTTTGCCGAGCAAAGCCTCAACTGCTCGACCTCGGTGCGCCGCTGCCAATAGCGCGCAAGGCACTTACCGAGCGCAAGAAGCTCCGCATCATCGCCCTCGGCTCCTCATCAACGGCGGGCTATGGTGTATCCAATCCGGTTTTCGCCTTTCCAATGCAACTCCGCATCGGGCTTGAGCACGCGCTGCCCGCGATTGACGTCGAGGTGATCAACCGCGGCATCGGTGGTCAGGACGTTGAGGAGATGGCGGCGCGGATGCGCACCGAGATGCTGGAAAACCTGCCGTCGCTTGTAGTGTGGCAGACCGGCACCAACGCCGCCATCCGTCACATGCCATTGGACAAGTTCGAGAGCCTGCTGCGCGGCGGCCTCACGGTCGGCAAGTCGCTTGGCTCGGATTTCGTACTGATGAACCTGCAGTACGTGCCGGCAGTGGTGTCTTTGACGGACGAGGAGCGTTACGAAGAGGTCATGGCGCGTGTGGCGAAGGAAACCGGCATTGGCCTGTTCCGTCGCTTCGACATCATGCGAAGCTGGTACGATGACGGCATGCCCTATGCCCAGTTCGTGCAGCTCGATGGTCTGCATCTCAATGATTTTGGCCAGAAGTGCATCGGCCGGCTGCTGACCAAGTCGATTCTGGGTGCGCTCACGGGTCCTTAGTTTCCATCGGAGACCGCCATGCCCCGCCGTTTCGTCGACCTCTCGATCTATCTCGAAAACGACGTGATCTCCGATCCGGTGCCGTTCGGACCGAAGATCCAGTATCACAAGCACGAGAACACCGCAGCGCAGATCGCGAGCTTCTTCCCCGGCCTGAAGAAGGAAGACCTGCCCGACGGCGAGGGCTGGGCTGTCGAGAACGTCAACCTCAGCACGCACAACGGCACGCATCTCGACGCGCCCTATCATTTCCATTCGACGATGAACAAGGGCGAACGCGCCATCACCATCGACGAAGTGCCACTCGAGTGGTGTTTTCAGCCCGGCGTGAAACTCGACTTCCGCGCGATGGAGGACGGCCACGTCATCACCGCCAAGGAAGTCGACGACGAGCTGAAGCGCATCGGCCACGAGCTGAAGCCGCTGGAGATCGTCGTGGTCAACACACGCGCAGGCTCACGCTACGGCAACGACGACTATGTGAACTCGGGCTGCGGCATGGGCTACGACGCCACCATGTACCTGCTGGAGCGTGGTATTCGCCTGACCGGCACCGATGCCTGGAGCTGGGACGCGCCGTTCTACTTCACTGCCCAGAAATGGGCGAAGGACCACGACCCATCGATCATCTGGGAGGGTCACAAGGCTGGTCGAGACATCGGCTACTGCCACCTCGAAAAGCTGCACAATCTCGAGGCCCTGCCGGGCGACGGTTTTACGATCTCCTGCTTCCCGCACAAGATCCGCGGCGCCTCGGCCGGCTGGACGCGCGCCGTGGCGATCTTCGAGGAGTAGCGCCCGGAACGATACTACAGCGACGCCGGGCGGCGCGCGAAGACGAGGGCCAGACCGAGGCTCGCGATGCCGAGGCCGGCGCCCTGCCGCAGGCGCCGGAGTAGCGACGGCCGGGCGACGGCCATCGAACGCGCCCGAGATGCCATCAGGGCAACCACGACGTCGACGGCGGTGTTGAGAACCACCGAAACCAGTCCGAGCAGCAGGAACTGCAGCCATACCGGGCCTGCGGCGGGATCGACGAACTGCGGCAGGAACGCGAGGAAGAACGCGGCGGTCTTGGGGTTGAGCGCCTCGACCAGGATACCTTCGCTGAAAGCGCGCCGCACTCCGGTCGGTACGGCATGCATGCCGGCGGCGATCTGCGCCTGATGGCCTGCCTGGCGAATCATCCTGATACCAAGCCAGATGAGATAGATCGCTCCGGCGATCTTCAGCAGCGCGAAAGCCTCGGCGCTGGCCAGCACGAGTGCCGAAACGCCGACAGCGCCCGCGGCGACATGGACGAGCCCGCCCAGGCCCGTGCCGAGGCTCGAGGCAAGGCCTTCGTCGCGGCCGCCGGCAAGGGTACGGGCGGCGACGTAGAAAATGCCCGGCCCCGGCGACAGGGCGATGGCGAGCGCTGCAAGAAAGAACAGCGCAATGCTGGCGAGATCCATCGACTAGGCCAGCGGTTCTGGTTCGCCCGGCGGCAGCGGCATTTCGAAGACGTTGAGCGTCATCGACACCAGCATGTAGTAGCCGCAGACGCCGACCAGATCGACCACGCCCTGCTCGCCGAAGGCCTCGACGGCGCGCTTGTAGTTGGGCGTCGCCACCCGGTTGGTGTCGAGATACTCCGTCACGAAGTCGTAGACCACCCGCTCGACATCGCGCGTGAACGGCGGCGTGGCGCGCGTGCGCACGGCTTCGATGATGGCAGGTGCCAGGCCGGCTTCCTTGGCGAGGCGAGCGTGGGCGTAGAATTCGAACTGCGCCTTGAAATGCCGGCCGACGAGGCAGATGGCGAGCTCGGCCAGATCCTTGGGCAGCGACGTGTTGAAGCGACAGTACTCGCCGAGCTTCTGGGCGCGGTCAGCCAATCCCGGCGCGCGCAGCCAGGGGTCGAAAGGCCCGCGCAGGCCGCCGCGTGGTCCTGCCACGATGGCATCGGCGACCTTCTTCTGTTCGGGTGTGAGCTTGGCGAGGTCGAGCGGGGTCAGACGTGGCATGAACAACGGCTCCTGGAGTTCGGGATCGGGGCTAGAGCGGGCAGCCGGCGTCGCCGACGCGATTCTTGTCGGCGTTGTCGAAGATGGTGTTGATCATCATCTCGCCGGCACGCTCGGCGATGTCGGCCTGGATGATGCAGGAAGTCGTAGCGCTCCACAGCACCTTGCCGGTATCGACGGCATAGAGCGACAACGAGATGCGCAATGTCGGCCCGGCGGTCGACGGCGTGCGGCCGGTGTTGCGGCCAATCGGATTGGCCGGGACAGGAAGATACGGATTGGCGCCAGTCCCGGCATAGTCCGGCTTCTCGCCGAGTTCGCCGTAGCTTCGCCCGCTGCCGCCCAGAAGGTCGAAGTAGCTCACGTCGAGGCGCATGACGTTGCTGCCGCTGAAGCCCACTTCGTTGCCGCGCTGCGACAGGCGCACCATCACTTGCCGGCGTATCTCACGTCCCAGTCTCGTGTCGGAACCGAGCTGCACGGCGGTCTTGGTCTTGGGGATTGGCTGCCATGCCTTGATCTCCATTTCGCCGAGCTTGGGACCAGTGCCGATGTTGCCATAGCCCTGAGCCGATGCCGGAGCCGAGATGGCGTGGGCTAGCGCCAAGACGGCTGTGAGAGCTGCTGCGATCCGCATCGATATTCTCCTAGGCCGTCGGTTTCTGCCAGCCGGGCTCGTCCCGGTCGAGCAGCCGCTTGAGCGATTCGAAATGCAGGAAGGCCTGCTGCGCCTCGCCTGCAATCTGTCTGGCAGTATGCTCGGCCATCGCCTCGTCGATATTGTGCAGCTCGCGGCCGGTTTGCATGGCCAGCACCTGTACCATCGCCGCGCGTTCAAGGTAGTAGAGATCATCGTAGGTCTGCGCGACGGTCGGGCCCGAGACGATCACGCCGTGGTTGCGCAGAAACAGGATGTCCTTGTCGCCCATGGCACGGCACATGCGCTCGCCTTCGTCGTTCGACAGCGCCACGCCGCCATACTTGTCGTCGTAGGCGATGCGGCCCCAGTAGCGGAAGGCGTTCTGCGTGCACATCTCGATCTTGCCGTCCTTGATCGAGGTCAGCGCCGTCGCATAGGGCATATGAGTGTGCAGCACGACCTTGGCGCGCGGGTTGCCGGCGTGGATGCGCGCGTGGATATAGAAGGCGGTCGGCTCGACGGGATACTTGCCCTCGACGATGTTGCCCTCGCCGTCTGCCATAACGATGTCGGAGGGCGTGATCTCGGACCAGTGCAGTCCCTGAGGATTGACGAGGAACAGCTCCTCGCGACCGGGCACGGTCATGCTGAAGTGATTGCAGACGCCCTCATTGAGCCCGTGCCGCGCAGCGGCGCGCAGGGCCGTCGTCAGGTCGATACGAGCCTGGGTTACGGGGTCGTTGGCTAGCATTGAAGAGGCTCCGTTCGCAAAATCCGTTGCGGCGGATGATGCGGCCTAAGGCCTCTTTGGCCAAGGAAAATTCAGACCGGCGATGACCGGCGTGGTCCATCGGCGTCGGAGATCTCGCGGACCAGCTTGGTGCGCACCGCGCGGCTGAAGTGATCGAAATTGTCGGCCACGATCATGAACGAGCCTGGTCCGCCGATCACGCTCTCCTCGTAGTACTTGTCGAGCAGGAGGTCGGGCGGGCGGCCGAAGTTGGTGCGGTTCATCATCACGGGCAGGCCGTTGATCACGATGCCCTGCGCGACGAGTTTGTCGCGCACGATCTCGGCCGGCGGCCCGTCGTTGGTGCGGCCGTCACCTGACACATCGATGACGCGACGCTTGGCGGCAAAGCCCGGACTTTCGAAACGCTGGCCGGCGTGGGCGAGGGCGGCGCCGACGGCCGTCCAGCTCTGCGATGCGCGCGGTGCCTCTGTGAGCTTCTCGGCGAAGCGGCGGGCCGCCGCGGGGCTGTCGAGCACCGTCCAGTCGATCACCACGGTCTGGTAGTGCGTACCGGCCCATTCGGTATAGCAAATCGCGATGCGCCGATGTTCGCCGGACAGGATGGCGTCAATGACGCGGTCGTTGGTGAGTGCGTCGATGTAGCCCCGGCGCTGGAGCTCTGCCTCGACCTCGTCGATCGAGCGCGAGACGTCGACGGCGAGTACAAGCTGCAGATCGACCGGCATGTCGGCTTTGACCGGTGTTGCTGCCGTCGCCATTGCCGCCAAGGAGCCTACAAGCGCCGCCCGTCGCCTCATGCCCACCTCCAACCGAAGGAGGCAAGCATAACACTGGCTGGACGAGAGCAAAGAAAAACGCCGGAGGAAAAGACCCCCGGCGCTGCTTTCGACCGGCTCTGCGCGGTCTACTGATCGTCGTCGAACCCGCGCTTGCGCGGTTCGTAATCGCGGTCGCGGCGCTTGTCCGGCCCGGGGGCATCGCGCCGGCGTACCGGCTTGGCGACTTCCGTGCTCGGAGGCTCAAAACCGCCGGAGGGCGGTGCGCCGGAGAAATCAGCGCGTCGGTCGCGCATCGCAGAGCTGGACGGCCGTCGGCGCCGCCCTCGCCCACGCCGGCCAGCGTTTCGAAAGTCCGGGCTTTGCCGCCAAGC
>RGPT01000113.1 GCA_010032545.1 Alphaproteobacteria bacterium
GCCGAAGGCGGTGCCGCTCATGCGGGCATCGGAGATGCGGATCATGTCCTTTACACCGGCACGGGCGAGCTTCATCGGAATGGGGAAGGAGCCAGCTTCAGGCATGCCCGGTGCGCCTTTGGGGCCTGCGTTGCGCAGGACCAGGATGTCGTCGGCTTTGACGTCGAGCCTGGGATCGTCACCGCGCGCGGCGAGGTCCGCCAGCGAATCGAACACCACGGCGCGGCCGGTGTGCGTCATCAGCGCCGGTGAGGCGGCGGCGTGCTTGATGACGGCGCCGTTCGGCGCGAGGTTGCCGCGTAGCACGGCCATGCCACCCGTGGGCTTGATCGGATTCTTCGACGTGCGAATCACGGTTTGGCCGGGCACCATCTCGGCAGCGTCAATTACCTGCTTCAGCGTCTTGCCGGCGACGGTCTTGCATTTCTCGTCGAGGTTCTTGCGTATCTCCTTCATCAGCCGCGAATTGCCACCGGCCCAGTGAAAGTGCTCCATATAGTGGTCGCCCGAGGGCTTGAGGTCGACCAGCACCGGCACGCCGCGGCCGATCTGGTCGAATTCCTCGAGCTCGATCTCGACCCCGAGCCGACGTGCAATGGCGGTGAGATGCACCAAGGCATTGGTCGAGCCGCCAATCGCCTGCAGCACCGTGAGGGCGTTGCGGAAGGCGGCCTTGGTCATGATCTCGCTGGGCCTGGGCCCCTGCTTCACGGCCATCTCGGCGGCGAGCTTGCCGGTCTGCTCAGCGATCCGCAGGCGGTCGGAATGGGTGGCCGGGATCGAGCCGCTGTTCGGCAGGCCCATGCCCAGCGTCTCGACGATGCAGCCCATGGTGCTGGCGGTGCCCATGACCATGCAGGTGCCCTTGGTTGGTGCCAGCCGTTCGCTCACCTTCTCGATGTCCTGTTCCGAGAAGGTGCCGGCGCGGTATTGGCCCCACAGGCGGCGGCAATCGGTACAGGCGCCCAGAACCTCGCCCTTGAAGTGGCCTACCAGCATCGGGCCGACTGGCAGCACGATCGCCGGCCGGTCGGCACTGGCCGCAGCCATGAGCTGCGCCGGCAGCGTCTTGTCGCAGCCGCCGATCAGCACGACCGAGTCCATTGGCTGGGCGCGGATCATCTCCTCCGTGTCCATCGACATGAGGTTGCGCAAGAACATGCTGGTCGGGTGCGAGAAGCTCTCGTGAATCGAGATGGTCGGAAAGACCATCGGCAAGGCACCGGCCATCATGACGCCGCGCTTCACCGCTTCGATCAGGTCAGGGACATTGCCGTGGCAGGGGTTGAAATCACTAAAGGTGTTGGTGATGCCTACGATCGGACGGTCCAGGGCATCGTCGGAGTAGCCGCCGGCCTTGATGAAGGCTTTGCGCAAGAATAGCGAAAAGCCTGCGTCGCCATAGGTTGCGAGGCCCTGGCGCAGACCAGTTGCCTTCTTCGATGCGCCGGGCGCGCGTCGCTTGGCGTTTGCCATGTCGATCTTCTCTTTCCTGTGGTCCGGCTCTGTATTCGGGGATTTTGTCAGGTCGGTGCAGGCACTTCCAGACCGGCCGCCCATCTTGCATGGGCCTTGGCATCGCGGCCCGAGGCCAGTGTGCGAGCGAGTTCGAGCCCCATCAGGGCGCCGAACTTGAAGCCATGACCAGAGCAGGGGGACATGATCCATCCGCGCGCCGCAGGCCTCTCGACGACGAACCGTTCGTCGTCGGTCACGGTGTAGAAGCAGACTTTCAACCGGTCGGTCCGCCAACGGTCGAAGCCGCGCAAAAGGCTGCGGCAGCGTTTCAGCAGAGGCCGGATGTCGTCCTCGCTCGCCGTGCGCTCGTCCATCGGATCGCCCGTACGGCTGAATTCATGGTCACCGATCTTGAGGCCTCGGCCTTCCATTGGCGGCACCAGATAAAGTCCGACGTCGCCGGTCTTCTCGATGATCATCGGGCCCTTGGCCCAGGCAGCGCGGGCGTCGGCCGGCATGTCGAAGTAGATGACGGTCTGGCGCGATGGGATCAGGCGTTGTCCGAAGCCGGGCAACAACCGGTTGACCCAGGCGCCCGCGGCGACAACGACGACATCGGCGGCGTGCACGGCGCCGGACTCGGTAGTGATGCGACCCTGCTCGAGGTCGACCGATCGGACTGGCGTGTGTGGGTGGAGGCGAATGCCAGGCTGGCGGGCGAGATATCCGGCAAGAGAAGTGACAATGTCCTGGGCGAACAGCACGCCACCTGATTCCATCCAAAAAGCGCGTTCGATGCCTTGGCCTTCAATTTGCGGAAAACGACGCGGCAGCTCGGCAAGCGGAAGCTCCGTCATCGACTTGCCGATGGTCGCCAGCGTCACGGCCGAGCGCTCCGCCCAGTCGGCGCCGTTGCCGGTCAGGGCGAGTGTTCCGGTAGCGGCGTAGAGACGCTGCCCTAGGTCGCCCCACATCAGCTCCCAAGCGGCATAGGCATCGTCGATCAGGCGGGCATAGCCCTCTTGATCGCCATAGGGGTGGCGGATGAGCCGATGTTCGTCCATCGACGAGGCGAGTGGATTGGGCAAGGGGCCCTGCTCGAACAGCTCGACGTCGTGGCCGTCGCGTGTAAGCCCCCAAGCCACGCTGAGACCCATCACGCCGCCGCCGACGATGATCGCTTTCATAATTGCGTCCTTTGAGGAGTCTACCTTGCCGACGCACGGTCAAGTGCTGCCTGACGCCGGCGCCATTCCGAACGTGATGTAAGCTCACCGTGCACGCTGGCTGCGACATCGGCCAGGGGAAGGGCAGATATCAGGCGTCCTGAGCCGTCGAATGACAGTTCGAGGGCGCCGACCCAGCGTCCGGGAAATTCCCCGGCCTCGTAGTCGGCGGCGTCAGCAATCAGCCGATCGACCGAAGAGTATTCGTCGAGCGTTCTCAGGAGTTGGCCCCCGGCCTGCCGTTCGACAATGAGGTAATAGGTATTTTCCATCTACCCTCCGCTCAGGAACGATAGGGGTAGATCGGATACTATCCTAGGGAAGTCAAGAGCTGGGCTAGCGAGAGTACTTGCCAACGATCAGCTGAACCTTTTGCCACTGACTGCGGTCGAGGTCGAAATCCTTCGCCGGATTGAATTGGCGCACCCGCCACTTCTCGGGCGTGATCCGCAACAGGCGCTTGACCAGGGCCTGCTGGCTGCCGTCGCCCTGATCGCGGACAAAGACGCAGTCGTCACCAGGCCGCACGGGGCGTCCAGGATGCACGAGCAGCAGATCGCCTTGCTCATAGGCGGGGCTCATGCCCAGTAAAGGAGCCAGGCCGTGCCGTGCGGCTTCCGGCAACTCGCGCGGCGAGCCGCGCATCAGGTACTGCTGGAGGTACGCATGATTGCGGCCGATCGCCAGCGAGAGGTTCTTGAGATCGAGGTCCGGCCGTCGCGCCAGAGTATCGACCAGTACTTTGCGGGGTGCATCCATAGTGCTTGCATTTTGCCAGCCGCAGACATTTTCGTCTACTAGGAATTGTACGATTGACAAGAGCTTAAAATCCTATACTCCTGTCGATAGGAGGTACGGATGCCCTATCCTAGACTGTACGATCAACTCCCCACCCGACGCTTCGCCACCGCCTTCAGCGGTCGCGCCGCCGCCGCCAACTATCATGGAGTCCGGATCGCCCGGCTCCTTGCCGCGAAAATGGGTCTGCGCCCGGTCGACGTTCTGCCGTTCATGGCCAGGCCGCTTGCACGCGAAGCTGCTCGCGCGCTCGGCCGCTCCGCCAGCCGCGCCTTCGCCGGTCTGCTCGCCGAGGCCGACAAGAACGGAGGCCGGCATGGCCGCTGAACTTACTTTCGCAGAGGCTCGGCGCTTGGTGATCGCCGCCCTGGAGCGTGCCGCCGATACCTTGAAGCGCCTGCCGATACCGCGCAACGGCATGCCGGCGCGAGAGCGCTCGTCGTGGCCGGAGATTCCGGACGATCCCGACGACGACTCCGCGCGAGTCCCGTTGCGGTCGTGCAAAAGTCCACCGCGCCCGCGGGCGATCTCCGAGCTCGACCGGGTTCTGCCTTGGTTGGGAACGCTCGGGTGTGTGGACCGCAGAATTGTTTGGGCGCGGGCGGCCGGACTGTCTTGGCCACGTCTCGCTCGCGAATTCGGCATCAGCGTCGGGCAGGTGCGCTATCGATGGAGCAACGCGATCGATCGCGTCGTCGCCGCCGCGGTGCAGGACGCGATCGTGAATGGCTCCGGCGCGGTGCCGCGCGTGGGCCTTGCCAAACGGGCCGCCTTGCGCGTTGATACATGATCGTCTTATACAACCAGAAGCATTTCAACTCGTTTCCAATTGGGAGAAGACCATGGCGATGACCATGCTGCAGATGGCGGGCGCGACGCCGACGCCGGCGACGATGGCGGACGGCATCCTGCTGATTGTCGATGCACAGCGCGAGTATACGGACGGCCTGCTGCCACTGACCGGAGTGGCGGCGGCAGTCGAGGCGTTGACAATGCTGCTCGAGAAGGCGCGCAAGGCGGGGGCGCCTGTTGTGCATGTGCGCCACCAGTCAAAGGGAAAGGCGTTCAATCCCTCATCGACGGGCTACGAAATCGTGTCGCCGCTTACGCCGCGTGCCGGAGAGACGATCATCGACAAGGGATTGCCCAATGCCTTCGCCGGTACCGATCTCGCCAAGCACCTAGCCGCCAGCGAGCGCAAAAATCTGATCGTCGGTGGATTCATGACCCACATGTGCGTCTCGGCGACGGTGCGTGCTGCGACCGATCTGGGGTTTATGAGCACGATTGCGGCCGACACGGTGGCCACACGAGATCTGCCGGATGCCACCGGCGGAGGCACGATCGGCGCAGACGCAATCAACCGGATTACACTTGCGGCGCTTTCGGACCGGTTCGCCTGGGTCGTAGGCCGGGCAGCCCAGATAAACTAATTTGCAGATTTAGCAGATTTTTGGTAATTCTGGGGCCATGATGGTGTTCCTGCGGCCAAGGACGTGGTTCGCCTGCTTCAAGACGGCGGACAACGTTTCGGGCGCGCCGATCGCCGTGCAGCCGAGAAGCGTAGGACAAGCGGTCGGTTAGTCAGTGCGGCTGCCGAGTTCGGCGCATGCCGGTGTCTTCAGTAGTGATTGAAGTGTGCCGTTCGAAGTGTTCAATATGGCAAGTCGGCCAACTGCAGATTCGCCTCGCGTCTGCTGTCGGCCTGGGCTGGGGCACTCGCAAAGTTTCGGAGTGGTTCTCCCCGTGGTCATGCTATCGTTCACCGACAGGGAGAGCGCGTCATGAAGTCAATTCTGACAATGGCCTGGACGGCTGAAGATCCATCTGCATTCGATCTAGCGGCGAAGATCGCGCGAAAGTTCGACGCTAGACTGGTCGGGTTGGAGCCGCCGTCCTATGGCGTGATGAGCATGGCGTGGGCCGACGCCGGTATGGGTGCACCGATCGGTGGAGGTCTGGCGGAGGACGCCGAAGAGCGGCAGCGGGTCGCCGCGGTGAAGCAGGCGTTCGATCAGAGGGCTGCGGGCCTTGTGTCCGAGTGGCGCTCGGCGGACGACAGTGGTCCAACAGCGATTGGTACCATCGGGCGTGCCTACGATCTGATCGTTCTGCCCCAACCGGGTGCGCTGCCCAAGATGCCGGAAAGCGTTTTTGAAACGGCGTTGTTCGATTCGGGTCGTCCGGTTCTGGTCGTGCCAACCGGCGCCAACGGGCTGGTGGGCAAGCGGATTCTCTTCGCCTGGAATGGGTCTACCGAGAGCGCACGGGCCATTTCTCTCGCCATGCCGGTGCTAAGCGGTGCCGAAGAGATCGTGGTACTGAGCGTCGACGGCGCCATGGTGCCGGGGCCGACGTCGTCGGAGATTGCAGATTCGCTGAAGAGTCACGGCCTCAACGTCACGAGCCGGCACGTCAAGCCAGGGTCGCGCTCGGCGGGCCAGACGATCGTCGATACGGCGATCGAGGTTGGCGCCGACCTGATCGTGAAGGGAGCCTACACCCAGAGCCGCTTGCGCCAGATGATCTTCGGCGGCATGACCCGGCATCTCATTCTCAGCTCGCCGCTACCGGTACTATTCTCGTACTGACAATCTGTCGTCGGTACCTCCGACGGCGGCTGTGGTAGAACCCGCCGCATGACGGCTGGCCCGACAAAGACCAGGAGCGGCAATAGCCTGCGCGCGATTGGCGCGCTGGCACTCGTGCTGTGTGTGGCCGCCGCCCTCTTCATGATGTTCGGCCGCACCGAAGCACCAGGGAACGGCGCGACGATCGGCGAGAAACTCGCGACGCTTCGGGCCGAACGGGCGAGCCTGCAGGCGCGCGCTGATGGTGAAGCGAGGATTGGGCTGCTTCCAGCCTTTCGCGCCGCCAGTCTGCTGACGGATGCTCTCGCCGCACGCTACGATTCCGATCCTGAGCGTGCCTTTGACAAGCTGCCGGATGTCCGCCAGCGGCCTTTTGTCGAAGTCGACGGGCTGAATGCCGCCATCAGGGATGCCCTCGATCGACCGGGAGATGGTGCGAGGGGCGCGGCCGCGAAGGTTGCTGAACAGGCGACTGGTCGGCTGGAGCAGATGGCCGGGCTGGACGATGCACCGCTGGTGCTCGCCTACATGCCGCGCTTCGTGCCGCCGCGTCGGGCGACCGGCGAACTCACGCTGGCGCCCGGGACGTCGGCGTCGCCTCCTCGGGAAGGTTTGCTGCGGCTCAACGTGCCGCCGCCCGCGCCGGCGAGCGGCTCAACCGCCGCTTCGACAATCCCGACCGTGCCCCGCTACGCGCCTGACTTTGCTACCTCGGGGGGGGACGATCCTGTCGTGGAAGTCGATGTTGTCGGCGTCCTGCTCACGTCCGGCAGCGGGCCGCCGCCGGTCCTGGCCATCGGCGGCTGGCGCGGCGAGGCGATCGTGGCTTCGGAGCGGTTGCGTTTCTTGGTTCCGCGCAGCGCGTTTGCCAATGATGCGGCCCGTACCACCTTTGCCTCCGGTTCGCTGATCGTCCGCCGCGGTTCCCGGTCGATGACGTTCCAGCTTCTGTTTACGGTGCTGCCCGATCGTCCGGGCTCCTTTGCCCTCGACCAGAGGGTGCGCACTACCGAGCTGGAGTCCAATACGCTGGTGTCGCCTGAGATTCTGGTGCGCGCGCCAGTGGGCGAGACTCGTACGGTGCGCCGCTGCTTCGACCCGCCGCCGGGCTGGCGCTTCGACAAGCAACGCCGCCGCGTTGTTATTGTCGAGCGGCTAGGCTGGCTCGATGACATCGGCGACCCGACCATGAACAATGGCTCGGTCGAGTTCGTGCCCGAGGACGACCCCAAGCAGATTTGCGTTTCCGTGGTTGCGCAACCTGTCACGAAGGCGGCGCGGACGGCCACCATCGGAAGATTCGAGACGACGCTGGTTCGCGACGTGCCGGTCGAGCATGTCCTGAAGAGCGGTATCCGTGCGCTCGACTGGCACGAGCCTGCTCGGGTGCCGATCGAGCAGGACACGATCGAATGGAAACTCTATGTCAGGCTGTTCGATGAGATCGATCGCGAGTTCGATCGGGCAGTGCCGTCAGGCCTCGCATTTCTGCGCATCTACCTCGACGACGAGGGCAAGGTGCTCGTTCTTCAGGCTGATCCGGCGGCGGAACCTTAGCGGCCTCGCGCCTCCAGGCGCAGCCTCGGCCGGCCGTCGGCATCCTTGAGATCGAGCGTCGTGGCGGCGATCTGCGCGCTCTTGACCGACGCGAGGGCGTCGATGAACCGCCGCTCCACGGCATCGGCAGGTGGTGGACAGGCCGCCAGGGTCATCGGTCCTGCAATGAAGCGCAGGCCGTTGGGGTCGAGGGCATAGTCGCCAGCCAGGGAGTTGCAGCCCGTCGATGCTGCGAACTTACCATCGTCGTCGAGCTTCAGGGCCGGCCGTCGCTGCCCCTGTTCCACGACCAGCCGCTCGCCGTCGATTTCGACAGTGCGCCATTCGGTGCCGCGCAATGCCGCACTTCGCGGTGCGGCCGGGGGACATGCCGCGTTTGGCTTCAGATTGACGACGCGCTCGACTTCGATTCTGCCATCTTCGGCAAAGCGGCCGACGATCTGGAAGAATAGCTGGGCATCTCGTGATGGCGCGGCTTCGATCCAGGCGCGCTCGAGGTCCGGCTCGGCGCCGCCTGGCGCCAATGGGTAGGTGCGCCCGGAGGAGCATTCTGCAAACAGGCCGCCGTCCTGGGCATCGCGGTAAAGGCCCTCGAGCTGGTAGCGCCCGTCGATTTTCTCGGGACTGGCGGCTTGTGTCAGTTCGGTGGCGTCGTCGGCGATCAGCCGGTTGCCGTCGACCTGCCGGAATGCGCGCCGGCCGACGATGTTTCCGCGCAGGACGAGGCGCACGCCGCCGTCAACTTCCTGCGCCCACTGACCGAGCTCGAAAATCGGTGGGTTGTCACCACTGGCTTCCTGGCGGAGGCGAAACGTGCCGTCCGGCAGCAGTGTGACAGTGAGGCCGGAACCCGCGTAGGTACGCGGAGGCTCTCCGGGCCGGCCGGCCGCGTGACATCGCATCGAACGCCCGGCGGCAGTCAACGTCGCCTCGCGACCGCGACCGCGCAGTTCGTAGTAGGAGTCGCCGTAGGCGAAGCCCGAGCCCGAGCGTTGGCGCGGCAACTCGATCTCGGGCTGCCCGGCAACCGTCAGCGTCGCGAGTTCGCCGTCCTTGGAGAAGAGGGCGCTGAAGTCGGTGCCGCCTGGGCAGACGTATCTGACGTTCGGGCCAGGAGGCTGGCCCTCTTCTGTCGGCGCACCTGGAGCAGGTGGCACAGTTGTTGTCTGGGCCATCGCCGCGCCGGCGATGGCCGCCAACACCAGGGAAGTCGGGAAGCCGATTCTCATGGCGCCTGCTCCGGGATTTCGCCGTCGGCCGACAGCAGTACGGCGACCGGTCGTGTCGTTTCAAACTGCGCCAGCACGATCAGGGCGACGACCATGATCGGCACGCACAGGAACATGCCGACGACTCCCCAGATCGTGCCCCAGACGATCAGGGACACGATGACAACCAACGGCGATAGGTTGAGCGATCGGCCCATCAGCGCGGGCTCGAGCACGTTCGCCGTCACGATCTGGACGGTGCCGATCACGAACAGCACGATCAGGAAGGGTGTCAGGTGATCGAACTGGACCAGAGTGAGGACGGCGGGCGCCAGAATGGCGAGGATCGAGCCCACGGTGGGGATGAAATAGAGGAAGAACAGCATTACCGCCCAGAAGCCGGCAAAGTCGACGCCAACCCAGGCCATCACGAAGTAACCCAGGATCGAGGTGGCGGTCGCCAAAGCGGTCTTGATGCGGATGTAGATCCGGATGTCCCGGTCGATCCTTTCCAGCACCGCGCGCACCCGCGCCTGGTGACTGTCGTGACCGAAAACGATCGCGAGCTTGCGGCCGAAATGAGCCTGTTCGACGAACAGGAAGCCGGCATAGATGACCACGATGCCGGCAACGCTCACGACCGAGGCTGCGGCTGTGGCAAAGCTGCTGAGAGTGTCGGCAAGGCTGATGCGGTCGAACAACTCGCCCAGCGTCGGCGCCTGTTCGACGCCGATCATCTTGGCCCCGGCGGTGACCAGGTGCTGCAGGCGGCTCTCGTAGTTGGGCGCTGCGGCGACAACGGCTTTCACGTTGGCGCCGATCGTCCGGCCCAGCACCCAGAACAGGCCGCCGATGACGCAGACCGCGGCGGTCAGCGCGATCGGCCGGGGAAGGTGGAGATGGGCCAGCCGCGGCTGCTCGAAGGCGTCCGCCAGGGCGTCGACCATGTACCAGAGCGCCAGTCCCAGGACGATCGGCATCAACAGGCCGCGACCTGCCACCAGCAGGTACATCGTAGCCGCGATCACGATCGCCCATAGGGCGGCACGTTGGAGAGTCATGTGGACATTATAGTCAGGCGTGCGGCGACTGGGGAGTAGCGCAAGCTGCCGGTAGGGTTGCCATAAAGGCATGCACGGAATCGACTGGATCGGCGCGCCGGCTGTGCCCGTGGGAGCATTGCGCGGATATCCTCGTCGGCCATGGGGTCAAATAATCATTTGCAGGTTCAGCAGGTTTATGATATGAATTTCGCTAGATTGCCAAAACCGCGCCAGCACGGGCGGGAGACTTGCGGACCCGCCGGCTGACGTCGGCCGCAGGCCCGCCGGTCGCTGCTAGGCCGCCGGCTCGATCAGGTCCTGATGCGGGACATGCGGGATGCGGAACCAGGCAGCGCCTGCACGGCCGATGAGGAAGGCTGCCGCCATGGTCATGCCGATTGCGATCAGAAGGTGGAAACCGGGGACCTCCGGTTCCCGTGCGGGCTCGAAAACCAGGGCTTCCGCCCCCCCGATGATGGCGAACAGCATCAGCATGATCGCCGCCAGCAGCCCTTCGGGCGCGCGGGGCAGGCGGACAACGTTCCAGATCTGGTCGACGTCCAGGCGCATGAATTGTCCACGGGCAACGCCGATCACGGCGGCGACGATCGAGAGTTGCCACATCTCCGGCTGGTTGAGTTCCAGCAGCGAGGGGTAGATGAGCTGCACGACGGCCGCCAGCGCCGCCAGGGCAGCGGGAAACAGCAGCTGCCACTTGCGGAACACCCGGCGGCAGCCCTCCGGAATGGCAAAAAGCATCGCTGCCGCCGCAGCAAGGACAATCACGGTCTGGGCGGCATAGACGTTGATCAGCATTGGCCGACAATCCCACGAATCCCGCTCGACGCCCATCATCTTGAGCGGGGGACGGGAAGGTCTGGTCCCTTCTACCGGCGGAGGTCCACATGGGGCGCTCGCCAGAGCCGGACCGCCAGGGCGAGGGCCCGGCCGACGACGAGGCCCGCGCACAGGATGGCGACTGCCGCCGCCACCAGTCGCCAGGGAATGCCGGGCGGGCCGGCCAGCGCGCCGCCGATCTCGAGGGCGACCGCGAACGGCAGGGCAAGGCCAAACATCCAGGCCGGCTGCTTTGCCGCGAGCTGGAACAGCAGCAGGATCGCCGCCAGCGCGACCGCCACCAGCGGCAGGAAACCGAGCCGGGCAGGACGCATGACGCGACCGCGGGTCTCGCGCAGCGCAAGGTAAACGGCGGCGGCGGCCCCCAGGGCGAGAACGAGGTGCAGGAGATTCAGATGTTTGTACACGGACCGAGCCTACAATGCGCCGGATGACAGCTGCGTGAAGTTGCCGGCGCAACACGCATCGGCCTGCATCCGGCACCGTCGGGTGTTGCGCCGACGGTGTGGACCGTAGCACGCCCCGCGGAGCGGCGCGTTGGGGAACGTTCCGCGTTCCCGATAGTTCCGTTCTTCGCGGCCGTCCGGCCGCCGGCCACGTCGGCCGTCGCCTGTCCGGCGATCCGCCGTCGGCGATGCGCCGTCAGCGATGGGCCAGCCGGCGTCCGAGGTCGCGGTGCGGCGCGTGGGCGGTGCGGACGTAGAGCGCCAGCGCGCGGCCGCCCAGGTAGCCCGCCGTCGCCGCCGCCGCGGCGGCCGCCAGCGCCTCGTAGGACCCCGTCTCGCCATCGGTGAGCGTGAGCATCACGGTGAGCAGGGCAAGGCCCGCCAGCATTGCCGCCGTCCACAGCCCGTCGCGGCCGCGCGGCAGGCGGATCAGCGACCACATGTGGTCGACCTGCAGCGTCATGGCGAAGCCGCGCAGTGCTCCGGACAGCCCGCCCAGCGCCAGCGCCACCGCCCACAGCCGGGGCTCGCGCGCCTCGGGCGCCACCAGCGCCAGCAGGAACAGCGCCGCGACCGCGGCCAGGAACGGTGCCGCGAACAGGCGCACGGGCCGCAGCAGGCGGCCGCGTGCCTCGCGCAGGAGGACGCCGGCGCAGCCGGTGGCGCCGAGGGCCACGAGGAAATGCAGAATGTTGAGCTTGTAGACCATGACGGCACTGTTGCCGCCGACCCTGACCGCAGGCTGACGCCCGCAAGGCATTACGGGGGCATTCAGGCCCGTCCGGTGCCGCAATTGCTGAATGATCGTTCATGGGAGAGAGCCCGATGCGCCGAGATGCGAAGGTCGATGCTGCGCCGTTGCTCGAGGCGACCGCGCGCTGGGCGCGCGATCCCTTGGGCTTCGTGACGCAGACGCTAGACGCCGAGCCCGACGACTGGCAGCGCGAAGTGTTGCAAGAGATCGGTGACCGGCTCGGCACACCAGACGAGGCGGTGCGGGTTGCTGTGGCCTCGGGGCACGGGGTCGGCAAGTCGGCGCTGGTTGCCTGGACCCTTTTGTGGGCCATGGGCACGCATCAGGACACGCGCGGAGTCGTCACGGCCAATACCGAATCCCAGCTTCGCACCAAGACCTGGGCGGAGATGGCGAAGTGGCTGCGGCGATGGAAATACCGCGAGTGGTTCGATCTCACGTCGACCTCCTTCGCTTCCAGGGTGGTTGGCCACGCGCAGATCTGGCGGCTCGATCTCGTGCCGTGGTCGGAGACCAACGCCGAGGCCTTCGCCGGCCTGCACAACCATGGCAAGCGCACCATCGTGGTGTTCGATGACCGAGATGGCCGCGCACTACCACGCGGACGCCATCTTCGTAGACGAGGGCGGCGTGGGTGGCGGCGTGGTCGACCGGCTGCGCCAACTCGGCGTGCCACACGTGATCGGCGTCAACTTCGCCGGCCGGCCCGACGGCTGGGCGCCAGAAGGCACCGGTCCGCTTTACGCCAACAAGCGCGCCGAGATCTGGGGACGCATGAAGGACTGGCTGAAGGCGGGCGCCATCGTCGACGATCCCACCCTCGTCCAGGACCTCACTGGCGTGGAGTACGGCTACGACGCCCGCAACGCCATCCAGCTCGAGCGAAAGGACGACATGAAGAAGCGCGGCCTTGCCTCGCCCGACCTGGGCGATGCGCTGGCGCTGACCTTCGCCCAGCCGGTCCATCCCCAGTGGCAACGCCGCGAAGCCGACCTGCAGCCACGCATTCTCGACCAGGACCACGACTACGACTTTTTCCATGACCTCTGACCGACAGGAGTGACTCACATGTGCTTGTTTTCAGGTGCGCCTTCGATGCCGCCCATGCCGCTGCCGCCCGCGCCACCGCCGCCGCCGCC
>RGPT01000114.1 GCA_010032545.1 Alphaproteobacteria bacterium
GACAGTGGAAAGTTCGTGAACGGTGTCCTGTCGGCCATTGCTGCAGCGGTGCGTTAGTATCCCGTTCTGACCGTGAAGCGAGTCCTGTGAGGCTCGCACGGACAGGAGGAAACACCCGTGGCTGATTCTTTTGGCTGAACGCGAACGACGACTCACGCCTCCCTATGGAGGCGTTTTTGTTGCCCGAACCCGCGTCATGTCTGCTGAAGACATGCAACGAGCGACCTGGCGGATGGCACACGAGATCATCGAGCGAAACCACGGCTTGGACGATGTCGTTCTCATCGGTCTCCAAACTGGCGGAATCCCCCTGGCCGCTCGCCTCGCCCGGCTGCATCAGGATTTCGCGCCCGGCTGTCAGCGTCTGCGCCACCGCGGCGGCTGAAAAGCCGAGGCCAAGCTCGTGCGCCAGAACGTTGGCGGTCCCGAGCGGCACGATCCCCAATGCCGGCCCCTCCGCCGCGCGCCGGGCAAGCCCGTTCACGACCTCGTTGATGGTGCCGTCACCGCCGGCGACGGCGATCACGGCATAGCGGTTGGGGTCACAGGTCTCGGCGATCCGCCGCGCGTCACCCGCCGCCGCCGTCTCCACAAGGTCGACGGTCCAGCCAAGCGCGCGCACGCGACGCACCACGCCATCGACCAGTCCGCGACGGCGTCGGCCGGCGGTTGGATTGAGAATGAGCAGGACGGCTCTTTCCAAGGCGAATGTCATCCAAATGTCACAACCGATTCACGGCCACGCAACGGCCTCCATACACAATCTGCTGTGTGTCGCGCAATCGCGCGCGACAGATTTAGGGGCGGTCGAGCTTTATCCACATGACCGTGACCTCATGACAGTTGTTGAGCGTCATCTTCCAGCCCGCCACCGCGCCATCTTCCTGTCCGACATTCATCTCGGAACACGCGGATGCCAGGCCGAGCTTCTGCTCGACTTCCTCAGGAAGAACGAGAGCGAGCATCTATTCCTCGTCGGCGACATCGTTGACGGTTGGCGACTGAAACGCTGGTGGTACTGGCCGCAGAGCCACAACGACGTCGTGCAGAAGATCATGCGCAAGGCACGCAAGGGCACCAACGTCGTCTACATCCCCGGCAACCACGACGAGGCGGCGCGGCAATACTGCCAGCTCACCTTCGGCGATGTACGGGTCGAGGACGAAGTCGTCTACGAAACGCCGGAAGGCCGCAAGCTGCTGATCATCCACGGCGACCAGTTCGACGGCATCGTGCGCTATGCGCGCTGGCTCGCGATCCTGGGCGACTGGGCCTATGGCGGGGCGCTGCGTCTCAACACCTGGTTCAACTGGGGCCGCCGCAAGCTCGGCCTGCCCTACTGGTCGCTGTCGGCGTTCCTGAAGCACAAGGTCAAGAACGCCGTCCAGTTCATCGCCGATTACGAGCACGCCGTGGCTGGCGAGGCACGCCGGCGCGGTGTCGATGGCGTTGTCTGCGGTCACATTCATCATGCCGAGATCCGCGACATCGACGGCATCCTGTACTGCAACGACGGCGACTGGGTCGAGAGTTGCACGGCGCTGGTCGAGGATTTCGACGGCCGGCTGCGTATTGTGCACTGGGCCGAGGAACAAGCGCGCGAGACGTCGAGGTTGCCGACGCGGCTCGAGCCGGTACGGCTGGCGGCGGAGTAATCCCGCTTGCGCATCGCCATCATCTCCGATGCCTGGCGGCCGCAGATCAACGGCGTGGTTCGCACCATCGAGACCGTGTCGCAGCTTCTGGGCGCCCAGGGCCACGACGTGGAAGTGTTCGGCCCCGACCGTTTCCACACGCTGCCCTGCCCGACCTATCCCGAGATCCGCCTCTCGCTGTTTCCTTCAGCGCGCCTGGCTCACATGCTGAAGCTGTTCGCGCCCGATGCGATCCATCTGGTGACCGAGGGTCCGCTGGGCTGGGCCGCTCGCGCTTTCTGCCTGAAGCGCAACATCCCCTTCACCACGGCCTACCACACGCGCTTCCCGGAATACGTCCACGCCCGCATCCGCCTGCCGGTGTCGTGGAGCTATGCCTTCGTGCGGCGCTTCCATGCACCGTCTGCCGGCGTGCTGGTGGTGGCGCAGACGATCCGCGACGAGCTGGCCGCGCGCGGCTTCCGGAACCTGGTGCCATGGTCGCGTGGCGTCGACATCACCGCCTTCAAGCCGCGCCTCGAGGACGCGCATAGTGGGGAACGGCCGATCTGGCTCTATGCCGGCCGCGTCGCCATCGAAAAGAACATCAAGGCCTTCCTCGATCTCGACTTGCCTGGCACCAAATGGGTGGTCGGCGGCGGCCCGCAACTCGCCGCGCTCAAGCGCCAATACGGAAACATTCAGTTCTTCGGGTCCGTCGACACCGAGGAATTGTCCATGCGCTACGCTCAGGCCGACTGCTTCGTGTTTCCCAGCCGCACCGACACCTTCGGCCTGGTCATGGTCGAAGCGCTGGCGTCCGGCGTCCCGGTGGCGGGCTATCCCGTGCCCGGCCCGCTCGACGTCGTGACAGTGCCCGGCGTCGGCGCGATCGACGAGGATCTGCGCACCGCCTGCCTTGCCGCCGCGACCGGCGATCCCGAGGCCTGCCGCCGCCATGCCGAGACCTTTACCTGGGAAAGATGCGCGGCGCAGTTTCTCGCCGCGCTGCAGCCGATCCCGCGCGACGCCTGGCAGCTGCTGCTGAAGCGTCGCGCCGTACCCGATGCAGCGGCCTCCTGAGAGGCGGCCGGTCACACCCGGTCAGGGCAGGTGCATGAGTGCGCAGCCCATCCGCAAGACGGCGCCTTCCCGGATGCCGTTGCACAGACTGAAGCCCGGCGGCGCAAACACGATGATCGTCGAACCATGCTCGAACCAGCCGAGTTCCTCGCCTTTCCGGAAGCCTGCGTTGCAGTCGATCTCGCTGGCGCCGCGGTAGTTCATGTTCATCGTCACATCGAGAAAATGCAGGCGGATACTGGCTACCAGGATCGCGGCGACTGGTACCAGGGTCACCAGATGACCGGATCCCCCAAGCCGCGCACGGATCACCGCACGCTCGTTCTTGCAGAACAATTCCTCGATACGTCGGAGCGCGATCGGATTGACGTTCCAGGTGTCGCCCGAGATGTAGGTCACGTGCTCGACGATACCGTCGTGCGGCGCGTGGAAGCGGTGATACATGCTCGAAGTAAGCCGGAGCGTGACATAGAGCCCGTCACGGTAGGCCTCGACCAGCGCCGGGTCGTGCAGCAGATCGCGCAGGGAATAGGCAAATCCCTTGGCTTGAAGCGGTTCGATGCCGTCGATGGTCCCACAGGCACCGACGATGCCATCGCAGGGGCTCGTCAACACCTGCGGGTCGGCGTCAACCTGGCGTGCGCCAGGCTTCAGCTCGCGGGTGAAGCAGGCATGAAGGCTGTTGAAGGTCTGCTGCTTCGCGTCCCGGAGATCGAGATCGGCGAACAGCCGCCAGACCGCGATCGATGCCCGCGCCAGCCAGGGGTGCTCGATCCGGCTGAACCAGCCGAGGAAGCGCGTCGCCAGCCGGCGGGGAATGCGGTTCGTCAGCAGAAAGTTGATGTCCTCGTGCTGCAGCACCTTCGCGAGTTCCGAACGGATCATCTTTACCTTCAGGGGAGCTAGGGAAAATCGATGGATATCGAGTGGAGTTTTGCCTCGGCCACAGGCCTCGTCATCGCCGCCCTGTTGCTCGGTGTGGTGGCCATAAAACTCAATGTCCGACTCGCTCTTTCACGTGCCAAGTACCGGTCGTTGGGCGGGCATTCGCGCCTGTCGCGTCGCATCGCTGCCCTGGTGCCCAGTTACACCTTCGGCGATGGGCAGTTCTTTCGCGCCGACGACGCGTCGACAGAGATCGCCATCCGGCGCCGCGCTGAATTCGAACGCCTCTCGCACCTGTTCCAGACGAAATATCAGCGGACGCTGGAGCAGACGAAGGAGGCGGCCCGACACATCTCCGACCTGCAATTCACCGAGACCTATCGCGTGCCGTTCCAGTTCAGCCGGCTGGCGAAGGCGAGCTTCCCCATGGGCTCGTTTCTTGCCGCCTCGGAGGGCGTCAAGGTCACCGACCTCGACGGCAATGTCTGTTACGACCTGACAGGGTCGTACGGCGTCAACCTGCTGGGCTACGACTTCTACAAGGCGTGCATGGACCGCGGTGCCGGGCGCGTCGATGCACTCGGGCCGGTGCTGGGCGCGTATCCCTCGCTGGTGGCCGACAACGTCGCACGCCTGGCGCGCATTTCCGGCAAGGACGAAGTCTCGTTCCACATGTCGGGCACCGAGGCGGTCATGCAGGCGGTTCGACTCGCCCGTTACCACACCCGACGCTCGCATCTCGTGCGCTTTTGTGGTGCCTATCACGGCTGGTGGGGCGACGTGCAGCCCGGCGTCGGCAATCCGGTGCCCGCGCACGACACCTATACCCTCGCAGACATGTCTGCAGCCACTCTCGAGGTACTGCGCCGCCGCAGCGACATTGCCTGTGTCCTCGTCAATCCATCTCAGGCCCTGTACCCCAACCAGGCCGCCCCCGCCGATTCGACCCTGATCCACAGCCGGCGAGACGCGAACATCGACCGCGCCACCTATGCCCGCTGGCTGAAGCAGCTCCGCACTGTCTGCAGCGAGCGCGGCATCGTCCTGATCTTCGACGAAGTCTTCGTCGGCTTCCGCCTGGCCCTGGGCGGTGCCCAGGAATATTTCGGCGTCGAGGCCGACCTCGTGACCTACGGCAAGACGGTGGGCGGCGGCCTGCCTGTCGGCGTCGTCTGCGGCGACCACAGGTACATGAAACGCTTCCGCGACGATCGCCCGGTCGATGTCTGCTTCGCGCGCGGCACGTTCAACTCCCATCCCTACGTCATGGCGGCGATGAACGAATTCCTGCGCCATCTCGATACCCCGGAAATGAAGGCGCTCTACGGCGAGCTCGACGCCACCTGGGACCGGCGCACTGCCTCGCTGAACCGACGGCTCGCCGAACGCGGCCTGCCCGTCCAGGTGGCTCACCTGTCGTCGATCTGGACGGTCTGCTACGCGCGATCGTCGCGCTACAACTGGATGTTCCAGTACTACCTCAGGGCCGAGGGCCTGGCCTTGAGCTGGATCGGGACCGGCCGGCTGATTTTCTCCCTGAACTACACCGAGGCCGACTTCGAGGCCGTGGCCGAACGCTTCATCGCCGCGGCCGAAGCGATGCAACGCGGCGGCTGGTGGGAGGTCGGTGCCCTTGGCACCGACCGAGCAGTCAAGCGGCGCATCCTGCGCGAAATGCTCGGCCACTATGTTGCGCCCTGGATATCCGGAAGCAGCACGCCCGACAGCGTCGTCGGCGCCCGCCCCCTAGACGCGCGACTTTGAGACTTCGACCGGGATCGGTTCGATAGCATCCTCGGCAATGGCTTCGGAGGTCTCCTCCGAGGCGGCGTCGGCCGTCCGCCTGCCCGTCAGCACCTGCAGCGGCGCGCGGTGATAGAGCTTGATGTCGTGGAATGGATCGGTGGCGATCTTGGTCACCCACACCAGACCCGTCTGGACATCCTGCAGGATGAAGAGTTGGAGCGCCCGGAAGGCGATGCCGGCCAGGCCGACGACCAGCCAGAGCTCGCCGACGTGACGGACGAATTCGGCCATGTCGGCATGCGGTGCGAAGACGCCGAGCAGCGTGGGATCGAGGACCAGCAGGAGCGGCGAGGCCGCCCAGATCGCCAACAGAACGAGCTTGCGCTTGATGTTGTAGCCGACCTTGATCTCTTCCTTGTAGTCGTCGGTGGCCTGGTTGACCTGATCGTAGCCCCGCGGCTCGAAGAACAGGTGGCCGACCTGGCGGGTCGTCATGGCAACCAGCCAGCCGATCAGGGCGGCCATCGCCGGGTCGGAGAAGGCCAGTACATAGGCGACGAGGAAGCTCGTCGCACTGACGAAGTGAAGCGATTGATTGACGAGGCTGTGATGATAGTAGCGATGGTCGTCCCAGCGCTGCACTTTCAGCGCGTCCAAAAAGCCACTCATTTGGGTGCTTTCCTTGTTTGTGGAGGGGGGCGCAGAGTCTTTTGTTTTCCTTGGGTCGACCACAGCGTCTGACTTTGTAACGCACACCCGTTACAATTGAGCGACGGCCGCCTTGCATCCGCGATCGACGCCCCGGATCGAGGCACCCCCAGCAGGAGCCCCATGCCTTCGCTCAACCACCTCATCATCCCGGCCAAGGACAAGCACGCCTCGGCCAGCTTCCTGGCCGATATCCTGGGCGTGCAGCCCGAAGCGCCATGGGGACATTTCGTGCCGGTGCGTACCGGCAACGGCGTGACGCTCGACTTCGTCGACTCCAAGGACGTGCGGACCCAGCACTACGCCTTCCTGGTCGACGACACGGAGTTCGATGCCGGCTTCGCCAAGCTGAAGGCGCAGGGCATCCCCTACTACGCGCATCCCAACAAGAGCGGCCCCGGCGAGATCAACCACCTCTGGGGCGGCCGCGGCGTCTACTTCGAGGACCCCAACGGCCACCTGCTCGAGCTGATCACCAAGCCCTACGGCGATCTGGCCGAGCTCAAGTAGCGGGGCGGGACGCTAGGCAGGCCAGTTCGCTGGCTCTCCGGCCTTGATCCAGGCCGCATAGTCCTTCTTCGTCTGATCGTTGGGCGGGTAGACCCCGGTGATTTCCCGGCCCTGGCCGATGCGAATGGCGACGAATTTCTCCAGCCGCTCCTGCTCAAAGGAATCGCGCGCGACCTCGTCGGCGATATGCCGCGGCACGACGATGGCGCCGTCCTCGTCGGCCACGATCACGTCGCCGGGATAGACCGGCACGCCGCAGATGCCGACCGGCGTCTGGACCTCGACAGGATGCAGGTTGGCCATGCTGGGCGGCGCCGCGGCGGCCGTGCAGTAGACGGGAAAGTCGAACTTGCCGATGACCGGGGTGTCGCGCATGGCGCCATCGCTCAGCACGCCGGCAACGCCACGCACCTTCAGCCGCAGCGCCAGAATATCCCCCAAGGTGCCGGAGCGCGTGTTGCCCTCGGTGCCGATCACCAGCACCGAGCCCGCGGGCGTGTCCTCGATCGCCGCCCGCTGCGCTGTCGGCGGATCGCCGGGTGTCGGCGGCTTGTCGAGATCCTCGCGGCCGGGGATGTAGCGCAGGGTGAACGCCGGTCCGACCAGGCGCGTCGCCTTGGGGTTCAGCGGCCGCACGCCGTTCACGGCGCAATTGCGGAACCCGCGCTTCAGCATCTGCATCGAGACGGTGGCCGTGCTCGCATACAGGAAATTCTTCATCGTCTCGGCCGACAGCGGTGCGGTGGTCATGGTTTCTCCCCTCTAGAGAAGCGAGCCCTGATTGCCGCCGCCGCCATCGCGACGACGCGGCGGTGCGGCGACCGGGCGTGGGGCCGTGGTCGGCGCGTCGGTGACGCGGGCGCCGATGCGGCCGTCGGCGAACTGGATTTGCAGCGCATCGCCCGTGCGCGTGCCGGCCGCGGCCAGCACCGGCGCGCCATCCTGATCGCGCACCAGGGCAAAGCCGCGGGTCAGCACGGAGTGAAAGGAATAGCTTTCCAGAAGCTTGGCTGCCTGGTCGACCTGGCGCTGCCCCTGGACGAGCAGGTCGTTGCTGTGACGCTTCAGGCGATCCCCGAACTGTTCGAGCCGATCAAAGGCTCTACCGTACTTTTGCAGCGCGTCACCCTTGAACCTCTTCATTGCCCCGTCGAGCGCACGCGCTTCGCCGGCCAGAAGTTGCTGCTTGGCCTCGATAACGCGTTGGGGGCTGGCGAGGCGCGCTGCCGCCAGCGCGTTGGCCTGGCGCTCGACGAGCTGGCGCGTAGCCAGCGCCAGGCGCTCGCCACTGACGTCGAGCCGCTGCTGGCGCTCCTCGATCAGGCGGCGCGGATCGCCGAGGCCGCGCGCGAGACCCGCAAGTTCCATGGTCGATTCGCGCAAGAGGCGGGTCATGCCGCCTGCGAGGCGCTTGGCGTAATCCAACGTCTCGGTCAGAAGATCGGCGCGCACCGGCACCGCCATCTCGGCCGCGGCGGTTGGAGTCGGCGCCCGCCGGTCGGAGGCGAAGTCGATCAGGGTGGTGTCGGTCTCGTGGCCCACGGCCGAGATCAGCGGGATATCGGAAGCCGCGGCAGCACGGACCACGATCTCCTCATTGAAGGCCCAGAGGTCTTCGAGGCTGCCGCCGCCGCGCGCCACGATCAGCACATCGGGCCGCGGCACCTTGCCGCCACCTTGTTCCCTGCCTGGGAGCCGGTTGAAGCCGGCGATCGCCGCCGCCACTTCGGCCGCTGCCTTCTCGCCCTGGACAGCGACCGGCCACACCAGGACATGGCGCGGAAAGCGATCGGCCAGGCGATGGAGGATGTCGCGGATCACCGCCCCCGAGGGCGAGGTCACCACGCCGATCACTTCGGGCAGGAACGGCAACGGACGCTTGCGGTCAGGATCGAACAGGCCCTCGGCCTGCAGCTTCTTGCGCCGGTCTTCCAGGAGCTTGAGCAGCGCGCCTTCGCCCGCCAATTCCAGCCGATCGACAATGATCTGGTAACGCGAGGAGCCGGCGTAGGTCGTGAGCTTGCCGGTGGCGATGACCTCCAGCCCCTCCTCGATCTTGATGCCCAGCCGCGGAATCGTGCCCTTCCAGGCAACGCCGTCGATCACGGCATTCTCGTCCTTCAGGCGGAAATAGCAGTGGCCAGAGCGCGGGAAGGAAGGCTGGCTGATCTCGCCACGTACTCGCACCCGCGGAAAGGCGGTCTCGATCTCGCGTTTCAGGGCAAAGGAGAGCTCGGAGACGGAGAATTCCGGGACATTGCTGACGGCGGCGGGAAGATCGTCGTTTTCCATGGGCGGCGGCAGCCTAGCCGCTTGTGCCGACGGCGCAAACTGTGGTCAAAGCCTCGCCATGCGAATCCTGGTGGTGGGCGGCGGCGGCCGCGAACATGCGCTGTGCTGGGCCATCTCGGCCTCGCCGCTTTGCACCAAGCTCTACTGCGCGCCCGGCAATGCCGGAATCGCCCGGGTCGCCGAATGCGTCGCCGTCGGCGCCGAAGATATCCCCGGCCAGGTGGCGCTGGCCCAGCGCCTGCAAATCGACTTTGTCGTGATCGGCCCCGATGCCCCGCTGGTGGCGGGCATGGCCGACGGTTTTGCGGCAGCCGGCATCAAGGTTTTCGGACCCTCAAAGGCCGCGGCCCAGCTCGAAGGCTCCAAGAGCTTCACCAAGGAACTCTGCAGTCGCCACAACATTCCGACCGCGGCCTACGAGCGCTTTACCGACCTGGACAAGGCCATTGCCTACATCAAGGCCGCCCATCTCAAGACTGGGGGTGCGCCGATCGTGGTCAAGGCCGATGGGCTGGCGGCCGGCAAGGGCGTGATCGTAGCCGAGACGGTCGACCAGGCCATCGACGCGGTGCGCGACATGCTGGCGGGCAACCGCTTTGGCACGGCCGGCGCCTCGGTGGTGATCGAGGAGTTCATGGCCGGCGAAGAGGTGAGTCTGTTCGCGCTCTGCGACGGCGAAGATGTGCTGCCGCTCGTGGGCGTGCAGGATCACAAGCGCGCCTTCGATGGCGACAAGGGGCCCAACACCGGCGGCATGGGGGCCTACTCGCCCGTGCCCCTTCTCGATCAGGCGATGTTCGATCGCGCGATGCGCGAGATCGTCCTGCCGACCGTGCGCGGCATGAAGGCGGAAGGCCTGCCCTTCAAGGGCGTGCTCTACGCCGGGCTGATGATCGACAAGAACGGCCCGCGCCTTGTCGAGTACAATTGCCGCTTCGGCGATCCCGAGTGCCAGGTGCTGATGATGCGGCTCAAATCCGACATCGTGCCGGCGCTGATCGCCTGCGCCGACGGCGGGTTGAAGCATCTCGACCTGCGCTGGTCCGACCAGACGGCGCTGACCGTCATCCTGGCGACCCGGGGTTATCCCGATGCCTACAAGAATGGCAGCGAGATCCGCGGCCTCGCCGAGGCTGGCAAGGTCGAGGGCGTGGAGATCTTCCATGCCGGCACCAAGGTCGAGGGCGGGCGCACTCTGGCCAACGGCGGTCGGGTCCTGAACGTCACCGCGATCGCGCCAACCGTCGAGGAAGCCCGTGCACGCGCCTATCGCGCCGTCGACCTGATCGACTGGCCGGAGGGCTTTTGCCGCCGCGATATCGCATGGCGAGCAGTCAAATAGGCTTCCTCCCCATATGTTTCGGGAGGAAATCTGGGCTACGTTGCCGCCATGCCTGACGCCATCACCGAATCCCAACGCCTTCTCGCGCAGCTGCGCTTTCCCTGCGGCGACGTGCCGGAGCCCGGCGACATCAAGAACGTCGCCCCCGGCATCTACTGGCTGCGCATGCCGCTGCCGTTCCAGCTCAATCACATCAATCTGTGGATGATCGAGGAAAAGGCCGGCTGGACCATCGTCGACACCGGAATCAATTCGCAAGACACGCGCGGCCTGTGGGAGAAGATCTTCGCCGAGAAGCTGGGCGGCAAGCCGGTGACGCGGGTGATCGGCACCCATCTCCATCCCGATCACATCGGACTCGCGGGCTGGCTGTGCGAAAAGTGGAACGCGCCGCTCTGGATGACGCTCGGCGAGTACATGAGCGCGCAGGCCGCGCGCAACGACTTCGTCGAAAGCGAGGACACGCGCGCCGCCCACGTGGCTCGGAACGGCGTGCCGCCCGACCGCATCGCCAACTTCCATCGTCACAAGGGTGGCTACGCCAAGGGCGTGGTGCCCTTGCCAACCGCCTTCCAGCGCCTGATCCATGCGCATCCCATCACCATCGGCGGCCACCGCTGGGACGTGATCGTGGGTCGCGGCCACGCGCCGGAGCATGCATCGCTGTGGTGCCCCGAACTCAACGTGATGATCGCGGGCGACCAGGTGCTGCCCAAGATCAGCACCAATGTGGGCGTCTGGCCGAACGAGCCGCTGGCCGATGCGCTGACCTGGTTCCTCGATGGCTTCTCGCGCTTCCGCCGCCTTCCGGCCGATGCTCTGGTGCTGCCCTCCCACGGCTTCCCCTTCATTGGCCTGCACACGCGACTCGACCAGCTCGTGGCCCATCACGACGCGCGGCTGAACGAGATCACCCATGCCATCACGCTGCGCGGCGCCGAGGGCGCCACCGGCTGGGACATGGTGCCAGTGCTGTTCCCGCGCCATCTCGACAACAACCAGATCGTCTTCGCGTTCGGCGAGACCCTGGCGCACCTCCATTGCCTGGAAACGCGCGCCCGCGTGAAGCGCGTGGTGGTCGATGGCGTCCACCGCTTCGTCGCCCTGGTCGACGCCAACGCACTACCGCCGGTCGACGATTCCGATGCCGACGTCATGGATATCGGCCAGACCTGACGCCTGATGCGCGTCGATCTCTTCGACTTCGAGCTGCCTCAAGACCTCATCGCCCAGCGGCCCGTCTCGCCGCGGGATGCGGCGCGGCTGCTCGATGTGGCACCAGAGGGTTTGCACGATCGCGGCGTGCGCGACCTGCCCGGCCTGTTGCGCCGGGGCGACCTGCTGGTCTTCAACGACACCAAGGTGATCCCGGCCCGCCTGCTCGGCACGCGGCCGGCCGGTGGCAAGGTCGAAGCGCTGCTGATCCGCGATCTCGGCCAAGGGCGCTGGCTCTCTTTCGCCCGGCCCACCAAGCGGCTGAAGGTCGGTGACGGCCTTACCTTCGCGGGTGGCCTTGGCGCCACGGTCGCGGCCAAGAACGAGGATGGATCGGTCGTGCTGGCGTTCGACAGGGTGGGCCCCGCATTCCTGGGCGCCCTGGAGCAGGGCGGCGCCGTGCCGCTGCCGCCGTACATCCGCGGCGGCACCGCCGATGCCCAGGACCGCGCCGACTACCAGACGCTGTTCGCCAAGCACGACGGCTCTGTCGCCGCACCGACGGCGGGGCTTCATTTCACGCCCGCGCTGATGGCGGCGCTGGTCGAGGCCGGCATCGCCACGGCCGGCGTCACGCTGCATGTCGGCGCCGGGACCTTCCAGCCGGTGCGCGTCGACGACACCGATGCCCATGTCATGCACGCCGAATGGGGCGAGGTGCCGGAGGCGACCGCGCGCGCTGTCACCGCGACGCGCGCTGCGGGCGGCCGGGTCGTCTCGATCGGAACGACGTCGCTCAGGCTCCTCGAAGCGGTCGCGCGTCTGCATGACGGCGCGGTGAGGCCATGGACCGGCGAGACCGACATCTTCATCACGCCGGGCTTCCGCTTCCGTGCCATCGACCTGCTGCTCACCAACTTCCACCTGCCGCGCTCGACGCTGTTCATGCTGGTCGCGGCCTTTGCCGGGCTGGAGCGCATGCAGGCCGCCTATGCGCATGCGGTGCGCGAGCGATACCGCTTCTATTCCTACGGCGATTGTTGTCTGTTGCGCCGATGAGTCTCTCCTTCGATCTCCTGGGCAGCGACGGCCTCGCCCGGCGCGGCCGCATCACGACGGCGCACGGCACTGTCGAGACGCCGGCCTTCATGCCGGTCGGCACCGCAGGGACGGTGAAGGCGATGCTGCCGCAGTCCGTCGCCGAGACCGGCGCCGAGATCGTGCTGGGCAACACCTTTCACCTCATGCTGCGGCCGGGCGCGGAGCGCGTGGCGTCCCTGGGCGGGCTGCACAGGTTCATGAACTGGCCGGGACCGATCCTGACCGATTCGGGCGGCTTCCAGGTGATGTCGCTGAAGGACCTGCGCAAGCTCGACGCCGATGGCGTCACTTTCCGTTCGCCGATCGACGGCTCGCAGCACCGGCTCACCCCCGAACGCTCCATCGAGATCCAGCATCTGCTCGACGCCGACATCACCATGTCGTTCGACGAGTGCACGACCTGGCCTGTCGAGGAGCCCGCCGCGGCCTCATCCATGCGGCTCTCCATGAAATGGGCCGAGCGCGGCAAGCGTGCCTTCGTCGACCGGCCGGGCTACGGCCTGTTCGGCATCGTCCAGGGCAGCGTCTTTCCAGCGTTGCGCGCCGAGAGCGTGGCGGCCCTCACCGCGATCGGCTTCGACGGCTATGCGGTGG
>RGPT01000115.1 GCA_010032545.1 Alphaproteobacteria bacterium
GTGGGCGACGCTGGGGATCGCCACGATCTTCGCCCTTACCCTCGTGCTGTTCCCCGTGGTCTTCGGCTGGCGCACCATCTTCAGCCGCTATCCCGGCAAGTTCGGCACGCTGATCTACTTCCTCTGCCTGGGCCTCGGCTACATCATCGTCGAGGTCGGCATGATCTCGCACTTCATCCTGGCGCTTTCCAACGCCACGGTATCGGCCTCGGTGCTGATCACCGGCATGCTGGTGTTCTCGGGCTGCGGCAGCTACTTCTCCGAGCGCTATCTCGACCGGGCGCGTAGCTTCATGCCAAAGGTCTTCCTCGCGATCTTCCTGATCCTGGTGCTCTACGCTTTCACCATCGACTACGCGCTCGACTGGATCGGGACGCTTCCCTACGTGTTGCGCATCCTGCTCTGCCTGCTGCTGATCTTCCCGCCTGCCTTCCTGATGGGCTTCCCCATGCCCACGGCCATGACCACGCTCGGTCGCCTGGGCAAGGACCACATGTTTCTTTGGGCCTGGGGCATCAACGGCTGCTTCTCGGTGATCGGCGCTGCCCTGGTGCCGATCGTGGCGACCAGCTTCGGCTTGCCGGCCGTCGTGCTGGTGGGCGCCGCCGCCTACCTGGTGGCGCTGCCCGCCTTCTTCTCGGTGCTGAAACCGCTCCAGCTCCAGGCGATGGGGGCGGGGCGGCCAGCGACGGCGTGAAGCGCCGGGCGCTGCTGGCCGGGGCGATCCTGATGCCGACGGCCGCGCGCGCCCAGAACAGGCAGCCAACCAAGCCGCCGCCTCCGCCACCCCCGAAGGCGGCGAAGACGCAGCTCATCGCCTTCAACGCCTCGCCGTTCCCCTATCGCGGGCTCATTCCCGGCACGACCAAGCCGTTTCTCGATGCGCGCGACGCCCAGCGACGCGGCCACACCACGGGCCGCGGCGACGTCTATTGGGAAGACCCGACCTACAGCGACCGCCGCTCGCTGCTCTACCTCCCACCCGGCTTCGACCCGGCGCGTCCGGTGCTGATCGTGCTCTATCTCCACGGCCAGGGCGCCACGCTCGAACGCGACGTGATGGCCCGCCAGGCCGTGCCGCGCCAGGTGGCCGAGTCGGGCCTGAACGTGGCCCTGGTGGCACCGCAGCTCGCCCTCGATGCCGCCGATTCCAGCGCCGGCAATTTCTGGCGCGGCGGACACTTCGCCACCTATCTCGACGAGGCCGCCGAACGGCTGATGCGCCTCTACGGTGCCCAAAGCGCCGGCCGCGCCTTCAATCTCGCGCCGGTCGTGATGGTGGCCTACAGCGGCGGCTATCTCTCCGCCGCCTATGCGCTGGACCGCGGCGGCGCCAACCATCGCCTCAAGGGCGTCATCCTGATGGATGCGCTCTACGGCGACGAAGACAAGTTCGCCGCCTGGTTCGCCGCGCGCCGGCGGCAGGCATTCCTGTTGAGTGCCTTCACCGAATCGACGCGCGAAGAGAATGCGACGCTGGAAGCGCTGCTGGCCAAGCGGCGCATCCCGGTAACGCACGGCCTGCCGCGGTCTCTGGCGCCGGGCACGGCGTCCTTCGTGCCCTGCGGCGGCCTCGACATGCATGGCGATTTTGTGACGCGCGCCTGGCAGATCGATCCGTTGCAAAAAGCGCTGGCCCTGATTCCCGGTTACGCGCCGGTTCATGCTAGAAAGGGTGTATGAGCGATGCACTCCGCCGGGAACTTCTGGAAATCTTCGTCGGCCGCGCCACGCGCCGCTACGGATTGAGCGCCATCAACCAGCTCCAGCACGCGCTGCAGGCGGCGGCGCTGGCCGAGGCGGACAATGCGCCGCCTGCCACGGTGCTGGCCTCGCTGCTGCACGACGTCGGCCACATGGTCCACGATCTCGGCGAGGATCCTGCCGCGCGCGGCGTCGACGACGTGCACGAGGAGCTGGGCGCTACATGGCTGGCCGAGCGTTTCGGCCCCGAGGTGAGCGAGCCTGTCCGCCTCCACGTCACGGCCAAGCGCTATCTCTGCACCGTCGAGCCGGACTATTTCAGCAAGCTCACGCCCGACTCGGTGCGCAGCCTGAAACTGCAGGGCGGCCGCATGTCGCCCGACGAGGTCGCGGCGTTTCGCGCCGACCCGTTCCACGCCGAGGCCGTGCGGCTGCGCCGCTACGACGAGGGCGCCAAGGACCCGCGGGCGCAGACGCCCGACTTCGACCACTATCTGCGCCACGTCGCGGCCTGCCGGAAGTGACGCCCTTCATCTCCTCCCCCGCCACGCGGGGGAGGTGTCCCCGAAGGAGACGGAGGGGGAAGGCCCCACAGAATATCTCCGAGCTTCATGATCTCGAGCCGGCAGACAATGCGATTGCGGCTTACGCCCTCCGGCGCTGCGCGCCACCTCCTCCGAGACGGGGGAGGAGAATGAGATGAGGACGACATTTCCATGATCTCCCGCACCGACGTCGAAGCTGCCTGGGCCCTCATCCGCCCGCATGTGCGCTGCACGCCCGCGATCGAGCTCGCGGCCGGGTCGCTGGCCATCGCCGCCCCGCTGGCGCTGAAGCTCGAATCGCTGCAGCTCAGCGGCTCGTTCAAGGGACGTGGCGCCTTCCACAAGCTGCTGGCCACAAAAGTCCCGGCCGCCGGCATCGTCGCGGCCTCCGGTGGCAACCATGGTGCGGCCGCGGCCTACGCGGCCCGGGCGCTTGGTCACAAGGCGGAGATCTTCGTGCCCACCATCGCCTCGCCCGCCAAGGTGGCTCGGCTGAAAACCTACGGCGCCGTCGTGCATCAGATCGGCGCTGTCTATGCGGAGGCGCGCGCCGCGTCGGAGGCCCGCGCGGCCGAGACGGGCGCGCTGATCGTGCCGGCCTATGAAGATCCGGTGGTGTTCGCGGGCGCGGGCAGCGTCGCGCTGGAATTCGCCGAACAGGCCCGGTTCGACACGCTGCTGGTGGCGGTGGGCGGCGGCGGCCTGATCGCCGGCTGTGCCGCGGCCATCGGCGCGGGCACTAAGATCGTGGCCGTCGAGACCGAAGGCACGCCCACCCTGCACGAGGCGCTGAAGGCCGGCCGGCCGGTCGAGGTGAAGATTTCCGGCATCGCCGCCGATGCGCTGGGGGCGAGCCTGATCGGCACGCCCAACTTCGCGGTGGCGCAGAAGCTGGTCGCTAGGTCGGTGTTGGTGAGCGACGAGGCGGTGCGCATGGCCCAACGCGCACTATGGGAAGAGCTGCGCGTCGTGGCGGAGCCTGCGGGCGCCACCGGCCTCGCCGCGTTGATGGCCGGCGCCTACAAGCCGGTGGCGGGCGAGCGCGTGGCCACGCTTGTCTGTGGCGCCAACACCGATCCCGGGTCGGTGGCCTGAGCGATCGGGCATCATCGTGAAGCCGATCTTCATGACGATCCCGTCGTGCTGTGGCGAGGCAGAGCCGGACACGCTACGAATCACGAGACAGGTGAAGTCGAGCGGTGGGCGTGCCGAGAGTGCAAGACCGCAACGAGCTGATGTTACTGTCACTTTGGCAATGGCAGAACGCGAACGCTGTCGGCGCAATGTGCGATTCCAGCTAGTGCGCCATGAGGACGGGAACGGTCATGCCGGCGAGCATCGAGCGGCTCGCGCCGCCCAGTATGAATTCGCGGACCCGTGAATGGCCATACACACCCATCACGATCAAATCGACGCCATAGTCGGTGGCACGCGAAAGCATCACGTTGCCGACGTCGTCATCAGGCGACATCTCCCGCTGGACCTTGACCTTGACGCCATGGCGGCTGAGCCACAGGGCGACATCGGCACCGGGCTCCGAGCCATGGCCGGACGACGACTGCGTGGCATCCACCGTAAGGACAATGACTTCCTCGGCGGACTTCAAGAACGGCAAAGCACTGGTCGCCGCACGGGTCGACTCGCGGCTGGCATTCCAGCACAGCATTATCTTCTTGCCCGGCGGCGTTGAAACGCCGCCATGGGGAACGACAATGACCGGGCGACCAGAAGCAAGCGCGGTGGTCTCGGCAAGATCGGACGGTGTCGAAGTCGGTCCAGCGGGCGCAGGCGGCCGCTGCCCAACCACGACCAAGTCCGCGTAGCGTGCCGCGATGACCAGGGCGCTATCCGAGTAGCCATCGGCGAGCCGCCATTCGGCGGCGATGGCCTGGCCTTTGATGGCCTTGTTGAATGCGGCGAAGGCGACGCTCTGTTGGCCTGTGATCTCGCTTTCGTAGGCGCGATAGAGGTCATCCATCGGAAAGGTGCTGTCGGTGATGGTTGGTGCCACGAACGGCGGGCGTGCGTGTTGTGCGATGAGGTGGGCGCCGAATCGGTCGGTCAACGCGACGGCAAGCTTGAGACGATGCACAACCGCTTCGTCCGCATCGCAATCAACGAGAATTGTCTTGAACACCATCCGAGGCTCTCCTGCGGTTTCCTCACACACTAAGCCCATTCGGTCAAAATACTGAAATGGCGCACGACGCACTACTCGGCGGCCTCTCGATGATCGCAGCGGAGGAGGGCAGTCGATTTTCATGAAGCCGCTTGCTCGAACTGGGGCGTGTTGAATTCTTCTGGTCGGAACGAGGTCCCGAGATTGAAGTCCCTGCTTCAGGGTCGATCAATATCTCTCAAGACTAAACTGAACCGAGACGTTCTTCGATGTTTGCCGGTTTCGTGCCAGACTGGGCATCATGAACCACTATGAAGTCATCGTCATCGGCGCAGGCGTCGCCGGCATCTATCAGATCAAGCGTCTTGCCGATCTCGGGATCGAGGCCGCCGTGCTCGAAGCCGGCAGCGATCTCGGCGGCACCTGGTACTGGAACCGCTATCCCGGCGCGCGCTTCGATTCGGAGAGCTATACCTACGGCTACTCGTTCTCCCGCGAGCTTCTGGATGAATGGCACTGGAGGGAGCGCTTCTCCGGCCAGCCGGAGAATCTGCGCTACCTCAACCACGTCGCCGACAAGTTCGGCTTGCGCAAGTACATGCAGTTCAACTGCCGGGTCGAGGCGGCGCACTACGACGAAGCGCAGAACCTCTGGCGCCTGCGCGCTGGCGATGGACGCGAGTTCACCTGCCGCTTCGTCATCCTGGCGCTCGGGCTACTTTCGGTCCCGACCCTGCCTCGACTGGAGGGGATGGAGAGCTTCCGGGGCCGCTCGTTCCATACCTTCCATTGGCCGCATGAGCCGGTCGAGATGGCGTGCAAACGCGTTGCCGTCGTCGGCACGGGCGCGACAGGCATCCAGGTGATCGGCGAGATCGCCGACAAGGTCGGGGACCTCACCGTGTTCCAACGCCGGCCGAACTGGAGCGCGCCGCTCAACAATGGCCCCATCTCCGATGCCGAGATGGCCGACATCCGCGGGCGCTACGACGAGATATTCGCCACCTGCGCCCGGACCCCGGGTGGTTTCGAGCACGAGCCCGACCGTCGTGGCTTCTACGAGGTAACGCGCGAGGAGCGGCTGGCGCTATGGGACAGACTCTACGACGAGCCCGGCTTCGGCATCTGGCTCCGGAACTTCCGTGAGATTTTCACCGACGAGCAGGCCAACGCCGAGTTTTCGGAGTACATCGCCGACCGTATCCGCCGACGCGTCAAGGATCCGAAAGTCGCCGAGAAGCTCATTCCGCGCGATCACGGCTTTGGTGTACAGCGCGTGCCGATGGAGACGCGCTATTTCGAGGCCTACAACCGGCCCAACGTCCACCTGGTCGACATCAGCGAGACGCCGATCGTGCGCGTTACGGAAACCGGGCTGCGCACCAGCGAACGTGATTATGAATTCGACATTATCGTCTACGCCACGGGCTTCGACGCCATCACCGGCGCCTTCGACAAGATCGATATCCGGGGCGTCGGCGGCGAGGCCCTAGCCGACAAGTGGCGTACCACGATCTCGACGTTTCTCGGAGTGACGATCCACGGCTTCCCGAACATGCTGATGCCGGCCGGCCCGCAAAGCGGCTCGGCCTCGACCAACTATCCACGCGGCATCGAGACCGGCGTCGACTGGTGCACGGCCCTGCTCGAGCACATGCGGACCAAGGGCTACACGCGCGCCGAGGCGACGGCGTCGGCCGAGAAGCGCTGGACCGATCACGTCACCAAAATGTACGCCATGATGTTGATGCGGAAGGCCAAGTCTTGGTTCACCGGCTACAATTCCAACGTGCCGGGCCACGAACAGGGCACCATCCGCTACCTCGTCTACAACGGCGGTGCCCCCAAGTACGTGAACGCCATCGATGCGGTGGCGGCCAAGGACTACGAGGGGCTCGTACTGAGCGCCGATCGCGGGGCCGCGCCGACGGGCAGCCAGCCGGTCGTGGCGACCTGATCCGATGACTGGCCCACGGCTCCTGACGGCGCCCCTCTTGGTGGCGGCCGTCCGGGTGCTTGGACGGCTTGTGCGGAGATTGGCCTGGGTCGGTGCGTGTCTGGTCGCCCTGGTCGGCGGCCTGCTCATCCTGCCCAAGGTCATCGACTGGGAGCCGCACAAGGCACGTGTCGCGGAGGCTCTGACGCGCGCCGCCGGGCGCGAGGTCGTGCTCGACGGTCCGTTGGAGATCACGCTTCTGCCGCAACCGGTATTCGTGGCGCAACGGATTGGCTTGGGCAACGCGCCGGGGGCCACCGCGCCCTACCTGCTCGAAGCGCGGCGGCTGACGGCGGCACTGTCTTGGTCGGCGCTGCTGCAGGGGCGCATCGGCCTGGAGAGGGTGGTCGTCGATGAGCCGCGCCTGGTGCTCGAGCCGGGGGCTGACGGCGGACCCAACTGGCGGCTGCGTCTGCCCGACGGCTCGGCGGGGCAGGAGATGGCCGCGCCGATGGTGACGATCACGCGACTTGAGATCCGGAACGGCCAGGTCGTTCATGCGACTGGCCTGTCAGGCCAGCCCCTCGAGGCGCGGGCCATTGACCTGTCGGGGTCGTTCGATCCGCGTGCTGGCGTTCTGCACCTGGACGGAACCGCTGTCGTCAACGGCGTTCCCGCGTCGTTTACGCTTGGCCTCAGAACAACGGCCTCGGCCGATGCGCCGATCGACCTCAAGCTCGGTGTGCCGGGCGGTCGCCTCGTCTTCGTAGGCTGGCCCGGAGAACGTACAGCGGACGATCCGCTTCGTGGCCGCCTGTCTGTGGCAGCGGGCTTCCTGCCCGAGTTTGTCGAATCGGTCACGACGCTGACCGGCCGCAGGCCGATGCGGGTGAACGAAGCGATTGCCCGCAGTCTGGCTGTATCGGCCGATGTCGAACTCGCCGGCGACCGCCTGTCCATCGACGATCTGGATCTCACCGTGTCGGGTGACCGGATCCGTGGTGGGTTGCTGGTCGTTGGGGGCGAGACGCTGGTCGTGAGCGGGAGGTTGATTGCAGCGCAACTCGACGCAGATCGTTGGGTGGAGCGACTGCAAGGGCAGGACCTGTTCGTTGCACCGACCGGCAGTTCGCCGCGGGCTGCCGCCGAAGCAGCCGCGCCGTCCGCCGACGACCTGCCGCCGTTGCATGTGCGCCTGACCTGCGAGGTCGACACGGTGCGCTATCGCCGCGACACGGTCCGCGAGGTCGATAAGACCTTTCATGAGTCCTCCCTAAATTGCACTGTAATCGCTGGCTGTTTTGGCCGCAGGGAACTGCGTCTTCGCAAGAATTTAGGTGTGGATATGCCTACACGGGCGTATCGCGCTATTCCGAGTTCGAGAAAAATCGCAATGAGGAGCAGCAGGGTACCGCGACCGCCGACATCGCCTACTCGATTCCCACCGTCATCGCCGCCCGGATCCATCTGCCGAACCTGAACCTCGACGCCTACCAACTGAGCAGCGTGGCCTTGCACGACCTAGTGCCTGTGCCCGGAACACTGCCGGTCTCGCCGCCGGCAGGTGACGAGCCGCCGCCGCCGGTACTGGACCTCAAGGCCACGATCGACAACGTGCTCTACCGCGGCGAGACCGCCCACGGCGTTGACGCCCATGCCGTCATCCGCGGCAACGAGCTCAAGCTGAAGCACGTGGGCGTGGACGAGCTTCTTGGCTCGCATCTGGAGTTCTCCGGCTCGGTCGCCGACTACGGCACCGTGCCGCGCTTCGAACTGGCATACCGGGCCGTCATTCGCGATGCCGACCGGATGCTCGACTACGCCGCCCTGCCGCGCTTCGTCCACGGCCGCATCGGGGCCGCCCAGGTGGCGGGGCGCGCCATGGGAACCCTGAAGGAAGCGGTCCTGCCCGAGCTGTCGGTGGCAATGCTCGGGACTTCCATCAAGGCGACAGGCCGGCTGTCGTTCGACGCCGACCGCCGCTTCGATTTTTCCCGCTTCGCCCTGGTCAGCTCCGACATCGGTGCGCTTGTCGCGACGGCAAGCGGCGGCCCACGCCGGGAACTGGCGGCGGTCCAAGCCAACGGCGCCTTTCACGGCGACGCCCGGCGTGCGACGTTCCGGGGCGACCTCACGGTCGACGGCATGGCGCTTTCCGGCGAACTGTCCTCAACCCTGGCCGGGCACCCGCACGTCACGGTAGCCCTGCGAGCGCCAGCCGGGCTGCGGCTGGACCGCTGGTTGCCGCCGGCGCCTCGCTTGGGCGCGGGCGGCGCGGGCAGCTCGCCGCCGGGTTCTTCGATATCCATGGGAAGTGAAGGACTGATGGCCTCGCTGCGTGCGTTCGACGCGACGCTGGCGCTCACGGCGCCGGAGGTAAGGTGGGGACCGTTCACCCTGGGGACGGTCGACCTCGCCGCGAAGCTCCACCGCGGTGTTCTCGAGGTGACGCGGCTGGCCGGCACGCTGGAAGGAGCCGGCCTTGAGCTGGCGGCAACGATCGATGCCCGCCGCGCGGCATCGATGGTGGAAGTGAGAGGCAGTGTGCGGGACATCGACATCTCGCGGACCATCGCCGTCGCCGGGGGCACCAACGAGTTTGGTACCGACCAGTTGGCCGTGGCTCTGGAGGGCAGGCTCAGCCTGGAAGATCTCGTCTTGAGAACCGAAGGCAATACGCTGGATGAGTTCGTTGCCTCGGTGGTGGGTCGTGGACTTTCGAGAAGTGAGGTGCGCGCAAGCGTGACCCGAGGGTCCGCTTCCTTCGCTTCCTTCGCGACCGGGCTGGCAAGCCTCTTCAGCACGGAGATGGGATTTTCGTCAGCCGTAATCGATGGATTCGTGGGGAACTGGATAGCGACAAGTGGTGGATTCGACGTGGCCGGCGGTATCATCGATTTCGACGAGCACACCGTGCGCGCCCCGCACGCGACCGCCTATGTCAAAAGCCGGCTCGATCTCCGGCAACGGACCGTCGACACGTTGATTGCCCTTGATACCGCCACGCCGGGCTCGATCGACTATTTCATGTCGGTGCGAGGTCCCCTGGCGGCGCCGACCCTGAGAGCCGAACCGGTACCTCGGCGCTGACCGTGTCCCACGGATGGTTGTCACGCCAGGCCGTACGAGTCCGGATTGAGCCCGTCCCCAACCGAGCACCGATAACGTCGGAACGGACACATGGCGCTGCCTGTCACAGGCGCGCCGGGGGTGTGACACTGGAAGAAGAAACCACGTCGTAAATGCCTGTGAAACCGGGCGCGGCCCGGACTCCTGGCCGGTGTGTGTCACAACATTTGTCACAACTTGGTGTGACACGCAGGGATGCGACGCGATCGGGATACCGGCTCTCCGGCGTGCGGGGAGCCGGAATTCAGGCGGCAGCGTCAGCGCTGCCGGCCGGGGACCAGCGCCAACCAGAGCGAGATCACCGTCGAGCCGATGGCGGCCGCCTGCAACCACGACAGCGGCTCGTGCAGGAGCAGGATTCCGCTCATGATCGCCACGATCGGAATGGCGATGGACGCGAGGGCCGCCACCTGTGCGGGAAGCAGCTTCACCAGGGCGAACCAGGCCGCGGTGCCCAGCGCCATCGGGATGGCGCCGGTGTAGAGCGTGGCGACGAGCGCCTTGGTCGAGGGCCAGTGTGTCGGCAGGCCGTCGATCAGCAGCGCCCCCAGCGCGATCGGCGGCAGGCAGATCGCGACCTGCCAGAAGGTGAGCGACAGGCCCATGCCGGGCCAGGCCGTGCGCTTGACGATGAAGGTGCCGACGGCCCAGCAGAAGCCCGCCAGCAGGCCCCAGAACAGGCCGAGCGGCGCCTGGGCGTAGTCGCGGAAGTTGGGTGCCATCAGCGCCACGACCGCCGCCGCGCCGATCAGGATGGCGGCCAGCAGGCGGGGCGTGAGGCGCTGGCCGAAGACGGCGAAGCCCAGCAGCGCCACCCACAGCGGCATGGTGTAGGCCAGCACCGAGGCGTGACCCGAGGGGATATAGAGGACGGCCAGCGACGTCGCGATATTCCACACGCCGATGTTCATCAGGGCAGCGGCGATCAGCGCCGGCCATTTGCCCGGCGGCACCGCGAAGCGCTCGCCGCGCAGCAGCAGGATCGGCGCCAGCATCACGAGGGCCGTCGCCAGCACGATGGTCCGGAAGGTCCAGACCGGCAGCTCGTCGAGGGCGATTCGGAACAGCGGCCAGTTGGTGCCCCACACGAGGGTGAGGGCGCCCAGCAGCGCCAGCACCTTGGGCGAAACGCGGGTCATGGTCCTTGGGGCTTTTGAGGAAGCGCGATCAGGCCTGGTGCCAGTCAGGCCTGGTGTTCATCTGGCGCCAGCAGGTAGCAACCGTCGATGCGCCAGCTTCCGTCGGGCAGCTGCGTCATCGGATAGACGGCCGTGACGGGCCGGCCATCGGGGCCGACGACATGGACCTTCTGCGCCAGCTGGCCGTGCAGGTCGACGATCTCGCGGAAGTCGAAGACCTTCGGCCGATACACCGGCCGATAACCCTGGCGCACCATGTCCATAAAGACGTCGGAGCGGCCGAACCCCTGGATGGAGGGCGAGGCGTAGCTGAAGGCCGCGTCTGCGTCATCGCGCCCGAACGCCTCGATCTGGCCCTGGATGGTGTCGCGGATCGCGGCCTGATCCTCGGCCGAAATCGCGGGTTGCTGCGCCTGCGCATTGGCAACAAGGCCCAGCACCAAAGCGAGGAGGGCGAGGGTGCGGGCGATCATCTTTTCAATCCTCCGAGACATCCCGACCGGGGAAGGCCGACCGGACAAGGCAGCATCCGACTCCGGCAACTTGTCCACCACGTCCGGCCGTCTGCGTGCCCGCGTCTTGGATTTGTAACGGAATTGTCGCGGGGCCGCAGCCTGCGACCTTTACCAGCCAGAGAGGCAAATCGCGAGGTCCCGATGCTGCGGCTGGACGGCGTTGTAAAGAAGTTCGGCGACAAATGCGCCGTGGACCGCGTGTCGCTCGTCGTGCCGGCAGGCCAGCTGTTGGGGGTGATCGGCCAGTCCGGCTCGGGCAAGTCGACGCTCCTGCGCATGATCAACCGGCTGGGAGATCCCAGCGCCGGCCGTATCCACTACGGCGACATCGACGTTACGGCCCTGCAGGGCCGTGATCTCCGGCAGTGGCGTGCGCGCTGCGCCATGATCTTCCAGCAGTTCAACCTGGCCGGCCGCCTGGACGTCCTGACCAACGTGATGATGGGCCGCGCCTTCCACGCACCGCTCGCGCGGGCGCTGTTGAAGCTGTGGACCGAAGAGGAAAAGGCGATGGGGCTCTCGGCGCTGGAGAGCCTCGACATGGCGCGACTGGCGGGCCAGCGGGCCGACACCCTGTCGGGTGGCCAGCAGCAGCGGGTCGCGATCGCCCGCGCCCTCGTCCAGGAGCCTGACATCATCCTGGCCGACGAGCCGATCGCGTCGCTCGACCCGCGCAACACCCAAGTGGTGATGGATGCCTTGCAGCACATCAACCGCCACTTCGGCATCACCGTGATCTGCAATCTCCACAGCCTCGATCTGGCGCGCAAATACTGCGATCGGCTGGTCGGCCTGTCGGCGGGGCGCGTGGTGTTCGATGGAGCCCCCGCCCAGCTCACCGAGCATGTTTCCCGCGACCTCTACGGCCTCGAATCGGACGAGGTCGTGGGTTCGGGCGTCCATCCCGACTTCGGCGCTATGGGCGTGCGCCCCGGCTTGGCGCTCGCCGGTTCCTGACGTCCACAGATCCACCTACAAGGAGAACGAAGATGATTTCGCGTCGCCTCTCATTAGCCGCGGCTGCCGCCGCCGGCCTGCTCGCTGCTACCGGCACCGTCCAGGCGCAAAGCTGGCGTGCCGCCTACCCTGAACTGGTCCTGGCCGTCGTGCCGGCCGAGAACGCCTCGGGTGTCACCGAACGCTTCGGGCCGTTCGTCGACTATCTCTCAAAGGAACTCGGCACCAAAGTGACGCTTCGGGTGGCCAACGATTACGCCGCCGTGATCGAGGGTCAGCGCAACGGCAGCATTCATCTGGCCGGCTACGGCCCCGCGTCCTACGCCCGCGCCATCGTCACCGGTGTGAAGGTCGAGCCGTTCGCCACCACCGTCAACGCCGACGGCACGATCGGTTACTATTCGGTCTTCTACGTGCGCGCCGACAGCCCCTACAGGACCATTGACGACCTGAAGGGCAAGAATCTCGGCTTGGTCGATCCGAACTCGACCTCGGGCAACAACGTACCGCGCTTCGCCCTGAACAACATGAAGATCAATCCGGAGACCCATTTCGGGCGCGTCACCTACGCCGGAAGCCATGAGAACGCGGTCATTGCCCTGCAGCAGAAGACGGTCGATGTTGCCGCCAACTGGTGGAATTCGGACGACGACTCGAACCTCAGCCGCATGGCCAGGAAGGGGTTGGCCAAGGTTGAGGACTACCGGGTCGTCTTCAAGTCCGACCTGATTCCGAACTCGCCCTACGCCTACCTTTCCAGCCTGCCGCCCGACCTGAAGGCCGCAATAAGCAAGGCCTTCGAAGAGGCGCCGACCAAGGCAAAGGCTGCTTTCGACAAACTCTCGGACGGCAAGGACCGCGGCTTCACCAAGGTCGACGCGAAGTACTACGAGCCGGTGGTCGAACTGATCAAGTTCGTCGACCAGCTGCGCAAGCAGAAGAGCT
>RGPT01000116.1 GCA_010032545.1 Alphaproteobacteria bacterium
CGATCGCGATCAGTTGGGTTGGTACGTTCCCTCGGAGAATCTCGTCGGCCGGGCGGAGTTCATCTTCTTTTCGCACGATCCGAGCGTTGCCGGCTGGATGGAGCCGTGGAAATGGCCCCAGGCCATTCGCTTCAACCGTTTCTTCATGGCTATCCACTGAAGCCGAGCGACGTTGACCTCGCGGCGCTGGCTGGCAAGATCGGCCATACGTTCGGACGCGCCGAGCTGGCGGCCGAAGCGCTCACCCACCGCGGTGCGCTCGATCGCCAGTCCGAGCTGAAGGCGGCCTTTCCTCATGGCAACGAACGCCTGGAGTTTCTCGGCGACCGGGTGCTGTCGCTCGCCGTGGCCGATCTCCTGCTCCGACTTTTCCCGCACGAGCACGAGGGCGAGCTGGCGCGCCGTCATGCAGCGCTTGTTCGCGCCGAGACGCTGGTTGAAATCGCGACGTCGATCGGCCTTGGCGCCGACATCAGGTTGGGTGATTCCGAGCGCGCGCAGGGCGGCACGGTGCGGCCGACCATTATCGCCGATGCGCTGGAGGCGCTGTTGGGCGCCGTCTTTCTCGATGCCGGTTTCGAGGCGTCGGCCGCCTGTGTGCGGCGGCTATGGGGCGAGCGGCTTACCAGCGTGGCGGCCGCGCCTCGTGACCCCAAGACGGCGCTGCAGGAATGGGCGCAGGCGAGGCGTCTGCCGCTGCCCGCCTACCGCGAGGTCGGCCGGTCAGCATCGTGTCGCCCAAGGTGCAGACCACGCGCATGCGCGTGATCGGCATTGCGATGGTGGACCTGCCCGAGAGCGCGCGGGCGCAGGTGGTGCTGGTCGATACGCCGGGCATCTTCCGGATCGCCAAGCGCCGCCTCGAGCGCGCCATGGTCGCCGCCGCCTGGCGTGGCGCCGACGACGCCGACCTCGTGGCGCTCGTCGTCGATGCGGAGCGGGGCGTCGGTCAGGAAACACGGGCGATTGTCGAGCGGCTGAAGGCATCGTCTACCCCGCGCTTCCTTATTCTCAACAAGATCGATGTCGTGCCGCGCGAGAACCTGCTTGCTCTCACGTCAGAGCTCAACGCCCTGCTGCCGTTCGAGCGCACCTTCATGGTGAGCGCACTCAAGAACGACGGGGTGGCCGACGTGCTGGCCACACTGGGCGCCGCGCTGCCGGCCGGGCCGTTCCTCTATCCCGAGGAACAGGCTGCCGACCTGCCGCTTCGCCTGCTGGCGGCCGAGGTCACGCGCGAGCAGGTCTTTCTGCAGCTTCATCAGGAACTGCCCTACGAGGCCGCCGTCGAGACGGAGAAGTGGGAAGACCGCCCCGATGGCAGCGTGCGCATCGAGCAGACGATCCATGTCCAGCGCGACGGCCAGCGTGCAATCTTTCTCGGCAAGGGCGGCACGCGCATCAAGCAGATCGGCGCGCGTGCCCGGCGTGAGCTCGCCGAGATGCTTGAGCGGCCCGTCCACCTGTTCCTGCACGTCAAGGTGAGCGAACGCTGGGCCGACGATCCCGCGCATTACCGTACGATCGGGCTCGACTACGAACCTTAGCGCGCTGCCCGCTGGCGCCGATCCGCCAAACACGGCATACCCGGCAGATGGACTGGAGCGATGAAGGTATCGTGCTGTCGGCACGGCCCCATGGTGAAAGCGGTCTCGTCGTGTCGCTCCTGACCCGGGCGCATGGCCGTCATGCGGGCTTCGTTCCGGGCGGCGGTTCGCGGCGGGCCAGTCCGGTCTGGCAAACGGGCAATGTTGTCGAGGTCGGGTGGCGCGCCCGCCTGTCCGATCAACTGGGCAACTATTCAGGCGAGCTGCGGGAGCCGCATGCCGCCCGCGCGCTCGACGACGCGGTCGAATTGGCCGGCCTGTCTGCCGCCTGTGCCATGGCCGATACGGCCTTGCCCGAACGCGAGCCGCACCCCGCTATGTTCGACGGTTTCCGCGCTTTTTTGGGGGCATTAGGTCACCCCGGGTGGCCCGCGATCTATGTTCGCCTGGAACTGGGCCTTTTGCAGGAGCTGGGCTTCGGCCTCGACCTCGAAAAATGTGCCGCTACGGGCGCCACGGGCGATCTGGCCTATGTCTCGCCCAAGACCGGCCGGGCGGTGTCGCGGGCGGCCGCCGGCCCGTACAAGGAGAAGCTGCTGGTCCTGCCGGCCTTTCTGTCCACCGGCGGGTTGCCGTCCGATGACGAGCAATTGCGGCAAGGCCTCGATTTGACGGGCTATTTTCTCGAACGGCATGTGTTCTGGCCGCACAACAAGCCCTTGCCTCCCGCGCGGGCGAGATTTATGGAAACGCTTCAACGATGAAATAACAAGGGTCGCGGCCAGAATCGCGGCCGGTTCCCTCTCAAGTCCCGTCGATGGCAAAACGCAACAACGTCGTTCCGCTCGCTGCGGTCAAGCCGGTGCAATTCGGACAGGCGCTCCAGGAGCGCTACCTGTCCTATGCGCTGTCGACCATCATGGCGCGCTCGCTGCCCGACGTGCGCGATGGCCTGAAGCCGGTACATCGCCGCCTGATGTACGCCATGCGGCAGCTCAGGCTCGATCCCAACAGCGCCTTCAAGAAGAGCGCCCGCGTGGTCGGCGACGTGATCGGCCAGTATCATCCGCATGGCGACCAGTCGATCTACGATGCGCTCGTCCGTCTGGCCCAGGACTTCGCTGCGCGCTATCCGCTGATCGAAGGCCAGGGCAACTTCGGCAACATCGACGGCGATAACCCGGCGGCCATGCGCTACACCGAGGCACGTCTCACCGAGGTGGCCGAGGCGCTGCTGGCCGGCATCGACGAGAATGCCGTCGACTTCCGGCCCAACTACGACGGCTCCACCGAGGAGCCGGTGGTGCTGCCCGGCGGATTTCCCAACCTGCTGGCCAATGGGGCTGCCGGCATCGCTGTCGGCATGGCGTGCTCGATCCCGCCGCACAATGCCGGCGAACTCTGCGACGCGTTGCTGCATCTCATCAAGACGCCCAACGCGCGCATCGATACGTTGGCCGACCTGGTGAAAGGGCCGGACTTTCCGACCGGCGGCGTGCTGGTCGAATCGAGAGAGTCGATCATCGAGTCCTACCGAACCGGCCGTGGCGCCTTCCGGCTTCGCGCACGCTGGACGGCGGAGCAGCTGCCGCGCGACCAGTACCGGATCATCGTCACCGAGATTCCCTACCAGGTCCAGAAGGGCCGACTGATCGAGCGTATCGCCGAGATCATCAACGCCAAGAAGCTGCCGATTCTCGACGACGTGCGCGACGAGTCGGCCGACGACGTCCGGATCGTGCTCGAGCCGCGCACCGGCAACGTGCCGGCCGAGCTGCTGATGGAGCAGCTCTTCAAGCTCACCGACCTGGAAATCCGCTTTCCGCTGAACCTCAATGTTCTCGACAAGGACAACACGCCGCGGGTCATGGACCTGCGAGAGGCCTTGCAGGCTTTCCTCGACCATCGGCGCGAGGTGCTGGTGCGGCGGTCGACGTTCCGGTTGGAAGCGATCGAGCGGCGACTGGAGATTCTCGAAGGCTATCTGATCGCCTATCTCAACCTCGACAAGCTGATCAAGATCATCCGCGAAGAGGACGAGCCAAAGCCCAAGATGATCAAGGCGTTCGGCCTCACTGACACGCAGGCCGAGGCGATCCTGAACATGCGCCTGCGCGCCTTGCGCCGTCTCGAGGAGTTCGAGATTAGGGGTGAGCACAAGAAGCTCTCGGCGGAGCGCAAGGACCTCAAGGCGCTGCTCAAGGGCGAGGACCTGCAGTGGCAGGCAATTGCCGCCGAGGTCCAGGAAACCAAGCGCAAGTTCGGCGGCAAGACTGAACTCGGCAGGCGCCGCACCGAGCTCGCCGACGCGCCGGCCGAAATCGAGCATGCCGTCGAGGATTTCGTCGAGCGCGAGCCGGTTGCCGAGCGCACGCGGCCATGGCGAGCCGATCCGGCTGATGATCGAGCTCGGTAACGAGCAGGACATCGTACAGCTCGAAGTCTTCAAGGGTGGCCGCAAGTTCCTGGTCGCTTCCGATGCCGGACGTGGCTTCGTGGTGCCGGAGGACGAGGTCGCGGCGCAGACAAAGAACGGCAAACAGGCGCTCAACCTCGCGGACAAGGAAAGGGCCGTGACCCTTTCTATCATGCCCGAGGGCGCCGATTCGATCGCGGTGCTGAGCGAGGGCAGGAAGCTTCTGATTTTCCCTCTGGAACAGGTGCCGGAGATGAGTCGCGGCCGCGGCGTCCTGCTGCAGAAGTCGAAAGCCGACAGGCTCTCCGATGCGCAGGTCTTCAAGCTGGGCGATGGCCTTCCCTGGGGTAATCGCCTGATTCCAGCCGGCGAGTTGAAATTCTGGCGCGGCGAGCGTGCCCAGGCGGGACGCTTGCCGGAAAAGGGTTGGCCGCGGGCCAAACGCTTTAAGGATTGACGGCCATGGACCTGACGCTGATCTGGAAGACGGTGCTGATCGGCGTCGTCGAAGGCCTCACCGAGTTCCTTCCTGTGTCTTCGACCGGGCATGTCATCCTGGCCGCGGAGCTGCTGAAGTTCCAGGGGCCGCCCGGCAAGGTCTTCGAGATCGTGATCCAGTTCGGTGCGATTCTCGCCGTGTGCTTTCTTTACCGGCAGAAGATCTGGAACACTGCCGCTGGTGTCCTGCGTCGCGATCGGCCGGCGATGAGGTTTGCCATGGCAATCGTCCTGGCCTTTCTGCCTGCGGCCATCATTGGCGTCTTCGCCCATAAGTACATCAAGTCGGTCCTGTTCAATCCCACGGTCGTGGCGATCGCGTTGATCGTTGGTGGCGTGGTCATCCTGATCGTCGAACGGTTCGCCCAGCGTCCGCGTATCAAATCGATCGACGATGTCGACCTCAAGACGGCGCTTCTGATCGGCCTCTGCCAGTGCCTGGCCATGGTCCCGGGCGTGTCGCGAGCCGGCGCCACGATCATGGGCGCGCGCGTCTTTCGCGTCGACAGAGCAACAGCAACGGAATTCTCGTTCTTCCTCGCGATGCCCACAATGCTCGGCGCCACGGTCTACGATCTGTACAAGAACTGGTCGGTCCTGAGCTGGGATGGTGGCGGCGTAATCGCGCTCGGGTTCGTCGTCGCGTTTGTTTCGGCGGCTCTCGTGGTTCGCGCGTTCGTGGCTTTTATCAGCCGCCATGGCTTCGCGGTCTTCGCCTGGTACCGTATCGCCATTGGCTCTATTGCCCTGATTTTACTGTCTTTTTGACGGTCTTTCCAAAGCCGGGGCGGCATGCCATATACCCCCGCATTGGCGGCTTATCCGCACAGCAAAACAGTGTGAAATATACCTGAAACCTGGGAGGTTTTCTCTATGCAGCGTCGCAAATTCCTTCGCAACGCCGGTGTCGGCGGTGCAGTCGTGGCGGCCTCGACGTCGCTCGCCGCGCCGGCGATCGCCCAGTCGATGCCGGAACTCAAGTGGCGGCTCACGTCGAGCTTCCCCAAGTCGCTCGATACGCTCTATGGCGGCGCAGAGACCTTCACCAAGGCGGTTGCCGAGGCCACCGATAACAAGTTTCAGATTCGCGTGTTCGCGGCCGGCGAAATCGTCCCCGGCCTGCAGGTCGCCGACGCCATCCAGAATGGCACGGTCGAGATGGGACACACCGCATCTTACTACTATTTCGGCAAGGATCCGGCGTTTGCCTTCGGTACGGCTGTCCCGTTCGGTCTCAACACCCGCCAGCAGGACGCCTGGCTGACGCAGGGCGGTGGAGAGCAGGCGCTGAACGACTTCTACAAGGACTACAAGATATTCGGCCTCGCTTGCGGCAATACAGGTGCCCAGATGGGCGGCTGGTTCCGCAAGGAGATCAAGTCGGTCGACGACATGAAGGGTCTCAAGATGCGCATCGGCGGCTTCGGCGGCCAGGTCATGACCAAGATCGGCGTGGTGCCACAGCAGATTGCCGGCGGCGACATCTATCCGGCTCTCGAGAAGGGCACGATCGACGCGGCTGAGTGGGTCGGCCCCTACGACGACCAGAAGCTCGGCTTCAACAAGGTTGCGCCGCACTACTACTACCCCGGCTGGTGGGAGGGCAGCGCGACGCTCCATCTGTTCGTCGGCCTCGACAAGTGGAACGAATTGCCGAAGAGCTATCAGGCGATCGTGCGGTCGGCCGCCGCGATGACCAACACCTGGATGGTCGCCAAGTACGATGCGGCGAGCCCCAGGGCTTTGAAGGAACTGGTGGCCGGCGGCACCAAGCTGGCGCCGTATCCCCAGTCCGTTCTCGAGGCCTGCTTCAATGCCACAAACGAGGTCTACGCGGAGACGAACGCCAAGTCTCCCCAGTTCAAGAAGATCTTCGACACGTGGAAGGACTTCCGGCGCGACGGCGTGCTCTGGTCGCGGGTTGCCGAAGGCAGCTTCGACAATTTCATGGCGCGTCAGTCGGCCGCCAACAAGCTCTGACATCGAACCCGGCGCGTCCGGTGGAAAGGCCCCGCCTCGGCGGGGCCTTTTCTTTGGCTGGTGCGGATTTGTGCAGATGCGGACATTGCGTGCTTTTTAGGTAATCGGGCCGGGGAAGCGCTTTTCAAAACGATTCTCCCATGCCAGTCTTCGACCAGAGGCAGGCCATGAGGGCCTCCGCTGGGAGGAAAAAAAGTATGGATCGTAGAAAATTCATCAAGACTGCGGGCGTGGGCGCCGCAGGTGTTGCCACCGCAACGGCACTCGCGGCACCGGCGATTGCCCAGAGCATGCCGGAAGTGAAGTGGCGCCTGACATCGAGCTTCCCGAAGTCCTTGGACACGCTTTACGGCGGTTCGGAGCTTTTCGCGAAGATGATCGGCGAAATGTCGGACAACAAGTTTCAGATCCGTACGTTCGCCGCCGGCGAAATCGTGCCCGGCTTGCAGGTCGCCGACGCGATCCAGAACGCGACGGTCGAAATGGGTCAGACCGCCGCCTACTACTACTTCGGCAAGGATCCGTCCTTCGTGTTCGAGACCGGCCTGCCGTTCTCGATGAACCAGCGCCAATATTCTGCATGGCTCACGCACGGTGGCGGCAGCCAGCTGATCAACGAGTTCTACAAGGACTACAACATCGTGTCGTTCCCGTTTGGTGGCACGGGCTGCCAGATGGGCGGTTGGTTTCGCAAGGAAATCAACTCGATGGACGACATGAAGGGCCTCAAGTTCCGGGTCGGCGGCTTTGCCGGGCTGATCCTGACACGCCTCGGCGTCGTGCCGCAGCAGATCGCCGGTGGCGACATCTATCCGGCTCTCGAGAAGGGCACGATCGACGCCTGCGAATGGGTCGGTCCGTACGACGACGAGAAACTCGGCTTCAACAAGGTCGCGAAGTACTACTACTATCCCGGCTGGTGGGAAGGTGCTTCCGTGGGCTCGATGTACATCAACTCGAAGGCCTGGGAGACTCTGCCCAAGGCCTACAAGGCGATGGTCGAGACCGCCTGTGGCCTCGTCTCGAGCTGGATGGTGCCGAAGTACGATGCGGGCAATCCGGCGGCGTTGCGCCGGCTGGTGGCTGCGGGCACCGTGCTCAAGCCCTTCCCGAACTCGGTTCTCGAAGCCTGCTTCAACGAGTCCTACAAGTACTACGACGAACTGTCGGCGCAGAATCCGAAGTTCAAGAAGATCTACGAGAGCCTGAAGCCGTTCCGCAACGGCGAGGTCGAGTGGTTCCGGACTGCCGAATTCTCGTTCGATAACTTCAATCTTCGGCGCATCGTCTCGTAGAACGGCGTCGGACAAGAAGAAAGCCCCGCCGGAAGGCGGGGCTTTTTTTTGTCTCGGTGCTGCTTGCCGCGTATCGAGATCAGTTTTTCGGAGGTGGCGCGCTGAACATCGGCGGCATGTCGTCTTCCTTGGGCACCTCGATCTTGAGGTCGACCTTGGTCGGGTCGATCCCGTGCGGCTTGTCCAGGAAGAAGGTTACCGACTGGGGCACGGCGATCACGATTGCCACCATGATGAGCTGCAACACCACCCAGGGAACCGAGCCCCAGTAGATGTCGGAGCTCTTCACTTCCTTCGGCGCCACGCTGCGCAGGTAAAACAGGGCGAAACCGAACGGCGGGTGCATGAACGATGTCTGCATGTTCACGCACAGCATGACGCCGAAATAGATCAGCGCCGCATCGGCGCCGACCACCGGGGCCAGAACCTTCTGCGCCACCGGAGCCAGCATCGGTACGATGATGAAGGCGATCTCGAAGAAGTCGAGGAAGAACGCCAGGAAGAAGACGAAGAGGTTGACGACGATCAGGAATCCCCAGACGCCGCCTGGCAGGCCGGTCAGCAGGTGCTCGACCCAGTGGCCGCCATCGACACCGGCAAACGAGATCGAGAAGCAGGTGGCGCCGACGAGGATGAACGCGACCATGGCCGTAATCCGCATGGTCGCCTGCATCGCCTGGATGATGAGGTCGCGCAGCTCCTTGAACTGCCAAGCGCGCCAGCACAGCCAGATGACCGACGCGAACATGAAGGTAAAGGCAATCTGGAACGCCAGCGACTTGAAGGCAACGATGCCGATCAGCCCCCCGACGATGGCCGCAATGCAGCCGCCGACGAACATGAAACGATCGAATTTGGTGAGCGGCGCGTTACGGACGACGGCCAGTACGATGGCGCCGATCGTGCCCATGGCGCCGGCTTCGGTCGGTGTCGCAAGGCCCATCATGATTGTGCCGAGGACGAGGAAGATCAGCACGCCGGCCGGTATGATACCCCAGGCGCATTTGACCAGCAGGGCCCGGCCGAACAGCGTGCGCGGGACCGGAGGCAAGGCGTCCGGCTTCACGAGTGTCAGATAGTACGTATATCCGGCGAACAGGGCGATCTGCAGCAGAGAAGGGCCCCACGCGCCCAGATACATGTCGCCGACCGACTTGCCGAGCTGATCGGCCAGGACGACGAGGACCAGCGACGGCGGAACGAGCTGGGTGATCGTCCCCGAGGCCGCCAGCACGCCGGTGGCGTAGCGCATGTCGTACTTGTAGCGCATCATCACCGGCAGGGTGATCAGCGCCATCGCAATCACCTGCGCCGCCACGGTGCCGGTGATGGCGCCCAGGATGAAACCCACGATGATGGTCGAGTAGCCCAGCCCGCCCTTGATGGGGCCGAACAGCTGGCCCATCGATTCGAGCATATCCTCGGCGAGGCCGCATTTTTCGAGAATCGCTCCCATGAAGGTGAAGAACGGGATGGCGAGCAGCAGCTCGTTCGACAGAATACTGCCAAACACGCGCCCCGGGATGGCCTGCATGAAGGACATCGTGAAGTAGCCCATCTCGATCGACAGGAAGCCGAAAAAGAACCCGACGGCGCAGAGAGAGAATGCCACCGGAAAGCCGATCAGCATGAAAACGACGAGGCCGCCGAACATCAGCGGCGGCATCCAATCGAGCGGGATCATCATTGCGTCGGCCTCTCGTAGTGCGCTTCGAGACTGTCGACGGCATAGTCGTTCAGGAACGCAACGCGTTTGATCAGTTCGGAAATGCCCTGCAGCGCCACCAGGGCGAAGCCCAGAGGCAACACCAGCTTGATCGGCCAGCGCAGAAGACCACCGGCGTTCGACGAGTGCTCGAGCACATTGAAGGATTGCATGAAGAATGGCCAGCTAAGCCAGGCGAGGATGGTGCAGGTCGGGATCAGGAAGACAAGCGTGCCGAGGATGTCGACCCACAGCTGTCCCCGACGACTCAAGGTCATGTAGAAAATATCGACGCGTACGTGCTCATTCTTTCTGAGAGTGTAGGCGGCGCCGAACATGACGATGACGGCGAACATGTACCACTGCACTTCGAGCCAGGCGTTCGAACTCTGGTCGTAGGCGTAGCGGACCATCGCATTGCCGGCGCTGACGATACATGCCAGCAGCACCAGCCAGTTGCAGATAAGCCCAATCTTCTCGTTCATCGCATCGATGAGCGTGCTGAAGGACAGCAGAATGCGCATCCATCTCCCCTAGGGCGAGTTTTTGTTGTCGTTGCCCCGTTCTCGCCGGCCGGGGCGACATTTAATAACGCGGTCCGCAGGATCACGCTAGCGTTTGGGACTGTCGTTGCAGATGGTAGGGTGCGTCAAGTCGCTACATCCGCCAAGTCTGCCTAGGTTGTAGGCAGCTCCGTCCAACCTTCCGGGCCGAAGAACTCCAAGGGGCGGAAGGACCGCTTGTAGGCCATCTTGCTCGAATCGGCGATCCAGTAGCCAAGGTACACGTAGGGCTGTCCGCGCCGGGCGGCTGCGTTGGCCAGCCAGAGAATCATCTGCGTGCCGAGCCCGCGGCGAGCGTCCTGGGGGTCGAAGAAGCTGTAGACCGCCGACACGCCGGTCGACAGCCAGTCGACCAGGCACGCACCGACCAGACGGCCATCGGCTGAGTCGTCGCGGAACTCGATGATCGCAGTTTCCACCGGGCTTTCCTCGACCATGGCACGATAGTCGTCGAAATCCATGTCGGCCATGTCGCCGTCGCGATGCCGCGCCAGCACATAGCGTGAAAACAGCGCGTACTGCTCGCCGGTCGCGAGGGGAGGGCATTCGACGGCGTGGACATGCTCGTTGCGCCGCAGAATCCGGCGCTGGGCCCGGCTGGGGTCGAAATCGCGCACCCGGATGCGTACCGGCACGCAGGCACGGCAGCCGTCGCAGAGCGGCTTATAGACGAAATGATGGGACCGCCTGAAGCCGGCATCGGTCAGCGTGTCGTGCTGGGAGATCGCATCCGGACCGCTCAGCTCGGTGACGAGCTTGGTCTCCAGCCGGTGCGGCAGATACGGACAGCGCATTGCCGGCGTGGTGCGAAAGAATCGCAGGGTCTGGATGTTTTGGCGAATGAACATGGGTTCAGGTCGTCGAGTGTAGCCTTCCTACGGACGAAGGAAAGCGGCGGTTCATCCGCCGAAGGTCGAATTAGCATCCCTTGGTCAGGCCCTGGGAGATTTGCCGGCCATGCGGCGGACGGGAATCATCGCGAGCCGGACCAGCTTGGGCAGCAGCCACACCAGCAGGGCAACGAAGACGGCCAGAAGACACAGAAACGTGATGGGGTGGGCGATCGCCAGCATCAGCCCGCCGATCACGGCGACATCCTCGGTAAGCGAGGCCGCGATGTTGCTGAGCGGCTCGGGCGACGTATTGATCAGGGCCCGCGAGCCAGTCTTGGCGACGTGCGTTCCGGCCGCCAGGGTGCCGCCCAGCAGCCCGGCAATGACCGCGATCTCGGGGCTGATTCCGCCGGCCGCACCATAGGCCAGCAGGAAGCCCGCCGGTATGCGCACGAAGGTCTGCAGCATGTCGTTGATGCTGTCGACATAGGGGATCTTGTCGGCAAAGAAATTTAGCGCGAACAGGAGGGCTGCCACCGCCATCACCCACGGCGAGGCCAGCACCTGCAGATCATGCGGCAGGCCCACCACGCCCAGACGCTGGGCGGCGCCCAGGACCAGGATGGCGGCGTATGTATTGAGGCCGCTCGCCCAGCCGGCGCCCAGCGCCACAGCAATAGCGGCAAGCGTCTCGGTGCTCATCGGTCCGACCTCAAAGGGCGCGCCGGGCCTTGAGCGCGGTCGCCAGCGTGCCGTCGTCGAGCCAATCGAGTTCGCCGCCGACCGGGACGCCGTGGGCGAGCCGGGTCAGGGGGACGTTCAGCTCGGCCAGCCGTTCGGCGAGATAGTGGGCGGTGGTCTGGCCGTCGACGGTGGCGTTGGTTGCCATGATCACCTCGCGAATGCCGCCGGCGGCGACCCGCTGCACCAGCGTCGCGATGTTGAGCTCTTCTGGTCCGATGCCGTCGAGCGCTGACAGCGAGCCGCCAAGCACGTGATAGCGGCCGGGAAATATCTTGCCGCGCTCCATTGCCCAGAGATCGCCCACGTCCTCGACGACGCAGAGCAAGCCTGCGTCGCGTTTGGAATCGGCGCAGATCGAGCAGGGATCGACGGTGTCGAGGTTGCCGCACACCGCGCACGCCCGGATAGCCCGCGCCGCATCGGCCAGCGCCGCGCTCAGCGGCTGCATCAGGGTTTCGCGCTTCTTCAGGAGGTGCAGTGTCACGCGGCGGGCGGATCGTGGGCCGAGGCCGGGCAGGCGGCCCAGCAGCTGGATCAGACGCTCGATCTCAGGCCCGTTCATCTGGAGGTCGTCGCCTGGCGCGCGAGGCTAGAGCTTGAAGCCCGGGGGCAGCGGCAGCCCGCCGGTAATGGTCTTCATCTGCTCCTGGACCGTCTGCTCGACTTTCGCCCGGGCATCGTTGGCGGCGGCCACGACAAGGTCTTCGACCACGCCCTTGTCGGCCGGCACGAACAGCGAGGCGTCGATCTCGACGCGGCGCGTCTCGTTCTTGCCGTTCACCGTGACCTTGACCAGGCCGGCGCCGGAGGAGCCCACGATCTCCAGCCGCTCCAGCGTCGCCTGCATTTCCTGCATCTTCTGCTGCATTGCCTGCGCCTGCTGCATCAGGCCGCCCAGGTCCTTGAGTTTGTCGAACATCAGAACTCGCTTTCCGGAATGTCGTCGTCGACGGGATAGTCCTCGGCAGGGGGCGGCTCCTCGCCGGGAGGGCCGGCCAGGCCCGCGAGGACCGAGGTCTGCTCGCCCTTGCGGCGAACCGTCTCGAGCTTGGCGCCCGGGAAAGTCTTCAGGATGGCCTGCACCATCGGATTGTCCTCTGCCTGGCCGCGCAGGTCGTCGGCCTTGGTGGCCTTCTGGGCCACCAGCGTGGGCTTGCCGGCATCGCTCGACACCGAGGCGATCCAGCGCCGGCCGGTCC
>RGPT01000117.1 GCA_010032545.1 Alphaproteobacteria bacterium
GCAGCGGCTCGCCGTTGGCCCAGGTCGGATGGACGTAAACCACCGGCAGCCGGCCCGTCGCGTCGGCCACCGCCTTCACGAATTCCTCGGCCTGGTCGAGCCGCATGGAGTTCCGCGGATTGGGCTCGTTATCCTCGAGGTCGAGCGCCAGCAGCGTGCGCGGGCCGGGCCGCGACACGGAGAGATAGAATGCCGCCTGCCGCGCGCCTGAGGACTGCCCCGTGCCGAAGTGATAGGTGCCCCACAGCAAGCCCGCCGCCTCGGCTTGGGGGCGCCGCGTGGCGCAAGCCGGGTCGACATAGTCGCCGCCCTCGGTCGCCTTGTGAATGACGCCCAGGATGTTGCTTTGCCGCACCGCCCGGAAGTCGCTGACGGTGACGAACCGGCTGAGGTCGATCACCGCGTCCAGCCCCAGCGTCGCCCGGTCCGGCGGCGGCGGCGCGACCGGAATGGGATAGTGCCCGAAGGAAGACTGTTGGGCGCCGCAGCCGGCCACCGTTGCAGCGGCCAGGCCTGAGAGAAGAGCCCTGCGGGAAATCATGTCCCGACAGTAAGACGTTCGGCGCGCCCGGCAAGTCGGGGTGACGCCGTCGGCGCCGTTACTGCGGCGACAGCCTCACCGCCGTCATGTAGCGCTGGCGGTAGTAGTCGGCGTCGAGCGACGTCACCATGACCGGCGAGCCGCGATGCGTGGCATGAACGAACTGGCCGTCGCCGGCATAGATTCCGATGTGGGTGAAGGTGCCGCGGTGGCCGAAGAAGACGAGGTCGCCGCGCACGAGGTCGGCGCGCGCAACGGGCGTGCCCTCGCGCGCCATGTCGTGCGGCATGCGCGGGATCTGTTGTCCGAAGACCGCGCCGTAGAGGTAGTAGACGAAGCCGCTGCAGTCGAAGCCCGTCTTCGGCGAGGTGCCGCCGTAGCGATAGGGCGTGCCCAGGTAATTCATGGCGCGCGAGACCAGGCGGTCGCCCCAATCGCCGGAGACGGCAGGGGTGGCGAACGAGACCGGGACCATCGCTGCCTGTACGGAGGCAGGTGCGGGTGCGGGAGGCGCCTGGGTGAAGCCGGCGTAGGCGCCGTTCTCCTGCTGCCATTGCGCGTTGAGCTGATCGGCGACGTTGTCGGACGGATCGGCCTTCACCGGCGGCTTCAGCTTCGCCTTCGCGGGCGCCTTGACCTGGGCCGTTGCGGGAGAAAGAACCCCCGCCGTTCCGAACAGCGCAACGGCTGCCAGAACCATGATCGAATAAGCCGTCGCCTTGAGGATTGCTTGTGTGTTTGAGGAGGGGCCGCGCCCGTTTCTCAAAGCCATAAATTTCATTCCCCTAGGAACCAATGCCAAGTGGCCAACCGCCGAGGCCATACTGACGAAGGCTGCCTTGCCCGTCCAACAAATGTTGCAATTTTGCCACATCTGTTTTCTCAAGCTAATGCATTGATTTATCGTGTTTTTCCAGGGGCCGCCGCTTTTGCGGGCGTGCGCCCTGCCTTGGGCGGACGCCTAAGCCTGCGCCGGCAGGGGCAGATCGAGCGACGTGGTGCGGCGCAGTTCGCGGCGGTGGACCTTGTCGTCGAACGGCCGGGCGCGGTGCATGGTGCAGCGGTTGTCCCAGATCACGAAATCATGCGGCCGCCAGATGTGGCGATAGGTGAAGTGCGACTGCGTGGCATGGTCCATCAGGTCGCGCAGCAGCAGCCGGCCTTCCGGCACCGGCCAGTCGACGACATGGGCGGCGTGCGAGGCGAGATAGAGCGCGCGGCGGCCCGACGTGGGGATGGTGCGCACCAGCGGATGGACGGCGCCCTGCAGCTTCTCCGCCTCTTCCGGGCTGAAGTCGAAGCCCAGCACGTGGCGCGAATAGACGATGGAATGATAGACGCGGAGCCCCTCGATCGTGGCGCGGGTTTCCGCGTCGAGCGCATCGTAGGCGGCGCGCATGTCGGCGAACTCGGTATCCGCCCGCACCGGCGGCACCACCCGCGCCGACAGCATCGAGTAGCGGCCCGGCGGATCGACGAACGAGGCATCGGTGTGCCACAGCCGGTTGGCGACCGAGGACGCGCGCATGCGGTTGTTCGCGTCCCGGATCTTGCCGTCCTTGTCGACGTTGGAGACGTCGGCGATCGCCTCGTTGCCGAACCGGTTGCCGGCGATGGCCGACGAGGACGTCCGGGCATGCAGTGTGCCGTCGAAACGCTGGGCGAAGTCGAGCTGCTCTTCGTTGGTGAAGTCCTGGTCGCGAAACACCAGCACGGCGTACTTGTCCATGCCGGCGCGGATCGCCTCCAGCGACGGGCGATCGTGGACCCGGCGCAGGTCGATCGGACCGACTTCGCCGGCGAAGACGGGCGTGAGCGGCGTGAAGGTGACGGTCATGGCGGACTCCCTTCGTGGCGAACGGGTGAGTCATCCTGAGGGAAGTCCGTGCGACGGCCAACACGGTTCTTTTGCTGCGCGGAGCGGGGAAGTCGGCCCGTCCCGGGCGGTCGCTCATCCGGCCGCGTAGAGGTGGCGGCGCAGGAAGGCGGGGTCGGGATCGAAGCCCAGGCCCGGGCCTGTGGGCACGTCGAGCGCCTTCCGCCAGCGCGTGAGGCCGATGCCGTAGGGATCCATCGAGTCGTCGGCCTCGACGGTGGCGAAATAGCCTTCCTCCGCGGTGACGGCCAGCATGTGCAGCGACGCGAGCGCCGCCGGTCCGACGAACGGCGTGTGCGGTGCCGCCGTCTTCTTCGCCGCCTCGATCATGGCGAGCGCGCGCTTGGCTTCGGAGAGGCCGCCCAGCATGCAGACGTCGGGCTGCAGCACGCCGATCGCCGGGGTCTTGCTGTAGACCGCCATCTGCTCGGCCGAGCCGAAATCGGCGCCCATGCCGATCACGATCCCCGGCAGGGCGGGGCAGTCGAGCAGATCCTCGGGCGGCCAGAACGGGTCCTCGAAAAACAGCAGGCCCAGCGCCGCCCAGCGCTCTGCGTCGCGCCGGATGTCGGCCAGGGTGTGGGCGTTGTTGCTGTCGGCGACATAGGGCGTGGCCGGCGGAATGGCGCGGCGCACCTCCTCGATCACGTCCAGGCTCGCCTCGTGCACCTTCACCGACGCCACGCCCGAGGCCAGCGCCTGCTCGACGCGCTGCCGGGCGCGGGCCGGGTGATCGTACTTGTCGAGGCTCGCCATCACCGGCACCTGTTTGCGTCGCGCCCCGCCCAGCATCGCGGAGACGGATTTTCCCGAAGCCTTGCCGGCGATATCCCACAGCGCGATGTCGACGGCCGCGAGCGCGTTCATCACCGTGCCGGCGCGGCCGAAGCTCGCGAAGCGCTTGCGCGCCGCCAGGTTCAGCGCCTCCTTCTCCTCGACCGGCTTGCCGAGATAGTGCGGCGCGATCGCGTCGCGGATGGTGGCGAACAGCGCGTTCTGCATCGGCGGGCGCAGCGACAGGCATTCGCCGTAACCCACCAGCCCGTCGCGCGTCGTCACGCGGCAGAGGGTTAGGCACATGTCGGCGCTCACCAGCGGCTGCGGCACGCCCACGGTGCGCTTCGGCGCCGGAATGCGCAGCGCAATGGGTTCGATGCGGTCGATGATCATGCGCGGCTCCTGCGGGGTGGGGGTGAAAGGATGATGGTGTCTCTTCGTCTGAGTGACGAGGGCTATCGAATAGGAGCCCCTCCGTCGTCCTGAGCGGAGCGAAGCGTAGTCGAAGGACCTCTTTTCATTCGATGGACGGCAAAAAGGTCCTTCGACTGCGCCGCCCTTCGGGCGGCTCCGCTCAGGACGACGGGAATAAAGTTCATGCGATTGCCCTGCCTGGCGGCGAACCCATCAAAGCCCCAGCCCCATGCCGCCGTCGACCCGCAGGATTTCGCCGGTGATGAACCGGGCCTCGTCGGAGGCCAGGAACAGGGCGGCGCAGGCGGTGTCGTGGCCGGTGCCCATCTTGCGCCGCAGCGGCACCATGGCGTCGCGCTCGGCGCGCACGGCCGCGGTGGGGCGGCCTGTCGCGGCGGCGATTCCCGAGACGGCCATGGGCGTGTCCATGAACCCCATCATGATGGCGTTGGCGCGGATGCCGTAGCGGGCGTTGGACTGGGCGACGTGGGTGGTGAGGCGGTTCACGGCCGCCTTCGAGACCTCGTAGGCGAGCTGGGTGGCGCCGCTTGTGGCCGCCAGCGAGGAGATGTTGACGATCGCGCCGCCCTCCTGCGCGCGCATCACCGGCAGCGCCGCCTTGATGGTCCGCCACATGCCCTTCAGGTTCACGCCCATGATGCGGTCGAACACCTCCTCCTCGAGGCGATGGGCCGGCGCATCGCCGCCGCCGCCGATGCCGACGTTGTTCACCAGGATGTCGAGGCGGCCGTGGCGCCGGCGCGCCTCCTCGACGATGCGGGCGCAATCTTCCGCGTTCGTGATGTCGGCGGCCATCGAGGACACGGTGGCCGCAGCCGCCGTCTCGCGGGCGATCGCGTCGGCCGCGATGCCGTCGGCGGTTTGCTGGGCCCGCTCGCCGATCCGGTCGACGCAGAGAACGGTCGCCCCTTCGCGGGCGAAGAGCTGGGCAATGGCGGCGCCATTGCCGATCGTTTCCCCCGGAGTCTGTCCCGCGCCCACGACGACGACGATCTTTCCGGCAACGCGCTTGGTCATTTCCTGTCCTTGAAAAGTTACGGCTACTCGAGCCGGTACTGCCTCTGAAGAAACGCCGAATGCAGTCCACCGGCGGGCGGTCGAGCGGCGATATGTTGGGTGACTTGCGTGTTCTCTGCACTGTTTCCGGCGACCATCAGCATGACGTGATTGACCGGAATGGTTTTTAGCGTCTCGCGTCTCAGCAGTTCGTCGAAAATGTTCTCCGGTTCGCCCTCTGGAACGGAAATCCAGTAGCGCAGGGCCTTGAGCATGCTCTGCGTTTCGGGGGCATGGGTCCTGTAGTCACCGGCCAGGTAGTGCGTGCCCAGGGTTTCGATCCGGGCGATGCAGATCGGTTCTCCCGCGGCCTTCGGATCCTCCGCGCTGTGGTCGGTGTGCAGGCCGTGCGGTTGGGGGGCCGTGAACTTGCCGTACGAATAATGCCCTTTGCGATAGCGCGCCGGCGGGACGAGGACACTCATCATTGCGTCGACGTCGTCGTTATAGAGACGGACGAAGGTCGCCATCGTGTCGGGAGTGCCGCCGGCGCGTGTTTCGTCGAGCCACCTGTCGTCGACGGCGACCGTTTGAACATCGTCGAACTGCTTTGCGTGTTCGTGGATCGCCTTGCTTGCGGTCGTGCGGAAGCGGGCGATTGGCAGGGGCAGATGCGTATGCGCTTCGCGGTCGTTGAAATTTGCGTGCAGGCGTTCGAGGAGAGACCACTGGTCGGCGGAGAACGGCACAGGGTCCAGGATCTTCAGCCTGGGCTGCAGGGTGGCCCATGCCTGATGAAGAGATGTCATATCAATGGCCGCAAGCATTGAACGTCCATGGCATTTATCTGCTCGGGGGAGAGCACCACTGGAGCGGCGCGCTCCCCTGACCATGACGGGCGACTGCCCGTCGGGTCTCCTCAAATCCTCAAATTCGTTCTTGCCAGATCGACCAGCTCGGACGCGCGGCCGTCCATCACCGCCTTCAGCGTGAACAGGCCGAAATGATAGGCCTGGTCGAGCGTCGCCTTGGGCGGCATGACCAGTTCCTGGCGGGCGCTCACCACGTCGACCAGCGCCGGGCCCTTGTGGGCCAGCGCCTCCTTGAGCGCGCCTTCGAGCTTGGCCGGGTCTTCGACACGGATGCCCTTGATGCCCATCGCCTCGGCCATCGCCGCGAAGTTGGGGTTCTTGAGGTCGACGGCGGTATCGACGAAGCCGCTCGCCTTCATCTCCAGTTCGACGAAGCCCAGCGTGCCGTTGTTCAGCACCACCACCTTCACCGGCAGGCCGAGCTGCGAGAGGCTGATGAAGTCGCCCATCATCATGGTGAAGCCGCCGTCGCCCGACATCGAGATCACCTGCCGGCCCTTGTGCGAGGCCTGGGCGCCGATGGCCTGCGGCATGGCGTTGGCCATCGAGGCGTGATTGAACGAGCCGATCAGGCGCCGCTTGCCGTTCATTTTCAGGTAGCGCGCCGCCCACACCGACTGCGTGCCGACATCGCAGGTGAAGACCGCGTCGTCGTCGGCCAGCTCGCTCAAGAGGCGGGCCACGTACTGCGGATGGATCTTGCCGCCGGCCGGGCCGCCTTCGGCCAGCTTGTCGAGATCGGCGCGTGCCTTCTTGTAGTGCGCGAGAGCCGCGTCGAGGAAGACCCGGTCCGTCTTGGGCTTCAGCCTGGGCAGGAGCGCCGCGATCGTGTCGGCGACGTCGCCCACCACGCCCAGTTCGAGCCGGCAGCGGTTGCCCAGGCTCTCGGCCCGTAGGTCGACCTGCGCCACCCTGGCGTGCTCGGGATAGAACTGGCGGTAGGGGAAGTCGGTGCCCAGCAGCAGCAGCGTGTCGCATTCCTTCATTGCCGCGTAGCCGGAGGCGAAGCCGATCAGGCCGGTCATGCCGACGTCGAACGGGTTGTCGTACTCGACATATTCCTTGCCGCGCAGCGAATGCACCATCGGCGCATTGAGCGTGCGCGCGAGCTCGATCACCGCGTCATGCGCGCCGGCACAGCCCGCGCCGCACATCAGGGTGATCTTCTGGCCGTCGTTCAGCAGGGCTGCCAGCGCATCGAGCTCCGAATCGGAGGGGCGCACGACGGCGGGCTTGGGGGCCAGCCACCTGGCTGCCTTGGCCGACGTCATCTGGAGTGCCACGTCACCCGGGATGACCACGACCGATACGCCACGCTGGGCGACGGCGATGCGGATCGCCTTGTCGAACACGCGCGGCATCTGGTCGGGATTGGAGATCGTCTCGACATAGTGCGAGCACTCGGCGAACAGCTGCTCGGGGTGCGTCTCCTGGAAATAGTGGCCGCCGATCTCGCTGCTCGGGATGTGGGCTGCGATGGCCAGCACCGGCACGCGGTTGCGGTAGCAGTCGAACAGGCCGTTGATCAGGTGCATGTTGCCGGGCCCGCAGCTGCCGGCGCAGACGGCGAGTTCGCCGGTCAGGTGGGCCTCGGCGCCAGCCGCGAAGGCGCCGGCCTCCTCGTGGCGCATGTGGACCCAGTCGATCTCCTTCATGCGGCGCAGCGAATCGGTGAAGCCGTTCAGCGAGTCGCCCGCCACGCCATAGATGCGCTTCACGCCGGCGGCGCGCAGGGTCTCGGCCATAAGGTCGGCAATCGTTTGTGCCATGTCGGGGCTCCGCGATGGTGTTCAAATCACTCCGTCATCCCGACCGAAGCCGCGCGAAGCGCGCAGTGGCGGGATCTGCTTGGCGTTGCACCAAATGACAGATCCCTCCGCTGCGCGCTTCGCGCTCCGGTCAGGATGACGGGCAAAGCTTACGGTATCACGGCCTGGAGCGCGCGTCCCTTTTCGACGCCTGCCGCGAACGGGACGAGGGCGCGGCCGGCGAACGCGTCGCCTTCGACATCTTCGGCCGCGGTCCGGTCCACAGGTCGAGCGGCTCCAGCCGCGCCGACTTCTTGCGCTGGTGGCGGTCCATGCGGTGCAGCACCCGGTCGAGGAACTTTACCCCCGCCGTCAGGAACGGGCCCTTGTTCAGCATCACGCATTCGGCGCGCTGCGCCATGGCCGCATCGGTGGCTTCGGCGCGGCTGGGCGCGCCGGTGCGCACCAGGCCCTCGAGGACCTGCGTTGCCCAGATCACCGGCACGTGGGCGGCCTCGCAGAGCCAAAGGATATGCTCCTGGATCTCGGACAGGCTGTCGAAGCCCAGCTCCACGGCGAGATCGCCGCGCGCGATCATGACGGCGAGCGGCTGCCCGCCGGCGGCCTGGACGATGAGCTCGGGGAGGTTACGCACGGCAAGCCGGGTCTCGACCTTGATCACCAGCGGCAGCGGCGCCTTTGTCTGGCGCCGCGCCGCCAGCTCGCGCTGCAGCCAGGCGATGTCGGCGGGCTTCTGGACGAAGGAGAAGCCGACCATGTCGGCGTGGCGGGCGACGAAGTCGAGGTCGCGCAGGTCCTTGGTCGTGAGCGGCGGCAGGTCCAGCGCGGTCTCGGGAAAGTTCACGCCCTTGCCGACGCTCAGTCGTGCGCCTTTCTGCTGAACGCTGAAGACCTTCAGGTGCACCGCGTCGCCCTTGCGGACGGACGACCGCTCGACGCGGGCGCCGATCTTGCCGTCGTTGATCCAGACGGTGTGGCCCTTGGCCAGCCACGGCAGAATCTCGGGGTGGGTGAGCGTGGCGCCCCGGGCCTTGCCGTCGGGTTTCAGCTGCTCCTCGGCTTGCAGGACGATCCGGTCGCCCATGAACACGCGCGGCCGGGGTGGCGGCCAGACCATCGCGAGACGGCATTTCGGGCCGGCGAGATCCATCAGCACCGGGCACGGCCGGCCCGCCGCCGCGGCGGCCTTGCGCACGTTGGCGATCATGGCCCGCCACACGGCCGCGTCGTCGTGGGCGCAGTTGATGCGGACGCAGTCGGCGCCGGCACCGATCAGGTCGCGCGCCAGCCTGGGGTTGGTCGCGGCCTCGGTGGGCAGCGTCACCAGGATGCGCGTGCCCGGCCCGCCGGGATCGGCGCCGAACAGCACGGTCTTGTCGCGCGAGAGGCCCTCGTGGCCGCTCTGGAAACGCGCGGCAGAGGGATAGGGCGGCGGCGATGGCGCGCCGGCCAGCCGCGCCAGGGTGGCGATCACCGCATCGAGCGACGCCAGCACCTTCGCTTCGCTGCGGCCGAGCGAGGACAGGCCGATCGCCGACAGCTCCGCCTGGAGGCGGCTCGCGTCGCGCCGACGCAGCGCGAGATAGTGCGCGAGATTCAGCGCGGCAGGCCGGAAAGCGGGCCGCCCGATCGCCGGCAGCCATTGCCGATGAGTGGCGTCGCCTTCGCGGACGATGGCAGCGCGCAGCCGCACGAGTTTTGTCAGCAGGCTGCGGGCCTCGCGCAGGACGAGAGAGTCGGTAGAGGTCAGGCGGGACATGACAGTTTCACGACAGCGGCACCCTTCAAGTGTGGCCGCACGCCAAAAAAAGGACGTGCGGGACAGGTGAAGGATCCGACATCGCAAAGGCCGTGACGGCCTTGCCAGAGGGGCCCGGATCCAGACCCTCAGGAACTGGTCCGGCGATGCCTCATCGTCAAGGGTGGCGCGTCGAAAAGAAATCCGTCGTCAGAGCGGCGCGGCGTTTCGCTCTTTCTCGAAGCCGGCCAGGAACTGGACGAGATTGCGGCCGAGATCGTCGCCGAGATAGCCGCCTTCCTGGACCAGCACCGTCGGCAGGCCGAGGCGTGCGATCTTTGCTGCCATCGCATGGAAGCCTGCGCCGGTCACCTTCAGGCCCTGCAGCGGGTCGCTTTCGCTGGCGTCGAGACCCAGCGCCACGACAAGGGCCGTGGGGGCGAAGGCGCGGATTCGCGCCAATGCCGTGTCGCCGGCTTCGAGCCATGGCGCATCGGCAGAGCCCAGCGGCAGCGGCAGGTTGAGATTGTGACCCTGGCCCTTGCCCGTTCCCTGCTCATGGGCGTGACCCCAGAAGTAGGGGTAGTAGTTGGCCGGATCGGCGTGGATCGAGGCGGTGAGCACGTCGGCGCGCTCGTAGAAGATGCCCTGCGTGCCGTTGCCGTGATGCACGTCGACGTCGAGCACGGCGACGCGCGCATGCTTCGAACGCAGATGCTGGGCGGCGACGGCGCTGTTGTTGAGGAAGCAGAAGCCGCCCGCCATGTCGGCGAAGGCGTGATGACCGGGCGGCCGGCAGAGCGCATAGGCCTCGCGCGTGCCTGCCAGCACGAGGTCAGCCGCCGTGGCCGCGACCTCGGTGGCGGCCAGCGCCGCCTCCCAGGTGTGCGGGCCGATCGGGCAGGCCATGTCGGCCTGGTGCCATCCGGCGCGACCGGCCAGCGCCTTGGGATAGGTCGCGGGCTGGCGGGCCGGATGGACGTTGGGCACGACCTCGTCCGAGGCGCCCGGCAGCTTGGCCCATTCGCGCGCGGCGACCTGCAGGAAATCGATGTACTCGGGCGTATGCACCGCGGCGGCAGGGCCGCTGCCGAAGGCCTTTGGCGCGGGTCGTGCTTTGCGTGCCTGTCGGAATAGACGATCTTCATGGCGCGCCAACCGCCTTGGAGGCGCGGAGTGCCGCGATCTCGGCGTCGTTGAAACCGACGCCGCGCATGATCTCGATCGTGTGCTCGCCGATCCGGGGCGCGAGGCGTCTCACTGCCAGCGGCGCGTCGGAGAGCTTCAGCGGGTTGGACGCTGACTTGATCGGGCCGAGGCCGGGATAGTCGACTTCGACGATGCTGCCGCGCGCCTTGGCATGTTCGTTGTCCATCAGGTCGCTCACTTTCTGGACGGCCGAGCATGGCATGCCGGCGGGCAACAGGACGTCCAGCAGCGCCTCGCAGGTATGCTCGGCGAAATGTGCCTCCATCATCGGCTCGAGAATGGCGCGATGGGTGACGCGGCCCTCGTTGGTGGCGAAGCGCGGATCCGCCAACCATTCCTCGCAGCCGAGCGCGCGGCACAGAACCTTCCAGAAGGCATCGTTGGTGCCGGCGATGTAGATCGGCTTGGTTTTGGTCTCGAACACGCGGAGCGGAAACAGGATCGAATTGCCGGTGCCCATGCGTACCGGGTTCTCGCCGGTGAGGCCATGATTGGTGATCCAGTGGCTCATCAGGTGCACGCCGACGTCGAACAGCGAGAGGTCGAGGCGCTGGCCGCGGCCGGTCTTGTGGCGGGCGAGCAAGGCGAAGGCGATGCCGCCGGCGCAGGCGAGGCCGGTCGAGTAGTCGACCGCGGCCGTGCCGACGCGGCACATCTCGCCGTCCATCGGCCCGGTCGCCTCGATCAGGCCGACCTCGGCCTGGATGCAGGGATCGTAGCCGGCGCGGCCCGAGTAGGGGCCGGTCTGGCCGTAGCCCGAGACCGAGGCATAGACCAGTTTGGGATTGGCCTTCGACACGGTCTCCCAGCCGAAGCCCAGCTTGTCGATCACCCCCGGCGTAAAGGCCTCCATGAATACGTCGGCCTTGCGTACCAGTCGCATCAGCACCTCGCGACCGCCTTCGGTGCGCAGGTCGAGCGCCAGGCCGCGCTTGTTGCGGTTCATCGACGGCACCCAGGCGCCGCCGAAGTGCGGGCGAAAGTGCTCGCCCTGCAGCGGTTCGACCTTGATGACGTCGGCGCCCATGTCGCCCAGGATCTGGCCGGCGGTCGGCCCGGCGATGACCTGCGTGAGGTCGAGAACGAGGGTGTCGGAGAGAGGGAGCATGCGGGCGGGGTTCCTTCTGGGAGCCGCACCCTTGCAAGCGGAAGGGGCCAAGCTCAAGCAAGACGTTTCGCTGGCTGGCATTTGCCGCCGACGCGGCTATTTTGACCGCCTGTTCATCCGGAGTTCGCCATGAAGACTGTCGCAGCCCCTTCTGACCTCAGGCCGAATCTCAGCGTCGATCACGACCGGCTGTGGTCGAGCCTGATGGAACTGGGCCAGATCGGTGGGACCGAGAAGGGTGGCGTCTGCCGCATCGCGCTCACCGACCTCGACCGCCAGGGCCGCGATCTCTTCGTGCGCTGGGCCAAGGAGGCAGGCTGCACCATCAAAGTCGACCAGTTGGGTAATGTCTTCGCCCGCCGCGAAGGCCGCGATCCTGCGAAGGCGCCGGTGATGACCGGCTCTCATCTCGACACCCAGCCGACCGGCGGCAAGTTCGACGGCGCCTATGGCGTGATGGCGGGATTGGAAGTGCTGCGCGTGCTGCACGATTCGAACTACGTTACCGAGGCGCCCATCGAGGTCGCGGTCTGGACCAACGAGGAAGGCTGCCGCTTCGCGCCGGCCATGGTGGCCTCGGGCGTGTTCGGCGGCGCCTTCACGCTGGATCATGCGCTCTCCATCAAGGACCGCGACGGTGTGACCTTTGCCGAGGCGCTGAAGAAGATCGGCTACGACGGCAAGGAGCCGGTCGGCGGCCGCAAGGTCGGTGCCTTCTTCGAGGCCCATATCGAGCAGGGCCCGATCCTCGAGCGCGAGAAGAAGACCATCGGCGTCGTCACGGGCGCGCAGGGGCAGCGCTGGTACGAGATCAACTGGACGGGCATGGAAAGCCATGCCGGCACGACGCCGATGGAAGGCCGTCGCGATGCGCTGGTGGGGGCCGCCGAACTCATTGTTGCTGCGCGGAAAATCGGCAACAGGCCGAACGGCCGTTCGACGGTGGGCGTGATCGAGAGCCAGCCGCAGTCGCGCAACACCATTCCCGGCCGCCTGTTCATGACGCTCGACTTCCGCCATCCCGACGATGGTGAACTCACGAAGATGGATGCCGAGATGCGCGCCGCCGCGGCCGACATTGCCGCGCGCCACCGGCTCGACGTGAAGATCGAGCAGATCTGGTATTTCCCGCCGTCGCCGTTTGCCAAGGAGTTGGTCGAGGCGGTGCGTCGCGGCGCCGAGCAGGCGGGCTATCCCCATATGGACATCGTGAGCGGCGCCGGTCACGACGCCTGCTACGTCTCGCGGGTCGCGCCGACGGCGATGATCTTCGTGCCGTGCAAGGACGGCATCAGCCACAACGAGGTCGAGGACGCCACCCGGGCCGACATCGGCGCCGGCGCGCAGATCCTGCTGCAGGCGATGGTGGAACGGGCGAACGCGTGAAGTCCGGCAGTCTCGTCTCGGTCGCGACCGCCGCGCTGGTCGCGACCGAGACGAGACTGCCG
>RGPT01000118.1 GCA_010032545.1 Alphaproteobacteria bacterium
CACGGGGACAGCTGCCCACGGTTTGAGCGAAAGCGGGCGCGGCGGCGAAGAGGAAGCCAGACGCTACAAATACAAAGAATCTTTTCACTTGAGCTCTCCCTTGAGGGCCATTTCGACGAACGGCAGGCGATCGTTGCCAAAGAACATCATGTCGCCGACGAAGCTCGTTGGTGCGCCGAAGACGCCGCGCGCTACCGCCTCGTCGGTCGTGGCCTTGAGGCGATCTTTTGCGTCCTGATCCTGGATTCGGGTGCCGAACTGCCGCGCATCGAGACCGGCGGCCGTCAACACCTCTGCCACTTCGGCGATGTCGTTGAGGTTGCGGCCATCCACCCACATCGCCTCGTAGATGGCGGGGTGATAGCGCTCGAACAGGCCGTCGATCTGGGCCGCCGCAGCGCCACGCATCAGGGCCAGCGTGTTGACGGGAAAGAACGGGTTCCGCCGGAACGGCACGCCGTAGTGCCTGGCCCACATCGGCATGTCGAAGGCACTCCACCGCGATTTCTGCGCCAGGGCCGCGGGCGAACTGTTGCCGGTCGCCTTGAACACGCCCCCCAGAAGCATCGGCTTGCGCACCAGCGTGGCGCCGGCGCGCTTGGCGATGGCCTCGACCTGGGTATCGGCCAGGTAGCTGTAGGGGCTGCCGTAGTCGTAGTAGAATTCCAGTGTGCGGGTCATTGGGTCCTCTCGTCTTGTCGCCAGCCTGCGCTGCTTCTACCGTTGCGACAAGAACAAGCAAACGGGATGGAACGTATGGATCGGGTAGCGGGCAAGGTCGTGCTGGTGACCGGTGCAGGATCGGGCATCGGCCGGGCCACGGCGAAGCTGCTGGCCGACGAGGGCGCCACGGTGATCGTCACGGACATCAACCGTTCCGGCGGACTCGAAACCGTGCAGCAGATTGGCGGCCGTGCCCGCTTTGAGGAGCAGGACACCTCGAAAGAGGCCGACTGGAAGCGGATCATCGAGGATATCCTGGCGCGCGAAGGCAGGCTCGATGGCCTCGTCAACAATGCCGGCATCGCCGGACCCTTCCCTTCGACCTTCGAGAGCGAGACGGTCGAGCAGTGGCAGCGCATTCTCGCGATCAACGTCCAGGGCGTGTTCCTCGGCTGCAAGCATGGTGTGCCTGCGCTCAGGTCGTCGGGCGGCGGCTCGATCGTCAATCTCTCGTCGTTGGCCGCCTTTCTCGGCACGCCCAGTCTCTCGGCCTATGGCGCCAGCAAGGGAGCGGTGCGCCAGTTCACCAAGACCGTGGCCATCGACTGCGCCCGCAAGGGCTACAAGGTGCGCTGCAACTCGGTCCATCCCGGCATCATCCTGACGCCGATGGGCGAGGGCATCCTGCCCAACGACAAGGCGAAAGAGCGGGTGCGGGGCAGCATCCCGATCGGCGATTTCGGCGCGCCCGCGGACATCGCCTATGGCATCCTCTACCTGATTTCCGACGAATCACGCTTCGTCACCGGTGCCGAACTGGTGATCGACGGTGGCATGAACGCAATCTGACAGCGGAGCAGGCAATGCATCACGCCGACCAGGTGGCCTATATCGAGCGCATGCACGGCATGGCGCGCGCCAACGCGCGCGATGATGGGCAGGTCAGTCACACGTCGGTCGAGGAATACTTCGACGCCGATCGCTTCGAACGCGAGAAGGCCATCCTGTTCCGCAAGTATCCGGTCGTGGTCGCGTTCTCCGCCCAGCTGCGCAAGCCCGGCGACTTCGTCGCCAACAACGATAGCGGCCAGCCGGTCCTCGTGGCCCGCGGCACCGACGGCAAGCTGCGCGCCTTCCTCAATGTCTGCCGCCACCGCAGCGCCGCGGTGGAACTGAAACCCTGCGGCTCGAACAAGCGCGCCTTCGTCTGTCCCTATCACGGCTGGAGCTACGACCTCGCCGGCAAGCTGGTCGGCATCACCGACGGGGCCTGGTTCGGCGAGGTCGATCGCGCAACGCACGGGCTGCGTCCGCTTGCCGTCGCCGAGCGCTGCGGCATGGTCTTCGTGGTGCCGACGGCGCTCGAACCGGGCCAGAGTGCCGACATCGACATGGATGCGTTTCTCGGACCGGTTAAGGCCGATCTTGCATCCTGGGACATGCATGCCTGGGAGGTGCAAAGCACGACACCGATTCGCCCGCGCATGAACTGGAAGCTGGTGATCGACACCTTCCTCGAACTCTACCACTTCCGGTACCTGCACGGTGCCAGCGTGGCCCCGCTGTTCCTCGACAACATCACCGCCTACGAGCGTCGCGAGCGTCATTCCCGCTTCGCTGTCTGCAAGCCATCGATCCTCGAGGTGGAGAATCAGCCGCGGGAGACCTGGCAACTCCGCGACCATGCGGTCGTGCTCTACAATCTCTTTCCCAACACGGTGCTGGCCTACACCCAGGATCATTGCGGTGTCTTCACCAGCTTCCCGGTGTCGCCCGACGAGGCGCTGATCAACGTCTCGGTGCTCGTCGATCCCGTGGAGCGGGCGACGAAGCCGGAAAGTTATTGGAAGACAAACCAGGACCTGATCCTGGCCGCGCTCGACGAGGATTTCACCGTCGGCGCCAGCGTTCAGGCAAATTTCAGGAGCGGTGCCAACCGCGTGCAGACCTTCGGCAAGTTCGAGAAGGCTCTGGGCTGGTATCACCAGGAGATCGACGCGGCGATCCGCTAGCGGAGCGCCGGCGGTGTTGTAGTGCTGCAGGGAGCGAAGCGACCGAAGCGCGGGCGCGGCTCAGTACAGAAAGAGTCCGTGCGCCGCGGTGCAGTACGCAATTCCACCCGCGCGGGTCTGAGCTGTTTACAGCGCCTCACTCGCGCTTCAGTGGCTTGGTTACAAGCCACGAATTACAAGCGCTGCCGCTCGCCGACGCCAATGAAGGCGCCTACTTGATGCTCACCTGGTAGGCGAGCTTGTCGCCATCCGTGACGGTGAGCTGGGTGAAGCCCAGCAGCTTCAGCAGGTCGAAGAAGTTGGCATCCTCGGCGACCGTACGCTCCTGGAAGAACGGCGACAGGCGCGACATGGTCGTCATGTTCGCGAGGATCGCCCGGATGCGGAAGACCGAGCTCATCTCGCCGGGCTGGAGGCCGACGATGATCAGCTTCTCGGCCTTCTCGCCCTTGACGAAGACCGCGTAGGGGACACGGTAGGCCGACTGGATCGTGCCCTGCGACACCACGGTGACGAACTGGACGCGCTGCGCGCGCTCGGCGCCGGCGATCGTCTGCATCGGCGACGTGTAGTTCTCCGTCGTCGTCGGCTTGGGATAATAGTAGCCGACATACTTGTCTTCGGCGGCCGGCGCCGGCGCTGACGCGGCGGCTGGCGCCGGCTTCGCGGTCTGCGCCAGCGCGGGCACGGCCGCGAACGCGATGGCGGCGACGAAACAGGCGGCAAGGGTCTTGGACATTCTCAGTTCTCCCGGGAAGGCGACGGACTAGAAAAGGGTATAACCGCCATCGATAACGAAGTCGCGCCCCGTCGTATAGGCGCTGGCGTCGCTGGCCAGATAGACGGCGATCGGGCCAAAGTCGGCGCCCGTGCCCCAGCGGCGCTGAGGAATGCGCGGCATGACGTTGGCCGCGAACTTCTCGTTGCCGAAGGCGTTGGCGGTCATCTCGGTCTCGATCCAGCCCGGCAGGATCGAATTTACGCTGATCTTGTAGCGGGCGAGTTCAACGGCGAGTGCCCTGACCATGGCGGTGACGCCGCCCTTGCTGGCGCCGTAGTGGCTTGAGCGGGCGGCGCCTTCGATGGCTGCCGTGCTCGCCATGGCGACCAGAGAACCGCCCTTGCCGCGCGCCGCCATGTGCCTGGCGGCGGCGCGGAAGGTGAAGAAAACGCCGTCGAGATTGACCCGCAGGACCCGGCGCCACTCCTCGGTGGTCATCTCGAGGATGGCACCCTTGCCGCGGCCCGATACGCCCGAATTGGCGACGCAGTTGTCGACATGACCCATCACCTTGACGGTCTCGGCGAAACCCGCCTCGACCTGCGCTTCGTCGCCGACATCGACGATCTGGGTATGCACCTTGTGGCCATGGCGCTTCAGCTTCTCGGCAGCGGCGGCATTCTTGGTCGGGTTCGTGCCCCAGATACAGACATCGGCGCCAGCCTCCGCCAGCGCCTCGGCCATGCCGAGGCCGATGCCGCCGTTGCCACCGGTGACCAGCGACACCTTGCCCGTCAGATCGAAGCCCTTGTAGGCCATGCCTCATTTCCCCCTGGATCAACTGGGGCGGGATATGACCCCGTTGCGCTTTCGTCGTCAATTCAGGGTCTGGGCCATTGTCCGGCATAGGGCGAGCGCAGGCTCCGCTCCAGCATTTCCAGGCGATCCTGGCCATAAAACATGTCGCCATCGACGAAATAGGTCGGCGAGCCGAAAACCGAGCGGCGGATCGCCTCTTCGGTGTTGGCCTGGTAGATCGCCTGCACCTCCGTCGACAGGGCAGCGTCGAGCAGCGGTGAGGGATCGATGCCGGCGCGTTGCCCGATGGCGGCCAGAGAGGATCGGTCTGCCAGATCGGCGTCGTCCCGCCAGTGTGCCTCCAGCAGGGTATGGGCCAGACGATCGATATTGAGACCGAGGGTGATGCCTGCGATCAGCATGCCGTTGGGCAGCGCGATGTCCTTCGCATGGTGGGTCGGAATCCGGCCTATCCATGGCGCGCCGCGCTCCTCGCTCCAGCGCTCAATCTCGCGGCCGAAGAAGTATTCCGCATGCGCCCTGGTGCGGCGGCCGAACGGCACCGCACCTGCTTCGGCCACGACGCGACGCAGGTCCACGGGCTTGTGCGCGATCCGCCGGCCGGCAGCGGCGGCAATCGCCATGAAACGCTCCGAGCCCAGATAGGCGAAGGCGGAATGCGCGGCGTAAAAATACTCGATTTCCTGCACGCTCTCCCCCGGTCGGATGTCCACGCATCCTAACGGGAGAGAGCCGCCTGAAAGAAGGTCTCAGTTCAACCGGTCGGTTTCGACCAGCACGATCTCGGCATCTTCGACGGCCGTGATTTCGATCTCGTCCTGCTGGTCCACAGCGACCCCGTCGCGGGCTTTGGCGATCACCGGCGCGGCCGAACCGCTGCGGATCTCGATCTTGCCCTTCGCCGGCACGAGATAGGCGGGCTTGCCGTCCAGCCTCTGCCGGATCGTCTGCCCTGCCTTCAGTTTGCCGGCATAGAGCGCACCATCGGCGTGGAGCGGAATCGCGCCCTCATGACCGCGGCCCGACGCCAACGGCAGCAATCTGCCGTCGCGCGCCTCGGCCGGAAAATCGACGGTCTCCCAGCGCGCCGGTACACCCTGCTTGTTGGGCAGGATCCAGATCTGGAACAGCTCGGTCTCGGCGTCCTCGCGGTTGTACTCGGCGTGCTGGATGCCTTGGCCGGCGCTCATGACCTGGATCTGGCCCGCCTCTGTGCGCCCCTGGTTGCCCAGATGATCCTGATGGGTGATCGCGCCTCTGATGACGTAGGTCACGATCTCCATGTCGCGATGAGGGTGCGGGGGGAAGCCCGTGTCAGGTGCGATACGGTCGTTGTTCCAGACGCGCAGCGCACCCCAATGGACGCGCTTGGGGTCGCGGTACTCTGCGAAACTGAAATGGAAGTTGGCGTCGAGCCAGCCGTGGTTCGACTTGCCGAGCTTCTCGAAGGGTCTGAGTTCGATCATGGTTCACCTCTTCGGCCCAAAATGGCGCCGTGCCGGCCCCGATCAAGTTTCGGATTGGTAACGGGTTGGGCGCCGGACTCAGCGCCCCTCGCGCCACCACGCGCTGCCCATGGCCATCAGGAAGGCGAGCGCCACCAGGATGCCGGGCAGCAGTGGCAACTGGTTGATGCCGGCCACGGTATAGCTCTCGTTGCGGCGAAGCCCGATCCAGTCGGAGCCGCCCGCCGCCCGGCCTGGCCGCACGATACGAATGTCCGGATCGGGCTGGTCGACCAGCCACAGCATGCCGCCGCCCGAGGCTTCGACCAGCGGCTTCAGCTTGGCCTCGGTCGCACGGACGTCGGAGAACTCCAGCGGATCGGGGCTGCCGACGGCGGCCACCGTGCGCAATGTGCCATCGTCGAAACGATAGAGGCCGGGCCTGTCGACATCGACGACGCCGAGCCCAAGACCCGGCGCGGTCTGACGCAGGTCGAACTTGCGGGTCGTGCCGTCGGGTGACGTCATGGTGACTTGCGGGAACGTCGTGGCCAGCGTGCGGCGCGTCACCTCGATGCGGCCGCCGACGGCCGTCGCCCGCAGCGCCTCTTCCTCGAGATCGGGCTCCTTCATCAGCCAGTGCGCGACACGCCGCACGAGCTCTGGCTGCGGGCCGCCGCCGTCGATACCGCGGTTCCAAAGCCACAGATGATCCGACATGAGCTGGGCCACGCGGCCTTCGCCGACGCGATCGAGGATCACCAGGGGCTTGTCCTCGGCTCCCGACAGGACAGCATTGCCGCGATCGGTGCGCGAGGTAATGAGACGGAACCAGCGGCCCCAATCCGGCTCCTTGTCGGGTTGACCGGCTTGCGGCAGGTTCGCCGAAACAGGATGACGCTGGCCGATATCGGTGACCTTGGGCTTGAACGGCGTTTCCAGCACGTCGCCCAACGGTGCCGCGGGCAGGATGGCGCCCAACGGCGTGCGGTAGAGCGAGCGCTGGGTGGCGAACACCGGACCGACCGATACCAGCAGCGCGCCGCCACCCCTCACATACTCGGTGATGTTGCGGAAATAGTCGCGCGTGATGAGGTTCCCGGACTCGTAGCGGTCGAAGATGATGAGGTCGAACTCCTTCAGCTTCTGCTCAAACAGCTCGCGCATTGGAAAAACGATCAGCGAAAGTTCGCGCACCGGCGTGAAATCGTCCTTCTGCGGCGTGCGCAGGATCGTGAAGTGAACCAGATCGACCGCGGGATCGCTCTTAAGGAGATTTCGCCATGCCCGCTCGCCCTGATAGGGCTCGCCCGAGACCAGCAGGACGCGCAGCCGGTCGCGCACGCCGTTGATGGTGAAGAGCGCGCGATTATTGTCGAGCGTCAGCTCGCTGGGGCCGGCGCCGACCTCGAGTTCGACCACGTTGGCGCCGGGGTTGCCGACCGTGATCGGCAACTCGACCGATTTACCGACCGGTACGTCGATGCGTCTCACGACTTCGCCGCCGACCGACAGGGTCACCGGCGCGGTGCCGCCCGCCGGATCCTCGACCCGGAACTTGGTCGTCACCTCGCGGCCGACCACGCCGAACCGCGGCGACTGCTCGACGACGATCAGGCGGTCACGCTCGTTCTTCTTGCCGGCGATCAAGCCGTGCAGCGGCGCGCCGCCCAATTCCGGTGGCAGGCCCGCGGGCACGTCGTGTACCTGGCCGTCGGTCAACAACACGACGCCGGCAAGACGCTCCGGCGGCACTTCGACAAGGGCGGAGCGCATCGTTTCGATCAAGCGCGTGCCGCCCGGCCGCTCGCTGCCGAGTTGGATCTGGGCGGGGGGCAGAACGACCTCGCGGATCTCCAGGCCTTCCTGCTGGCCGAGCTTGCGCTTCAACGACTCGCGCACCGCCTGGACCTGCTTGCGGCGTTCGCCGATGGCCATCGAGTCGCTGTCGTCGATCACGATCAGCGCGACGTCGGCGATGGGTTTGCGCTGCTCCTCGATCAGGGCGGGATTGGCCAACGCCGCCAGGACGACGGCGATCGAGCCCAGGCGCCAGATCGTGCCGCGGGCGCCGGCGCGCAGGCCGAGCAGGACCAGCACGAGGCCGATGGCACCCAGAACCGCCAGCACCGGCCACGGCAGCAGCGGATCGAAGGCGATGGAGACGGCCGACGTCGGGTTCATCGCCTGAGCCTTTGCATGATGTCGGGCAGGTGAACCTGATCGTCCTTGTAGTTGCCGGTCAGTGCCAGCATCACGAGATTGACGCCGACCCGGAACGCCATCTCGCGCTGCGTCTCGCCGCCGGGCGTGACGGGCATCAGGCCGCGGCCGCGCTGGTCGACAGCCCAGGCGCCGGCATAGTCGTTGGCGCCGATGATGATGGTGGTGACGCCGTCATTGACCCGGCCGCCGCCCGACTCGATCCAGATCTTTCCACCCTGCCAGCGGCCGGGCATGTCGGAGAGGAGATAGAACGCACGGGTCAGCACGTGGTCCGGCGGCATGGCAATCAGGGGCGGGGTCTCGACGCCGGCCAGAAGGCGCTTGAGGTCAGGATTGCCGCCTGCTGGCCGGTCGAAGCTGAGTTGCTGGTCGCGCGTGTCGATGAAGATGATGCCGCCGGTGCGGAGATAGCGGTCGAGCGCCGCTGCGGCGCGCGGCGACAGCGCAGGCTGGGTCGAGGTGACCGGCCAGTAGATGAAAGGATAGAGGCGGGGCTCGTCGCGCTCCAGGTCGAGGCCGACCGGGTCGGCCGGTTCCACCGAGGTCCGGTTCCGCAGGATCTCGCTCAGGCCTTCGAGACCTGCCTTGCTGATGTCGTCGACTTCCTTGTCGCCAGTCAGGATGTAGGCGAGCCGGGTGTCGAGCGATCCCTTCAGCGCCTGCTCGACACTGAGCGCCGGTACCGCGGCACGGTCGCGCGTGGCCTGCCCCGCCGGTGGGGCGGGTTGCGGCTGGAATTGCGGCCGTTGAGGCGGTGCCGTCTGCTGCTGGGCGCCGGCTTCCGGCGGGCTGGCGAGGACTGCCAGCAGAAGTGCTGCCGCTGCCGCCGTGGCGCGGCCCAGCCGCACGGCGCGGGGCAGCAGGCCACGAAGCCATAGCGAAATCAGGAGATCGGCCAGCAACAGCACGAGGGCCGCCAGCAGGAACCAGCGCGACAGGTCGGTCTCGCCGCCTTCCGACAGCTTGTCGATCGACACGCCGCTGGGCAGGGCCAGCGGCGTAGGCGCGCCGACGCGACCGCCGATGTTGAACGCAACCTGGGCATTCTCGTCGCCGTAGAGGCCGGGTGGCGTGGTGGGCTTCGGCTTGAAGGTCTCGGCCGCATCGGCCGGCAGGATTTGCGCACCGGCTGGCGGCGCGCCGAGACGGCCGAACCCGTCGAGCGTGCGCCACGGCTTCAGCGCCTTGTTCACGCCGTCGCCGGCGACACCGCGCGACAGTGTCACCAGCCGCTGCAGCATGTTCACGAACAGGCCTGACAAGGAGAGATTGCTCCATCCCGTGTTCGCCGTGGTGTGGACCAGCACGAGGTAGCCCTGGCCGCGCTTCTCGGCGGTGACCAGCGGCGTGCCGTCGGCCAGGCGCGCCCAGGTCTTCTCCGCAAGGTCCGGCGTGGGCTCGGCCAGCACCTGCTGGGAAATTCGTACATCCTTGGGGACCGGTATGCCGAGGAAGGGACTGTTGGCCGGAAACTCGGCGAGCGCCGTGGGCTCGCCCCAGCTCATGACACCTCCCAACGCGCGATCGCCCAGCCTGAGGCGCGTCGGCACCAGCGTGTCTCCGCCGGCGGCGAGATTGGCACCGGCAAAGCGCACGGCCACGCCGCCGCGTTCGATCCACTTGGCGATTTCCTCGCGGTCGTTGGTCGACGGCACCGCGCCATCGGGGATCAGCAGCACGGCCGTGTTGCGGGTCAGCACCGTGTCGAGATCGCCGATGCTGAGGCTGACATAGGGATCGAGCGCGCGCTCGAGGAAGTAGACCTCCTGCAGGAGCGGCTGGCCGCCTGCCGTGGCCCGTTCGCCCATGATGGCGACAGGCCGCCGGCGATGGCGCTCGTCGAGCAGGATCGCACTGCCCGCACCGCCCTGCGCTTCGATGTCGAGCCGCGCCATGCGGTTGCGCAGTTCGGCCGGCGCCGGCAGGACACCTTCGCCCTGTGTGGCCGTGGCGGCGAAGTCGACGTCGATGCGGGCGACGACCCGGCCCTGCTCGTCGGCCGCCTGGACCGCCACCTTGCGCGGTCCGTCCGCGGCCGGCCGCAGCGCGCGGACCTTGAGGTCGCGACCTTCGGCGACGGGGGGCAGCAACAGAAGTGGCGTGCTGGCCTGATCGGGCACCACGACCTGCAATCCATCGAAGCGGCGCAGGCGTTCGGTGAGCCGTGCTGCACCTTCGTCTTCCAACCCGTCGCTCAGCCAGACCACGTAGGCGCTCGGATCGACCTGCATTTGGTCAAGCTCGGCTGCCGCCGCGGCTCGATCGGTCGGCCAGGGTTTGGGCCGGAACGCGCGCAGGGTCGTGCGAATTTCATCCGGCCTCAGCGCGCCGCGCCGCGTCGCCGATTGATCGATCGGCGCCGGCGCCGTGCCCATCAGCAAGACGGTCCGGCCGCCGCGCTCGGCGCGCTGGATCAGGCGCTCGGCATGGGCAACGCGCGTGATCCAGCCTGGCGCCGAAGACCAGCCATCGTCGATCACCAGAAGCAGCGGCCCGCGACCGGGCAGGTCGGCCTGCGGATTGAGCAGTGGTTTGGCCACCGCCAGGATCAGGGCTGCCGCCAACAGCAGGCGCAGCAGCAGAAGCCACCATGGCATCTTCATCGGCGTCTGTTCGGTCGGCTCCAGGCCGACCAGGAGGCGGATCGCCGGGAAGCGGACCAGCTTGGGCAGCGGCGGGATCAGTGCCAGGCGCTGCAGGCCGTCCCTCTGGGCGGCGAGTCGCGCGCCATAGGCGGTGCGCACGGCCTCGACCCGGCGGATGGTGTGTTGGCCTTCGGCTTCGAGGCCTTCGAACTTCACATGGCCATCGAAGGGCAGGTCCTCCTCGGCCGGATCCAGCACCTGCACGATGTGGCCACGTACGCCAACGCTGGCGTAGTAGCGGACGATGGCCTCGATCTTTTCGAGAGGATCGAGCCAGTCGGAAACCAGGACGATGGTGCCATGCGCCGGCAGGGGAACCATCGGCGGAAGGCTGGGCTGCACGCGCGTCGGATCTCGTGTTTCGTCGAACAGTGTTTCGGCGACGCGGCGCACCGCCACGCGTCCCGAGGTCGGCCGCATGCTGCCGCCCAGGACCGCGACACGCTCCCCGGCATCGGCCAGCAGGCTGGCCAGCGCCAGAGTGATCAGCTCGCCGCGCACCGCCTTGGTATCGATATTCTTGAGTGAAGCGTATTGCATCGACGGCGAGGCGTCGCGCCACAGCCAGACGCTTGCGGCTGCCTCCCATTCGGTCTCGCGCACGAACAGATGCCGGCTCCGTGCGCTCTGCCGCCAGTCGATCTGGCTCGCGCTGTCGCCGTCGCGATAGGGACGGTATTGCCAGAAGGCATCGCCCTGTCCGACCCGGCGCCGGCCGTGGACGCCCTGGATGACAGTTGCCGCAACACGGTCGGCCGCCACCATCAGCGCCGGCAGGGTGCCGGCGAGCTCGAGCGAGCGATGAAGAGTTGAGGGCGCGGCCATTGGCTGCGGCGCTGCGATGCCTGGGCTTGGATCAGGCGAGCCGGGCGCACATCTGGGCGATCACCGCTTCGACCGTGACGCCCTCGGCGCGGGCCGAAAAGTTGACGGCCATGCGATGGCGCAGGATCGGTCCGGCCAGCGCCACGACATCGTCGACCGACGGCGCCAGGCGACCCTGGATGATGGCGCGCGCGCGGCAGGCCAGCATGAAGGCCTGGCTGGCACGTGGGCCGGGCCCCCAGGCGACGCGGTTTCGCACGACTTCCAGGTCGGAATTCTCCGGCCGGCCGGCGCGGACCAGCTTCAGGATCGCATCGACCACGCTTTCGCCGATCGGCAGACGGCGCACCAGCGCCTGGGCCGCGATCAGGTCGGCGGGCGTGAGTGCCTGCGACGCCACCGCCGTGGTGGCGCCTGTCGTGCCGATCATGATCTGGCGTTCAGCGGCCTCATCGGGGTAGCCGACGTCGATCTGAAGCAGGAAACGGTCGAGCTGGGCTTCGGGCAGGGGATAAGTGCCCTCCTGTTCCAGCGGATTCTGGGTCGCCAGCACATGGAACGGGGCAGGCAGGTCGTAGCGCTTGCCGGCCACGGTCACATGCTTTTCCTGCATGCTCTGGAGCAGCGCCGACTGGGTGCGCGGGCTGGCGCGGTTGATTTCATCGGCCATCAGGAGCTGGGCGAAGACGGGCCCCTGCAGGAATCGGAACGAGCGGCGACCGCCGTCGCTTTCCTCCAGGACCTCCGAGCCCAGAATGTCGGCGGGCATCAGGTCGGGGGTAAACTGGATGCGCTTGGTATCCATCCCGAGCACGATGCCCAGGGTGTCCACCAGCTTGGTCTTGGCGAGGCCCGGAACGCCGATGAGCAGCAAATGGCCGCCCGAGAGCAGCGCAACGAGCGTTTGATCGATCACGTCCTGCTGGCCATAAATGACCCTACCGATGGCGGTGCGCGCTTCACGCAGTTGGTTGCCCAGGCGCTCGATGTCGGCGAGGGCGGAGCGGGCGTCGGCGTCGGTTGCGGTCGATGTGTCGGGGGCCACCGGGGCGCTCCTGTGATCGATGGGACTGGTTGTGAGGGAAGCCCAGAAATGAGGCCGGAACAAGGGCATGAAGGTTGACGAAATTGTGCGGCGGGTCGGCGAACGCAGCAGGCGTTCGAAAGATCCTGGCCTGATAGGTGCGCCCTGCGAAGGTGATCCCGAGGACCGAGAGCTCTCGAGCGGAGCCGCTTCAGCGAACGAGCGCCCAGAGTGTCGACCACGCGCTCCACGTTCGACGGGAAAACTCGATGGCGGAAGCCCAATTCCAAAGCTGCGAACCACCAAAAGGCGCTCTGCAATTCCCTTCAGGGAGAAACCTCGCCCCTTCCATGACAGGGCCAAGTCGTG
>RGPT01000119.1 GCA_010032545.1 Alphaproteobacteria bacterium
CACGGTCTGCCTGCAGGGCGGCTATACCGACGAGACCGGCAGCTACAGCGTGGGCGACTTTGCCGTCGGCACCGGCGCCCAGCAGCACGAGCCCATCGCCGATCCGGGCGAGCCCTGCATCGCGCTGATCGTGGTCGAAAAGCCGATCACGCTGACCGGCCCGTGGGGCCGCTGGCTGAACCCGCTGGTGAGCCGCGGCATCATCTGACGCGGCGATCTGCCGGCGTTGACCGGCAGGTGGCTTCCCTTCAGGCTCGCGACCCTGAAGGGGAAAATTCATGCCGCGCATTCCGTATTACGAGGTCGAGAACGCCACGGGCAAGCACGCCGATTTCCTCGGCAAGCTGAAGCCGATGCTCAACATCTATCGCATGCTGGCGAACTCGGAGCAGGGCGCAAAAGGCTTCCTGCGCATGGGCAATGCTCTGCTCTATCGCTGCGAACTCGATCCCGTGCTGCGCGAGCTTGCGATCATTCGCGTCGGGCGCCTCAGCCGGGCTGCCTACGAGGTCTTCCAGCACGAGCGCATCGGCCGCGAGGTCGGCGTGGCGGAAGAGAAGATCGCGGCGCTGCGTGATGCCACCATCGAGGCGGCCGCCTTCACGGACAACGAGAAGGCCGTGCTGCGCTACACCGACGACGTGGTGCGCAACGTCAAGGCCTCGGACAAGACGCTGAAGCCCGTCCAGGGGATCATGACATCGGGTGCTCTGGTCGAGCTCACGCTGACCATAGGCTATTACATGATGGTCTGCCGCTTTCTCGAGACCATGGGTGTCGAAGGCGAGGACGGCCAGGCGGAATGGCTCAAGACGGCGAAGTTGTAGGGCGGGGGAGCGGCGAGATGACTTACCGCGTCCTGATCGCGCAGTTCATGCACGAGACCAACACCTTCAGCAAACTGCCGACCACGCTCGACGACTATCGCCGCCGCTGGCTGATCGAGGGTGAGGCGATGGTGCCGCGCTTCACCGGCACCCGGAACGAGATCGGCGGCTACATCGACGCGGTTAAGAAGTACGGCTGGCAGCCGGTGTGGGCAGGGGCGGCCAACGCCACGCCCTCCGGCAAGCTCACCCGGGAATGCTGGGAGACGATCCGCGACATGATCGTGGCGGCAGCCAGGAAGGCGGGCAAGCTCGACGGCATTTGTCTCTCGTTGCATGGCGCGATGGTCACCGAGACCGAGGACGATGCCGAAGGCGCCCTGCTCGAATTGCTGCGGGGCGTGGTCGGTCCCGATGTGCCGATCGTTGCCACCCTCGACCTCCATGCCAATGCGACGGTACGCATGGCCAGGAACGCCAACGCGCTGGTGAGCTACCGCACCTATCCGCACATCGACGGCCACGAGCGCGCCACGCAGGCAGCGGCGCTGATCGAGGAGGCGATGGCGGGCCGCAAGAAGCCGCGCTGCCTGCTGGTCCAGCCGGCCATGTTGCAGGGCGCAGATGCCGGTCGCACGACCCAGCCCGGCCTGATGCGCGACCTGCTGGCCAGGGCCGACGGCTACGAGCGGGAGCCCGGCATCAACGTCGTTTCCATCCAGGCGGGCTTTACCTGGGCCGACATCCCGGTGACCGGGCCATCAGTCGCCGTGAGCCATGAGCCGGCGGCCGAGACGCGCGCCAGGGCGATCGCCCGTGAACTGATCGACGAGATCTGGAAGCGACGCGACGAAAGCTCGTCCGACTACAGATCGGTGGCCGACGGCGTCGCCGCAGCGCGTGCGGGGGCCGGCAAGAAGGGCCCCCTGGTAATCGCCGACGGCACCGACAATCCGGGCGGCGGTGGCTACAACGACACCACGCCGCTCCTGCAGGCGCTGATCGACGCCGGAGTGGGGAACGTGGCCTTTGGCACGATCTACGATCCCGCCACCGTACAGCAGGCGATGAAGGCAGGCGTCGGCGCCGAGATCGACGTCGCCCTGGGCGGTCATACCGATGTCTCGATGGGTGCGCCGGTGAAGGCCCGCGCGATCGTGAAGATGCTGTCGGACGGCTTCTTCAGAAACGACGGGCCGATGAATGCCGGCGTCGAGACGCAGATGGGACCGACGGCGGTGCTGCGCATCGGCGGCATCGACGTGGTGACCATTTCCAGCCGCATCCAGACCATCGACCTGCAGGTCTTCCTGAGCCAGGGGATCGACCCCACGACGAAGAGCGTGCTCGTGGTCAAGAGCGTGCAGCACTTCCGCGCGGCCTACGCGCCGATCGCGCGCGAGATCGTGCTGGTCGATTCGGGCGGCATCTGCTCGCCCGATATCCACAAACTCAAGTTCACCAAGCTGCGGCGGCCGATCTGGCCGTTCGACGGCGTGAACGATCCCTATGCTGGACAGCGCACATGAGCCTCGCCCGCGAAACGCCGCTGCCCGGCGCATCTTTCGGCGCCACCCTGCGGCTGAAGGGAACCGCGCCCGAGATCGTGGCCGCCGCCGAGCGCGACCCGGCGGCTCTGCCGGCGGCGCTGGCCGAAGCCAAGGGGCTGCTGCTGATCCAGGGGATGAATGCGATCGCCGACGATCCCGACCTGCTTGTTCGGCTAAGCCGTGTCTTCGGACCGGAGGTCGAGGACTATCGTCACACGCTGACCGACCTGAAATCGGTGCATGTGTCGGTGCCGGAGATCCTGCTGGTGTCGAACATGCCGCCGGTCGGCAAGGCGCCGCCCAAGCGACCGGAGCCGCCGCTGGCGGCTGACGGGTTGATCCCGGTGCAGTATCCGCATCGCAAGGGCTGGCACACCGATCAGAGCTATCGCCGGCCGCCGCCCGATATCTCGCTGTTCTATGCCGTGACGCCGGCGGCGCCGGATACCGGCCAGACACTGTTCGCCAACGGCATCCTCGCCTACGCGGCGCTGCCGGCGGATCTCAAGGCCAGGGTCGACAAGCTCGACGGGTTGCACGCGCAGCCAGGGACCGGCCGGTCACGGGAGGCAGCCCTTGCCGGCCGCACGCCGCGCGCCTTTGCGAGCCATGAACGCTCGCAGCGCCAGCCGCTCGTGCGGACGCATCCGGTGACGGGCGAGCGTTCGCTCTATCTCTGCGAATGGGGCCAGATGGACTGGTTCGAAGGACCGTTCGTGGGCATGGAGCCCGGCCCGCACGGCGCGGGTGCTGTGCTGCTCGACGAGATCATGGCGCACCTGACGGAGCGGCAGTTCTGTTACGCCCATGAATGGACGCAGGGCGATCTGCTGATCTGGGACAATCGCTGTCTGGTTCATGCCGCCACCTGGTTCGATGGCGACCGCGAGGGACGCCTGATGTGGCGGACCACCGTGCACGGCAATCCCGGTGCGCACTATGCCGGTGAGATAAAGAGCTGGATCCCGGTCGCCTGAGCGCCGGGCCAACCCCTGCATCCGGAAAAATGGTGGGCGCTGTAGGGATTGAACCTACGACCCCACCCGTGTGAAGGGTGTGCTCTCCCGCTGAGCTAAGCGCCCGGAAGGGGCGCGTATAGGGCGTGGGAGCCGAATCGTCAACGGGCAGGGTTGAACGGGCGAAAATGACACTAATCGCTCTCTTTGTCGGTCTCGTTTTCGCCTATGGCCTGGTATCGCGGCGCCTGGAGGGGACCATCGTTACCGGCCCCATCTTTTTTACCACTGCGGGCATTATTGCCGGGACGGTGGCCTCGAGCGCGCTGGCCGCCGGACTAAGCTCCCGTTTCATTCTCCACCTTGCCGAGGTCGGCTTGGTCTTGCTGCTTTTCACCGACGCCGGCCGCACCGACCTGTCGCTGCTGTGGAACATTCGCGACCTGCCGGCGCGCCTGCTCGCCATTGGCCTGCCGCTCACCATCTTGCTCGGCGCCGCCGCGGCCTGCCTCGTCTTTCCGGGCCTTACCCTTTGGGAGGCAGCGATTCTGGCCGCGATCCTGGCGCCGACCGATGCCGGCCTTGGGCAGATCGTGGTGACCAGCCGGTATGCACCGCTGCGCGTGCGTCAGGCACTCAATGTAGAGGCGGGCCTGAACGACGGACTGTCGGTGCCATTCCTGTTGTTCTTCATCGCCCTAGCGGCGGCATCGGAGGAGAGTGCGCGCGCGAGCTTCGCTCAGTTCGTCGTCGAGCAGCTGGGCTATGGCGTTGCCGTCGGCGCAGTCATCGGACTGGCCGGAGGTTGGCTGCTGGGGGCCGCGGCGCGACGCGACTGGATCTCGGGCCCCTTCAAGCAGTGCGGCGTCGTGGCGCTGCCGCTGCTCTGCCTGCTGGTCTCCGATGCGGTTGCCGCCAGCATGTTCATTGCCGCCTTCGTGGCCGGCCTCGCGGTTCAAAAAGGCTTCCCGGATGCCGGTCGGCACAGCCTGGAGTTCGGCGAGATCTGGGGGCAGATCATCAATCTGTCGGTGTTCTTCCTGTTCGGCACGGTGGTTGCGCGGAGCTGGCGCGAGATCGATCTCGCCATCGTTGCCTATGCTGTGCTGAGCCTCACGGTGGTCCGACTGGTACCGGTCGCCCTGTCGCTGATCGGCTCCGGCTTCAGCCGTGCGACCGTTCTGTTCATGGGATGGTTCGGTCCGCGCGGACTGGCCTCGATTGTTCTGGGCCTGGTCTATCTGGAGCACGAGTTCAAGCTGCCGGGGGAGGCTACCATCCGGATGGCGACGATCGGTGCGGTACTGCTTAGCATCTTCGCGCACGGGCTGAGTGCTCAACCCGGCATCGCACTCTACGCCCGCCGGGTGGCGAGGCTCGCCGCGACTTCCCCGGAGCGGCGCGACGGCACCTGATGAGTGCCGCCTAGCCGGTGGCGAGCCGCCCGAGTGCGTCTGGCAAGGCGTCGAAACGGTCGATCACGGCGTCGGCGCCCAGTTCGCGGGCTGGCCGGGCGGTGTAGCCCCAGCTCACCAGAACGGCGGGGATGCCGGCACGATGGGCGGCCTCGGCATCGTGGATCGAATCGCCGACCATGACAGCACGCGCGGGATCGCGGCCCATGCGCTCGAGCAGCATCAGAATGTGCTTCGGGTCGGGTTTGCGGACGGGAAAGGTGTCGGCGCCGGCCACGTCTGCGATCGGCGGCATCAGCTTCAGGTGTTCCAGGATGATGCGCGCCGGCCGCTCGAACTTGTTGGTGCAGACGCCCTGTTCCAGCCCGAGGCGGGCGAATCTGGCAACCACGTCCGCCACGCCCTCGAAGGCGATGGTGTTGCTCACCGGATCGGCCTCGTAGTAGCGCACGAACTCGCGGGTTGCGGCGGAAAGGGCGTCGTCCTCGAGGGTGCGGCCGTACTTGGCGAAAGCCTTGCCGATCGTGATCTTGCTGCCCTGGCCCATGAAGATCCGGACATCCTGATCGGTGACAGGCGGCAGTTCGTGGTCGGCCAGAACGCGGCTCACCGCCACGCTCATGTCGCGGGCGCTGTCGATCAGGGTGCCGTCGAGGTCGTAGATCACGGTGTCGAAGCGGGTGGCGATGAGATTGTCGGCAGTGGGATGCATGGCCTGTTCCATAGCACATCCGGCTTGCGGGACCGCCAGCCCCGTGGCATCGGACGACTATGACAACGCCCATAGCCGTCGTGGTGCTGGCAGCCGGTGCCGGAACCCGCATGAAATCCACCTTGCCCAAGGTCCTGCATCCCCTGGCGGGCTGGCCCATGGTGCGCCATGTGCTCGACAATGTCGGACGGCTAAGGCCCGGTCGCATCGTCGGCGTGATCGCACCCGGCGCCGACGCCGTCGCGGCCGCCTTCGCTCCGCATCCGGCCGTCGTGCAGAAACGGCCGTTGGGCACCGGGGACGCCGCCAAGGCGGCGCTCGGCGCGCTCAAGGGCCATCGCGGGCCGGTGCTGGTGGTGTTCGGCGACGCCCCCCTGGTGACGGCCGAGAGCATGCGGCGCCTGGTGGCGGCGTGCCGGCGCAGCCGTGCCGCGGTCGGCGTCCTTGGCTTCAAGGCGCGGGATCCCTCACCCTACGGCCGGTTGATCGTCCACGGCGGCGTGCTGGAAAAGATCGTCGAGAGCAAGGACGCCAATGCCGTCGAGAAGGCCGTCGACTTCTGCAATTCGGGCGTCATGTGCATCGATGGCGCGCTGATCGGCGGCCTGCTGCGGGCGATCCGCAACAACAACGCGAAGCGGGAATTCTACCTGACCGACGCTGTTGCCCTGGCCCGCGCGGCCGGGCACCGCACCATCGCCGTCGAGGGGGACGAGGAGGAATTCCAGGGCATCAACTCGCGCGCCGAATTGGCCGTGGGCGAGCGTGCCCTGCAGCGCCGGCTGCGGGCTGCGGCGATGGCAGCCGGCGTCACCATGACCGATCCCGACACCGTCTGGCTGGCAGCCGATACGCGGCTGTCCCCGGACGTCTCGATCGGACCCTGCGTGCGCTTCGGACCCGGCGTGAGCGTGGCGTCCGGGGTGCAGATCAAGGCCTTTTGCGACATCGAGGGCGCGCGCATCGGCCGCGGTGCCCTGATCGGTCCATTCGCCCGGATCAGACCGGGCTCCGATGTTGGCGAGGAGGTCCATATCGGCAACTTCGTGGAACTCAAGGCTACGCGCATGGCCCGCGGGGCCAAGGCCAATCATCTGGCCTATCTCGGCGACAGCGCTATCGGGCAGCGCAGCAACATCGGGGCCGGCACGATCGCCGTGAACTACGACGGCTACGGCAAGCACCGCACCGTCATCGGCGCCGACGCCTTCGTGGGTTCCAACAGTTCGCTGGTGGCGCCGGTACGGGTCGGCCGGGGCGCCAACGTGACCGCGGGCAGTGTGATCACCGAAGACGTGCCGGACGGCGCGATGGCCTTCGGACGCGCCCGCCAGGTGACAAAGAAGGGGCGGGCGACAGCACTTCGTGCAAAACTGAAAGAGCGCGCGGCGGCAGCCAAGCAGGCCAAGAAGAAGTAGCCCCTCTCAGGATTTCCTCCCATGTGCGGTATAATCGGAATCATCGGTAAGGCGCCCGTCGCGCCGTTGCTGCTCGAAGCCCTGAAGCGGCTGGAATATCGCGGCTACGATTCGGCGGGCATCGCGACCTTGGTGAACGGCCGTATCGAGCGCCGCCGCGCCGAAGGCAAGCTGGTCAATCTCGATCATCGCCTCGCGGAGGAGCCGCTCGGTGGCACCATCGGCATCGGCCATACGCGCTGGGCGACGCACGGCAAACCCTCGGAGCGCAACGCCCATCCGATCGCCACCAGCAGGGTGGCGGTTGTGCACAACGGAATCATCGAGAATTTCCAGGTCCTCAAGGACGAGCTGGTGGCCGAGGGCAGGCGCTTCGACAGCGACACTGACACTGAAGTCGTGGCCCAGCTGCTGACGTCCTACCTTGAGGCCAAGATGTCGCCCGAAGAGGCGATGGCCAAGGCAATGGGACGGCTGCGCGGCGCCTTCGCTCTGGCTGTCCTGCTGAGCGGGCGCGAAGATATCCTGATGGGCGCCCGTCGCGGCAGTTCGCTGGCGGTGGGCTATGGCGACGGCGCGATGTATATCGGCACCGATGCGCTGGCACTGGCGCCCTTCACCAAGCGCGTGAGCTATCTCCGGGACAACGACTGGGTCGTGCTGCGGCTCGATGGCTGCAAGATCTACCAGGGCCACACCGAGGTGACGCGCGAGATCCGCGACAGCGGCCTCAGCGGCGAGATGACGGGTAAGGGCAACCACCAGCATTACATGCTGAAGGAGATCCACGAGCAGCCGGCCGTCATCGGCGACACGCTCCAGAGCTATATCGACCCCGCCACCCGTGCTGTGCGACTACCCGAACTGCCCTTCGACTGGAATGCCGTCAGCCGCGTGACCATGACGGCCTGCGGGACAGCCTTCTATGCCTGTCTGGTGGCGAAGTACTGGTTCGAGGCGCTGGCCCGGTTGCCCGTCGAGGCCGAGGTGGCTTCCGAGTTCCGCTACCGCGAGCCGCCGCTCCCCGCCGGGGGCGTCTGTATTGCCGTTTCCCAGTCGGGCGAGACCGTCGATACCCTGGCGGCGATGCGCTACGCCAAATCGCAAAACCAGACGCTCCTGTCGGTGGTCAACGTACCGGAAAGCGCCATCGCGAGGGAGTCCGATGCGGTGCTGCCGACGCTTGCCGGGCCGGAGATCGGCGTCGCTTCGACCAAAGCCTTCACGACCCAGCTCACGGTCCTTCTGGTGGCGGCGTTGGCCGCCGGCCGGGCCCGCGGCACGGTTACGGCCGCGCAGGAAGAGGGCCTGACGCGGGCTCTGATCGAGATGCCCGAGCAGGTCAATGATGTGCTGGGCCGGGAGGAGGAGTGCCGGCGGATCGCCGTCGACATCCTCGCCAAGGCGCGCGACGTGCTTTACCTCGGACGTGGCTCCTCGTTCCCGGTGGCGCTGGAAGGCGCGCTCAAGCTGAAGGAGATCTCCTACATCCATGCCGAAGGCTATGCTGCCGGCGAGATGAAGCACGGCCCGATCGCGCTGATCGACGAGCACGTGCCGGTGGTCGTGGTGGCGCCGAGCGACTCGGTGTTCGAGAAGACGGCGTCGAATTTCGAGCAGGTGAAAGCGCGCGGCGGCAAGCTGGTGCTGTTGACCGATGCCGCCGGTGCGGCCCGGCTGGGCAGTCATGCCGCGGCAACGATCGTCCTGCCGACGGTGGATCCTGTGGTGGCGCCGATCCTCTACACGGTGGCGGTGCAGATGCTCGCCTACTACGCCGCCCTTGCCAAGGGCACCGACGTCGACCAGCCACGCAATCTCGCCAAGAGCGTGACGGTCGAATAGTTCCTCAGCGCGTGCCCTGCGGCAGGCCCGGGGCCAGTCCCTGGGGCGCCTGCGGCGCGGGCTGGCCGCCCCGCGGCTGGGCCGGCGCCGGACGCGGCTGCGCCGGAGTGGCAGGCTGCTGGGTCTGGATGAAAGCCCGGACTTTCTCGCTCTCCTGGTCCTGCGCCTTCTTGAACTCTTCCTCGCTAATGAAGCGGTCCTTGTTGAGGTCCATTTCAAGGAATTGCTTGACGGCAAAGCCTGTCAGCTCGATCCGATCGATCTGGCCGTCCTTGTTGACGTCGATCTCCGCGAACTTGCGCAAGGCAAGCTGCCTGCGCAGATCGAAGGGCAGCATGTTCTTGGCCTGCGCTCCGTCGGCGGGCCCGGCCAGCACGAGGTATTCCTGCTGGCTGATCTTGTTGTCGCCATTCTTGTCGAGCTGATCGGCGTTGCGAAGCTGCATGTCGATGAGTTCGTTTATGGTCATCATGCCCTGGCGCTTGCGGGCCTCGATCTGCTGTCGCTCGCCGGCCTCGCGCTGCAGCGAGCGCTGGACGATCAGGCGCACTTCCGGCTCGGTGATCTTGTTGTCACGATCGGTGTCGTATTGGTTGAACTCGGAATGGACCAGGGCTTCCGCCTCGGCACGTTCTACGAAACCGTCGCGGTTGGTGTCGAGATTCTGGAACTCGGCGCGCGCACGGCTGCGAAGCTCCTCAAGCGGCGGCTTGTTGGGAGCGTCGGGCGAGAGCGGCGGCTCGACGACCTTGATGAACTCGTCCACCGTCAGCTTGCCGTCCTTGTTGGCGTCGAGCTGGTCGAAGGACTTCATGCGGTACTTCAGGAAGTCGGCTCGGGTCACTTCGCCTTTCTTGTTGACGTCGATCTCGGTGAACCAGGAAGGCAATGGAATTGGCGGCGGCGCCGTCGATGCCTGCTGTCCGGCCGGGGGGGCGCCCGGTGCTGGCGGCGTCGCACGAGGGGCCTGGGTCGCGGCGTCGGCAGGCGGCGCAGCTTGCGCCGGAGGCCGATTGGCCGGCCAGCCCTGTGTCGGCGGAGTCTGCGCCGGTGGAGTCTGCGCGGGTGGCGTCTGGGCCAGTGCCGGCAATGCCATGGTGGCGGCGACAAGGAGGATTGGAGCGAGAAGACGATTCATCGGCGGTAGACCCGCGTTGGGAGGGGTGATTCGTATCGGTCGCCATGGGCCATCTGTCAACGTCCCGGAACGTGCATAGTCTGCGCGATAAACATGCCCAAAGAATGGCGCGCTTCCATTTGAGTTGCGTCTCGGGGTCGTTTGCGCCATCGTTGTTGAGGTCGCCGGCTTCATAGAAAAGCCGCAAGTGCTTGGGAGGCAAGGGTAATTTCGCGGAACGGTCGCGGCGGTCTCGACTTTCCATGAAACCAGCAGGAACATGACAGGACAGACCTCACCCAGCGGAGCGCCATTGCTCAGCGTGCGCGACGTTTCGGTCCGCTTCGGCGGGATCGTTGCCCTCGACGGCGTAACCTTCGACGTCTTTTCCGGCCAGATCGCCGGGTTGATCGGCCCCAACGGCGCCGGCAAGACGACCCTGTTCAATTGTCTGAGCCGTCTCTACACGCCCAACAGCGGCGACGTTCAGTTCGAGGGCCGGACGATCCTCGACCGGCCGCGCCACGCCATTCCCCAGATCGGGATCGGCCGCACGTTCCAGAACGTGGCCCTGTTCGACAACATGTCGGTCCTCGACAACGTCAAGGTCGGCTGCCACAGCGTCAGCTCGACCAGCTTCTTCGAGAACGCCCTGCGGCTGCCCAGGGTCAAGGGCGAGGAGGAAGCGATCACCCGGCGTGCCGAGGAACTGATTGCCTTCATGGACCTGGTGCCCGTTACCCACGCCCTGGCCGGCCCGCTGCCGTTCCCGATCCGCAAGAGGGTCGAGCTTGCCCGCGCGCTGGCCTCGAGCCCCAAGCTGCTGCTGCTCGACGAGCCGGCGGCCGGTCTGAATCACGATGAGATCGAGGTGCTGAAGGGACAGATCAAGCGCGTGCGCGACCTGCAGCACGTTACCGTGCTGCTCGTCGAGCATCACATGAGTCTGGTGATGTCGGTGTCCGACAAGGTCGTCGCCATCGATTTCGGCAAGAAGATCGCCGACGGCACGCCAGCGGAGGTGCAGCGCGATCCGGAAGTGATCCGCGCCTACCTGGGGACTGCGTGATGGCTGCACTTCTGGAGGTGAGCGGACTGAAGGCCTTCTACGGCCAGACCCAGTCGCTCTACGACGTCGGCTTCGAAATCCCCATGGGTGGAATCACGACGCTGCTGGGCGCCAACGGCGCCGGCAAGACGACGACGCTGCGGGCGATCTGCAACATGGTCCGCACCGACGGCACAATCCGCTTCGACGGCAAGAACATCCGGGGCATGGCGACGGAAGAAATCGTCCGCCAGCGCATCGCCCACGTTCCTGAGGGGCGCGGCACCTTCACAACGCTCACCGTCGACGAGAACCTCCGCATCGCGGCGTACACCCGCAAGGACAAGCAGGGAGTGAAGGACGAGCTGGAGCGCGTCTTCGTCTACTTCCCCCGGCTCAAGGAACGCATCCAGCAGCAGGCCGGCACACTGTCGGGCGGCGAGCAGCAGATGCTGGCGATCGCCCGGGCGCTGATGCTGAAGCCGCGCCTGATGCTGCTCGACGAGCCGTCGTTCGGCCTGGCGCCGCTGATCGTGCTGGAAATCTTCCGCATCCTGCGGCGCATCAACGAGGAGGAGAAGGTGAGCATCCTGCTGGTCGAGCAGAATGCCGCGCTGGCGCTCGACCTCGCCACGCACGCCTACGTGCTCGAAACCGGCAAGGTCGTGATGTCGGGCCCTTCCGACGTCGTGAAGAACGACGAGAACGTTCGCAAATCCTACCTCGGCTACTGAGGCAGCCCCCAATGGAACAGTTACTTCAGCAATTCGCCTCGGGCCTCGCCAACGGCGCCATCTATGCCTGCGTGGCCCTCGCGCTGGTCATGATCTACGTGTCGACCGACCACATCAATTTCGCCCAGGGCGAGATGGCGATGTTCAGCACCTATATCTCCTGGCAGCTCATGAGCTGGGGGATGAGCTTCTGGGTCGCCTTCATCCTCACGGTGATGATCTCCTTCGCGATGGGCGTGCTGATCGAGCGGCTCATCCTGAGACCGCTGCACAACGCGCCGGTCCTGTCGATCATCGTGGTATTCATCGGTTTGCTCGCGATCTTCAACTCGATGGCCGGCGCCTTCTGGAGCTACCTGATCAAGGAATTCCCCTCGCCGTTTCCGAAGAGCGATTTCGGCATTGCCGGCGTGATCGGGGCCCATCAGCTGGGCGTTGTCCTGGTCACGTTGATCGTGCTGGGGCTCCTGTTCGTGTTCTTCCGCTACACGCCGCTCGGCCTCGCCATGCGCGCGGCGGCGCAGAACCCGCAGATGGCGCGGCTGGTCGGCGTCCGTGTCGACTGGATGCTGGCGCTGGGCTGGGGGCTGGCGGCGTCGGTGGGGGCAGTGGCGGGCATCATGGTCGCCCACATCGTCTATCTCGAGCCCAACATGATGGGCGGCATCCTGCTCTACGCCTTCGCGAGCGCGCTGGTCGGTGGCATCTCCAATCCGGCGGGCGCGGTGGCTGGCGGCTTCATCGTCGGCATCCTCGAGAACATGGTGGCCTATGCCGGCAACCAGATCGAGAAGGCGACCGGCGTCTACATCATCGGCAACGGCGAGAAGCTCACGGTGGCGCTGATCATCGTCATCTTCGTCCTGACGGTGAAACCCGCCGGCCTGTTCGGCCGCGTCGTCGTGCGGAGGGTCTGATCATGGCCGCCTCGTCGAAGAAGTGGGTGCTGGGCATCATCGCGCTCGCGGTGCTGGTGCCGTTGCTGCAGCCGGTATTCCCGGATGTCGTCTCCAACTACCGGCTGTTCCTGGTCAGCACGATGATCATCGCCGCGATCGCGGTGCTCGGGCTGAACCTGCTCA
>RGPT01000120.1 GCA_010032545.1 Alphaproteobacteria bacterium
CGCGGCGGGCGGCAGCCCAGCCAGCGGCATCGGGGAGGATGGACATGGCGCAATTCGGTCCTGATTGGCCTCTGCGGAATCTTCGGCTGGCTGGACACCCTGGCGGGGAATTCCTTTCCCAACCCGGGCTGCTGTATTGTTCGCGCGAGTATTGGATCTCCCCAACCTCCATTCCAGCAGGACAGCCCCCATTCTGAGGAGGACCTGGGGCATTTGGCGCTAGGTCCACGGGGGCGGTCGCGAGAGCAATGGACCCGCGATGACCCAGGCAAGAAACGACCATTTTGGCTTTTTCACATTCGCGCCTTCGCTAAAAGGCCAGCAGACCGCTCCGGGAAGTCGCCATCCCAACCTGCTTGCGGTTTGATTCAGTCCAAGAACCGCCTGCCGAGATTGTCGCAGAATGAATTTGATTCCGTATCGTGAGCCTGCTGAGAACCGTAAGAAAGCACAACGTAGGCGCCCAAGATGATCAAGGTACTCCTCGTCGACGACGAAACTGACGCCCTGGAGGAAATGCAGGAGATCTGTGTCCGGAGCGGCCTCGAATGCCAGATAGCCACGGATGGCTGGCGGGCATTGGAGTTGGTCGGGCGAGGATTCAAGCCGGATGTCGTCGTCACCGACATTCGCATGCCCGAGTTGGGCGGCATCGAGCTGTCTGCCCAGCTCCAGAAACTCCTGCCCGGCCAGCACCTCGCCATCGTCTTCGTCAGTGGCCAGGCCGATTTCGATGAAGCGGGCGAAGCCGTCCGACAGGGCGCCGCCGCCCTGCTCAGCAAGCCATTGAGGGCCGAGACCCTGATACGCGAGATCAAGCTCGCCTATTCCAAGACTAGATCAATTCTGCAGCCCAACGGGGACGATCCAACGACGATTCGTGACCACCCGCCACACGGCCGAGCAAGTATGCAGGAAGCGCTGGCTGCCCTGATAGTGCTTCGCCGGGCGCGGCAAAGGCACCTGCCGGCCGACATCTTCTCGAATGCCTCATACGATATGTTGCTCGATCTCTACGAGAACAGTCTGACCGGCAGGTCCATCGGCTTGACCAGTCTTGCCACGGTGACGGGCGTGCCCATTTCGACGGCGGTGCGCCGTGTCGAGGAACTGGAAGCCCGGGGCTACTGCAAACGGCACGCCGATCTATCCGACAAGCGGCGATTCATGATGAAAATAACAGATGCCGGTACGGCGATCGTCGAAAAAATGCTGTCGGACATGGCGACCGCCTGATCATCGACACCTGCCGGCATGGATACACCGCCTCGGGACTGCCTCACGCGTCGGACGCCACGCGACGGGCCTCCGCACCTTGGGCCCGCGAGCCTCGCCCTACCTATGCACGAGAACAGTCGGCGCATCGGAGGTCGCCTTCGGAAGCACAATCTCGAACATTGCGCCACCGTCAGGCGCTGTCGGCGTCAGCGTCAGGGCACCGCCGAACACTTCCTTGATCCAGTTGTTCGACATGAAGAGCCCAAGTCCCGTCCCTACTCCCAGCTTGTTGGTCGTGAAGAACGGCTCGAATATTTTTTCGGCAAACGTCGCCGGCACGCCCGGCCCATTGTCACCGACATGGATGACGATCCTGCCGCCAGGGCGCTCTTGGGCTTGGATGACGATCTTCGGGTTCGCGATCGGGTGCTTTGACAGGGCCACAACGGCATTGCTCAGGAGATTGACGATGACCTGCTCGAACATCGGCGCCGGCCCAATCACCTCCAGCGATGGATCGATATCCTCGACCACGACTGCGGGACAGTTTCGCGTTCCCGCGACTATGTACGCTACGGCCTGGCCGATTGCGGTCGCAATCGAGAAGCGCTCCTTCACCATGTTGGGCGAGCGCACGTAATCGCGCATTCCCGAAGTGATGAGTTCCATGCGATCGACCTGGCCCCCGGCGACGAGCGGGCGTGGCCCAGAAGGTGCAAGGCGTTCTCCGATGCCATCCTGATGACGTTGAGCGGCTGGTTGATTTCGTGAGCGATGCCCGCCGCCATCTGGCCAAGCGCGATCATCTTGGTGGACTGGACTGCGATGCTCTGCTGTTCTCTCTGCAATGTCTCATCCCTGACCTGCATGACGATGCAATCACCGACGGCTTCCAGCCTGACGCGCCGCGCGGTGACATGAAAGAAGCAGAAATGGCCCGGCACTTTCATGTTCTCGAAGACAAAGACGGTGTCGAGTGACGCCCGGCTGGGGTCGCTGAAAAACGCCTTGACCGTCGAGTTAGCGGCCAATTTCGGCAGTGCCTCAGAACCATTTTTATCATCGGCCATAGCCTGGAAGGCCCGGTTCGCAAAAATGATGCTGGTGCCGTCCGCAGATAGCACTGCCGACTTGTCCTCGCTGAGTTCGGTCAACGACCTCTGGAGGGATTCATTCGAGGTATTCAACAGTTCGCGGACTTTCGCCTCGACAAGTTGGTCCCTGGAACGCGCCCCAAGAACGATGCTGACGCTAAGAAGGAACCCGACAACGGCTAGGACGAGGGCGAGCTTGATTGGCTTCTCGGAAAAGACGGAGCCATCGATGACTGTTGCGGCGAATAAAGGGTAGCGTTCCACGCGAGCCGCGGCGACGATGCGGTAGGGAAACTGCAGGCGGCCGGTCAATCGCGCGATATTTCCCGTAAGCTGCGCAGGCAGGGCGTGGCCATCGGGCGAGAGGAGTTTGAAAGCAAAAATTTCTTCGAACCGCCGACCCCAGGATGCCTCCCTGCTCTTCGCGTCGACGGTGTTGTTCACCAGAAGGACCTTGTCGTTTCGAAATATCGACACGACAGACGCATTGGCGGCCGATGTTTCCCTGAAGAACTGGTAGATAGCAGACAGTCTCAGGCCAACGATGGCTAGCCCGATCACACCGCCTTCCGCATCCTGGACCCGCCTGGCCACAAACACGTTCCAGGCCGATGTAACCTTGTTCTGCACTGGAGCCGAGATGAAGACCTCAGCTACCGTGGCGTCATGCAGGAAGGTGACATAGTCGCGATCCGACAGGTCGACAACGGCCGGCCAGAATCGGGAGAAGGAAGTCAGCTGGCCCCGGACATCGATGAACGAAGCGACGTCGATCTCGGGGCTGTAGCCAATGCGATCGGCCAGTGCCAAATGGACGTGCCGTCTGCTCATAAGCCTTCGAAAGGCCTCCTCGGAGTCCGCCCCTTCACCCCGGGCGAGGCCCGTCATCCACCTCGCGATGTCATTGGCTTCATCAAAGACCACCCGCGTAAAGGTTGCCGCGACCTTGACGCTCACCTCTGCCCGCCGCTCCCATTGACTGACTTCCGAGACGGCATAGGCCACCACGACGACGCACAGCACACACCACAGACTTGCGACCAGCAGCCAGGTTTGCCTTCTGTGGGTGCGCTGTTCCCTTGCGGGCATTGGGAGAGATTTCCGTGCGCTAGGCGATGAGCGGGTCGTCAGGTAGCGCCCGAAAGTACGCGCCGCGAATGGCCGTGCGTGACTTTTTCCTCCCAAGTTGGGGATAATTCGGCGGACAGTGCCGCGCGAGCCTGGAGTCCCAATAGCTGGAACGGCGAGCTCCCAGAGAGGGCGATTTGCTTGATGGTCCCGTACCGACCGGTCTCCAGCGCCGCCCAGATCGCGGCCCTCGTGAATGCGCTGGAGGCGGCGGCTATTCCGTCCCCTGGCTTGCTCCCGGGCCCGACCCCCATCGTCGGCCCCCAGGGTCTGCCGCCGGTTGTCTACGATGTGTCGCCACAGACGAACGTCAGCCCGAAGTGAGGCCGCAGGTCCAGGCGTGATGGGGTCAGGCGAAGGCCTTCGGCACCCCGCGCAGGACCTCGAGCTTGGCGGCGAAGCGCTCGGCGGAGGTGTCGTTCGCGGCGGGCTCGCACCACACCGTCGTTCCCTTGTCGGTCGACTTGTTGTCGACATGCGCCAGAAGGCGATCGATCAGATCGGCATCGTAAACAGCGGTATGGCGTCCCCGAGAGGATTCGAACCTCCGACCTCCGGTTTAGGAAACCGCTGCTCTATCCGGCTGAGCTACGGGGACGTGGGGAGGTCTTAGCGTATCCTTCAACGGTTTGGAAATGCCGGCCGGCGGACCAGTGCCAGGGGCAGGAGCAGCACGACGGGCAGCAGGGGGTGGGCGATCCAGCGATCGGCGAGCGCGCCCGCGACCACGCCGGCGAGATAGGCGATCCACAGTCGGGCAATCACCGCCGATCCGTCTGCCTCGGATCCGGGCGGCTTCGTCACCCCGGTGAAACGGCCGAGAAAGCCCTGCATCATCTTCTGCAGGTTGCCCGTCAGAACGACGGTGTTGAGGCTCGCGCCGGCGAAGCGGGTCATGGCGGCGTTCTGCAGCCCCATGGCGAAGGCGAGAACGGGGGCGGCGAAAGCGGGAGCGATCAGTGCCGCCGCCACGATCGCGGCGGCCTCGATGCCGAAGACCGCCATGAGCGGAACCCTTTGGGCCAGGACGGCGCTCGCGCCGACACCGCCGAGAAACGCCGCGATGATGAGGACGCTCTGCGCCGCCGCGCCGAAATCCGCGCCGGCCAGTGCGATGCCCAGCAGCACCGTGTTGCCGGTCATCGCGCCGGCGAAGGCACCGAACGTCAGAAAGCCCACGGCATCGGCGTAACCCGCGACGATCGCGAGGACGCAGCCCTGCCAGATGGTGTTGTCGGACGATGTCACGCGGCACCCTGATTTCTTGCCAGTCGAACAGGCCCATACTACGGTCGTTCACAGTAGGTGTCGTCGGTGATGCAAGGAGCGGCGAGATGATCCGGTGCGTGCGGATTTGGACTGGCGAAGACCAGAATTCGCATTTCGAGGAAGGCTGGATCGCCCTGGAGTCGGGCGCGCATGGCGACCTTCTGAGCGACAAGCTGCCGGTTTCCCATGCCTCATTCCAGGAGACCGCATCGGGCGGCACGCTTGCCTGGCATACCGCACCGGTCCGCCAGCTTGTCATCACCTTGAGCGGCACCCTCGATTTCCAGACCCGCGGCGGCCAGCACTTCACGCTGAAGCCGGGCGATATCCTGCTGGCCGAGGACACCGCCGGTGGCGGCCACACCTGGAAGCTGGTCGACGACCAGCCGTGGCGCCGCGTCTATGTCGTTCTGGGACACGACGAGCCCGTACCGTTCAGGCGGGCCGCGTAAACCTTCGAGGGAAATCGCATGAGCGAGAGCAACACCGTTACCGATGCCGATGTCGTCCTGGTGGGCGCCGGCATCATGAGCATGACGCTGGCGACCTTCCTGAAGGAGCTGCAGCCCCACCTCAAGATCGAGATCCTCGAACGGCTGCCGGGCGAAGCCCAGGAAAGCTCGGGCCCGTGGAACAACGCCGGCACCGGCCATGCCGCCAACTGCGAATTGAACTACACGCCGCAGAACGCCGACGGCAGCGTCGACATCTCCAAGGCGCTGGAGGTCAATGTCGAGTTCGACCTGTCGCGGCAGTTCTGGTCGTACCTGATCAAGAAGGGCGCGATTGCATCGCCGGACTCCTTCATCCATCCGGTGCCGCACATGAGCTTCGTGATCGGCGCCGACCGCGCGGCCTTCCTGAAGAAGCGCCACGCCACGATGAGTGCCCATCATTGCTATCGCGGCATGGAGTATTCCGAGGACCACAAGCAGATCGCCGAATGGGCGCCGCTGATCATGGAAGGCCGCGACCCCAACCAGGTCGTCGCGGCGACGCGCATGGTGACGGGCGCCGACGTGAACTACGGCGCACTCACCACCAATCTGCTGAACTACCTGCGGCGTCAGGACGGTTTCTCGATCCAGTTCCAGCAGCAGGTGACCGGCCTTAACCGCCGTTCGGACGGCGGCTGGAGTATCGACGTCAAGGATGAGAAGTCCGGCACTAGGAAGTCGATCGGGGCACGTTACGTATTCCTCGGCGCCGGTGGCGCGGCGCTCACGCTGCTGCAGAAGTCCGGGATCCCCGAAGCCGACGGCTTCGCCGGCTTCCCGGTGAGCGGCATCTGGCTGCGCTGCGGCAAGCACGAGGTGGCCGAACGTCACGCCGCCAAGGTCTACGGCATGGCGGCGGAAGGTTCGCCGCCGATGTCGGTGCCGCATCTCGACACGCGCATCATCGACGGCAAGCGCTGGATCCTGTTCGGGCCCTACGCCGGCTTCTCAACCAAGTTCCTGAAGAAGGGCTCGCTGTTCGACCTGCCGCTGTCGATCCGGCCGGACAATCTGCTGCCGCTGCTCGCCGTGGCGCGGGACAATTTCTCGCTGGAGGAATACCTGGTCGGCCAGGTGGTGCAGACCAAGAGCCACCGCTTCAAGGCGCTGCGCGAATTCTACCCCAACCTGAACGAGGATGATTGGGAGTTCGACGTCGCGGGCCAGCGCGTGCAGATCATCCGCAAGGACCAGGCCCGCACCGGCAAGCTGGTGTTCGGCACCGACATCGTGCACTCGGCCGATTCCACCATCGTGGCGCTGCTCGGCGCGTCGCCCGGTGCCTCCACAGCCGCCTGGATCATGGTCCACATGCTGGAGAACTGCTTCCACGAACAGCTCGTTGGCCACTGGGTCCCCAAGCTGAAGGAGATGATCCCCTCCTACGGCCACGATCTCAAGACCGACGCCGCGCTTACCGAGCGCATCCGCAAGGAGACGGCGGAAGTTCTGGGACTGCACACGGCTTGAACAGCGTCCGGGAAACGCTCGACGTCGTTCTGCGCTTCGGCCAGATCATGTTGCGGGCGGGCGACACCGCCTTTCGTGTCCACGACGCGATGAACGTGCTCGCCACCCGCTTCGGCATCGAGCGCCTCTCGGTACAGATTGCGCTCAACGGCATGACGGCGACCGCGCGGCGCGGCGACGAGCTGGTGACGATCGCCTGCGAGGTCGGTCCGCCGGGCATCAATGCCTGGCGCATCGCCGCCCTGGAGAAGCTTGCCCGCGAGGGTCGCGGCGAACTCACGCCCGACGCCCTCGCCAGGGAACTCGATGCGATCGAGGCGGTGCCGGCGCTGCGGTCGATCGCGACGGTGGCGATCGGCATCGGCCTTGCCTCCGGTGCCTTCTCCTACCTGAACGGCGGCGACACGCTGGGCACTGCCATGGCCGTCGTCGCCGGCGGCTGCGGCCAGGCGCTGCGGGCGCTGCTGTTGAGCCGTCGGCGCAACCAATATGCCGCCACTGCGCTCGTGACCGTTGTCACCGCCGGCTTCTACTGCATCGGCATCGCCGCCCTGGGCGCGACCGGTTTCGGGCCGGGCCATGCCGCGGGCTTCATTTTCTCCGTGCTGTTCCTGGTGCCGGGCTTCCCACTCGTGGCCTCGTTGCTCGACTCCGTCCAGAATCAGCCGGTCGCGGCACTCAGCCGGTTGTTCTACGCGACCATGATCCTGCTGGCGGCCGCCATTGGCCTTTCCGCCGTGGCCGCCATCGCCGGTCTCGCCGCCACCGTGGCGCCACCGACGCCGCCCAGCATCGATCCCCTAACGCTGGCGTTGCGCGCGCTCGCAAGCCTGTTGGCCGGTTTCGGCTTCGCCGCGCTGTACAACAGCTCGACACGCGTCGTCTTGGCCGTCGGCGTCCTGTCGCTGCTCGGCAACGAACTGCGCCTCGGGCTGCACGATCTCGGCATGCCGCTGCCGCCCGCGACTTTCCTGGGCGCCCTGCTGGTGGGCCTGCTGGCGTCGCTGGTGGAGGCGCGTCTGCACGAGCCGCGCATCACCGTGACCGTGCCCAGCATCATCGTCATGACGCCCGGCCTCTATGCCTTCCAGACCATCGTCATGCTGAACCAGGGCCAGGTGCTGACGGCCCTGCAGGCCGGCGCCAACTTCTGCTTCGTGGTCGGCGCCATGGCCATGGGCCTCGCCGCCGCGCGATTCATGACGGAACGGCGCTGGCTTGTCGAAAGATAGCGTCGTGCACCCCCGACATTCTACTCCGTGGCGACGTAGGGCCTGACCATCTTTCTCGGATCGACGACCTTGTCGAATTCGGCCTCCGTCACGAAGCCGAGCTGGAGCGCCGCCGCCTTCAGGGTCAGGTCGTTGTCCATCGCATGGTGGGCGATCTTCGAGGCCTTGTCGTAGCCGATCACCGGCGCCAGCGCCGTCACCAGCATCAGGGAACGATCGACGTACTCCTTGATCTTCTTCAGGTTGGGCTTCGTGCCCTCGACCAGGAACTTGCGGAAGTTGGTGCAGCCGTCGGTCATCAGCGTGATCGAGTGCGTGATGTTGTAGATCATCAGCGGCTTGTAGACGTTCATCTCGAGATAGCCGCCGGCGCCGCCCATGCCGACCGCCACGTCGTTGGCCATCACCTGCACCGCCAGCATGGTCAGCGCCTCGCACTGCGTCGGATTGACCTTGCCCGGCATGATCGAGGAGCCCGGCTCGTTCTCGGGGATTTCCAGCTCGGCGAAGCCGGCACGCGGGCCGCACGACATCAGGCGGATGTCGTTGGCGATCTTGTAGAGCGAGACCGCCAGCGTCCTGAGCGTGCCCGAGAGCTGGACCAGCGCGTCGTGCGAGCCCTGCACGGTGAACTTGTTGGGCGCCGACACGAACGGCAGCTTGGTGAGTTTGGCGATCTCGGCCGCCGCTGCTTCGGCAAAGCCCGGTGCCGCATTGATGCCGGTGCCGACCGCGGTGCCGCCCAGCGCCAGGCGGTAGACGCCCTTCAGGCAGTCCTGCAGGCGTTCGAGATCGTCGGCCAGCATGCCGGCATAGCCCGACCATTCCTGGCCGAGCGTGATCGGCGTTGCATCCTGCATGTGGGTGCGGCCGATTTTTACAATATCGTCCCACTCCTTGGCCTTGGCCGCGATCGAATCGTGCAATGCCTGCACCGCCGGCATCAGCCGACGGGTCACGTTCACCGCCGCGGCGATGTACATCACCGACGGGAAGGTGTCGTTGGACGACTGGGACATGTTGACGTGGTCGTTGGGATGGACCGGCGCCTTGCTGCCGAGCGGCGTGCCCGCGATCTGGCAGCAGCGGTTCGAGATCACCTCGTTCACGTTCATGTTGAACTGGGTGCCGCTGCCCGTCATCCAGACATGCAGCGGGAACATCTCGTGGTGCTGGCCGGCCAGGATCTCGTCGCACACCTGCACGATCAGCTTGTGGGCCTCGTCGCTCAGCCGCTTGCCGTCGTGGTTGGCGTTTGCCGCCGCCTTCTTCAGCGTGGCGTAGCCGGTGACCATCTCGCGCGGGATCAGATCCTTGCCGATGCTGAAATGCTCGAGCGAGCGCTGGGTCTGAGCACCCCACAGCTTGTCGGCGGGAACGCTTACTTCGCCAAGACTGTCGGTTTCCTTGCGAACGTCTGCCACGGGCTACCTCTTCTGTTACCGGCGGCCACAGTAGCACGCCGTCAGTCGTCTGCGCGCTTGCTCCGCAGCGACTTGATTGCACCATGGTGCTTCTTGTCGTCGACGCGGCGGCGCTTGGCGGCCTTGCTGACCCGCGTTTTCTTGCGCGGCACGGGCGGCCGGGCCGCTTCCCGGATCAGGGCGACCAGGCGGTCGAGCGCCTCTTCCCGATTGCGCTTCTGGCTGCGCTGTCCCTGGGCCATCAGCACCAGGACGCCGTCGCGCGTGAGCCGCCGCCCCGCCAGCCGTTCCAGCCTGTGACGCACGTCGTCGGTCAGCGATGGCGAATGGCGCACGTCGAAGCGCAGCTGGACCGCGGTCGAGGTCGTGTTGACGTGCTGGCCGCCAGGACCGGTCGCCCGCACGAAGCTCTCCTCGATCTCGGCCGGGTCGAGCGTCAGCGCGCCCGTGACCCAGATCGGCGCGGCTTTGGCCGCAGCCACTACTTGGATCCGCGGGTTTCCTGGTAGCGCACTTCGATGCGGTCCCAGATCTGGGCCTCCAGCGACACGCCGTCGAAACGGTTGATCTGCTGCAGGCCCGTCGGCGAAGTGACGTTGATCTCCGTCAGATAGTCGCCGATGACGTCGATGCCGACGAAAAGCAGCCCGAGCCGCGCGAGTTCCGGGCCGATGATCTCGCACAGCTCGATGTCGCGCTTGGTGAGGCTGGCCTTCACCGCGACACCGCCGACATGCATGTTGGAGCGCGCCTCTCCCTGGGCCGGCACGCGATCGATCGCACCCACCGCCTTGCCGTCGATCAGGATGATTCGCTTGTCGCCCTTGCGCACTTCGGGGAGATAGCGCTGGGCGATCACCGGCTCACGGCTGCGCTGAGAGAACATCTCGAGCAGCGAATTGAAGTTCTCGTCGTCGGGCCGCACCCGGAACACGCCGGCGCCGCCGTTGCCGAACAGCGGCTTCAGGATGATGTCCTTGTGCTCGTCGCGGAACGACTTGAGCGCACGCGCATCGGCGGTGATCAGCGTCGGCGGCATCACATTGTCAAAATGGGTGACGAACAGCTTCTCCGGCGCGTTGCGCACGCTGGCCGGGTCGTTGACCACCAGAGTCTTGGGATGAATGTGCTCCAGCACGTGCGTCGTGGTGATGTAGGACATGTCGAACGGCGGATCCTGGCGCAGCAGCACGACATCGATCCTGGACAGGTCGATCAGCTCCTCGGCACCCAGGGTGAAATGACTGCCCTTCTCGCGCCGGAGTTTCATCGGCTGGGCGCGCGCCAGCACCTTGCGATCGCGGAAGATCAGGTCGGCAGGCGTGTAGTGCCACAGCGCATAGCCGCGTCGCTGGGCCTCGAGGCCGAGGACGAACGTCGAGTCGCCGTCGATGTCGATGGTCGACACATGGTCCATCTGGATGGCGACACCAAGAGTCATGGAGAACGATCCCTCTTTTTCACTGGTCGTCAGTTAAGCCCGCGGCGCAGTTCCTGCAACAGGCCTGACGCGCGCTGGCGCAGTTCGGGATCGCCGCGGCCGCCGTCGATCTCGAGAAACCGCTGGAAAGCCGCGATCGCTGCCCGGCGCTTGTCGAGCCGCGTGTTGAGCTGTCCGGCCTCGAACAGCAGTTCCGGCCGGTCCGGCGCGATCGCCAGCATGCGGTCGAGCGATTGCGCCGCACCGGTCCAATCCTCTCGCTTGGCGAGCCTGAGGCGGACGTTGTTCTCGAGCCGCAGCAGCACCTCGCGATCGGATACCGGATCGAAGTGGGCGGGACGCAGCTCGGCGGTCGAGCCCAGCACCTGGCGCAGGAGATCGCGCAGGTCGGCAGCATCGCGCACGCAGCCGTCATGGAAGGGATCGACGACGTGCCGGGCGCCATCTATTTCGACGCGGAGCAGGAAATGACCGGGAAACGCCAGGCCTTCGGCCGTCCACCCCTGCGCCCGCGCCACATGCAGATAGAGAATCGAGAGCGCCACCGGCAGTCCCTGCCGCCGTTCGATCACCCGCGCGAGGTCGGCGTTCTGCAGGTCGTCGTAGGTCTCGCTGTCGCCGCGGTAGGCATAGGACTGCGCCAGAACCTCGGCCAGGGATTCCGGCGTGCCCCCGCGCCGGCGGACCAGATCGGCGAGGTCGGCGGACATCGCCGCCACATGCAGACGATAGGGCGCCAGATCGGGCTACTCCGGGGCCCGCCAGACATCGGCCAGGTGCGTGGGCCAGACACGACGCCAGAACGAACCACTCACCAGAACCGCGTCGAAACGCAGCGAGCAGGCGGCATGGCCGGGATGACGCGCCACGAACAGGCTGGCGGCGCGCGAGACCCGACCGAACTGGCGGCCGCCCAGGGCGTCCGCTGCCGCTTCGGCATCGGCACGGGCCTTGACCTCGACGAAGGCCAGCAGGTTGCCGCGCCGGGCCACGATGTCGATCTCGCCGAGCTTTGTCTTGTAGCGCCGTGCGAGGATGGAATAGCCGGCCAGGCGCAGCCGCCAGACCGCGCGCCATTCGGCGGCGTGACCCAGGCGATGCGCTCTCTGCCGGGCCGCGACTCGAGCACGGCGCCATCGGGCGCGCCCGAGTCGCCGGGCGGCGCGATCACGATCACGATCTCGCCCTTCACGTCGGGATGGGCGGCGTAGTGATCGGCAAGCTCGGGCAGCGAGGCGCGGCGGACCTCCTCGAACATCTTGGTGAGTTCGCGCGCCACGGCGGCGGCGCGGTCGCCCAGAAGATCGGCGAGATCGACCAGCGATTCCGGCAGCCGGTGCGGTGCCTCGAAGAACACCAGGGTTGCCGGCACGCCGGCCGCTTCGCCGATGGCGCGGCGGCGGTCGCCTTCCCGGGCCGGCAGGAAGCCGCCGAAATAGAAGCGGTCGGTCGGCAGGCCCGACAGGGCCAGCGCCATCGGCACCGCCGAGGGGCCGGGCGCCGAGGTGACGGCATGACCGCCGGCGAGGGCGGCCTGGACCAGGCGATAGCCGGGGTCGGAGATCAGCGGCATGCCGGCGTCGGAGACCAGCGCCACCCGCTTGCCCGCCGCCAGGGCGCGCACGATGCGCGGCTCGGCCAGGTCCTGCGTGGCGTCGCTGTAGGCGACGGTGGGGACCGAAATGCCGTAGTGGCTGGCCAGCTTGGCAAACACGCGGGTGTCCTCGCAGGCGACGAGATCGGCGGCCCGCAGGACATCGAGGGCGCGCAGCGTTATGTCGCCAAGATTGCCGATCGGTGTGGCAACAATGTGCAGGCCGGGTGCCAGCGGTGGTTTACGCCGGCCTTCCCCCCCGGTAGCTTGGCCGCCGGTGGCTTGCCCATCGT
>RGPT01000013.1 GCA_010032545.1 Alphaproteobacteria bacterium
ATCGACCTCGAGGTCGATGGCGGCGTCAATCCGGAGACGGCCCGGCGCTGCATCGAGGCCGGTGCCGACGTCCTCGTGGCCGGCACTGCTGTGTTCAGCGGTGGCCCGGCCCGCTACGCCGACAACATAAAGGCTTTGCGGTCATGACCGACATCATTTTGCACCATTACGCCGGCTCCCCCTTCGCCGAAAAAGTGCGCGTTGCGCTCGGCATCAAGCAGGCGGCGTGGAAATCGGTCGACATTCCCAATGTCATGCCCAAGCCGAACCTGATGCCGCTCACCGGCGGCTATCGCAAGACTCCGGTCCTGCAGGCCGGCGCCGACATCTACTGCGACACGCAGCTCATCATGATGGAGATCGAGAAGCGCGTGCCCGCGCCGCCCCTCTTGTCCATGGGCCGCGAAGGGGAGGCGCGCGGGCTCGCCATGTGGATCGACCGCAACATTTTCTGGTCGGCCGTCGGCGTGGTCATGGGCGAGATCGGCGACAAACTGCCCGAAGCTTTCAAGAAGGACCGCAGCGAGTTCTCCGGCCGCTCGTTCGACGCAGACAAGCTGCGGGCTGCCGTACCGATGGCGCGCGACCAAGCCTACGCCCAGCTCTCGCTGGCCGAGGCGATGCTGGCCGACGGCCGCCCCTACTTGCTGGGTGCCGCCCCCTCCCTGGCGGACTGCGCGCTCTACAATCCGGTGTGGTTCATCAAGGAAAGGCTAGGCCCCACTGCGAGCCCGCTCGACCGGCTGCCCAGGATCGGCATCTGGTCTGAACGCATGAAGGCATTCGGCGGCGGCAAGCGCCAGAACATCACGGCGACCGAGGCGCTCGAGATCGCCAAGGCGGCCCGGCCCGCGCCGGCCAGCGTCGATGCCAACGATCCCAGCGGACTTGTCGCCGGCCAGAAGGTCAGCGTCGTGCCGGACGATACCGGAAAGGTGCCGGTGAGCGGCGAACTGGTGGGGTTGTCGGCGAACCGCATCTCGGTTGCCCGCAACGATCTGCGCGTGGGCGATGTCGTCGTCCACTTCCCGCGTGCGGGATTCGTCATCCAGACGCTATAGCGAGACCTCTCCCCGCAGCATGGGAACGCAGTTGCCGCCGACGGCGGCCCGGATGCCGTCTTCGGCGCGATGCGCGGAGGCCAGCAGCAAGCTCGGCCGGCCCATCTCGACGCCCTGGACGATGCTATAGCGCTGCTCACTGTCGGTGGTCAGCGAAAGCAGAATCGCCGCGAGCGGCGTTGCGGCGCTTCCCGTGGCGGCGTCCTCGATCGTTCCGGACAGTGGCGAGAACATTCGGGCGCGCAGGCCGATTCGGTCGCGCTTCGGGCCCGTGTGCGCATACAGGTAAAGCGGCAGCCGTCGCGGCCCCAGCGCAGGAAAGGCTGCCAAGGCATCGCGAAAGCGCGCAAGGTCGGGCGCGGCGCGGGTGAGCGCCTCGGGAGTGACTTCCGCCACGACGAAGGAGTTGCCGACCGACGCCATGACCGGCCGGTGCGCGGTCGAGACGATCTCGGCAGGCGCGATGCCGACGCAGCCCGCGAGGCGTGCGATTGAAGATGCGCACGCGCGCGGTGTTGGCGGGATCGTCTGGCGGCAACACGAAGGTCGTCTCGCTCAGATTGAATTCGGCGGCGAGGGACTGCATGTCCGAATCGGAGAGGCCGCGCGCGTCGGAGAAGACCGCGAGAGGATTGCCGCCGAAGCGCCGGTCGGTGAAGACGTCGACGGTGACGAATTCGTAAGCCTTCATGGCGGCCTCGCTACACGACCTCGGCGCCGATTTCGCCCGCGATGCGGCGCAAGGCAGCAACGGAGCGGGCCGTGGCGTTGCGGCCGTCGCCCGGGCAATGGGTTTCGATGCTGGCGAGAACCTCGGACGCCCTGACGCCGCGCAGCAATCGCCTGAGCTCGTCGGCCCAGGGAATGTCGCCGTCGCCGAGCGGCACCGTTCGCTTCGCCGTCATGTCGCGATCCTTGAGATGGATGGCATCGGTGAAAGGAGCGAGTTCGAAGATGTCGGCGTCGGCCGGTGGCGCTCCCATGGACCAGCTGTTCGCGATATCGACCAACGGCCGAAGCACCAGCGGGCGCGGATCGGGGTAGTCGCCGAAAAAGGTGGCGAGTTCGGCCACCGAACCGACGTTGCAGACCGGTTCGTTCTCGATCTCCACATCGACGCTGTAGGACTGCGCGAGATCGGCCAGCCGTTCGAACCGGGCGAAGAGATCGGCAGGCCGGTAGCCTGCATAGCGCAAATGGGTAAACACCCGCAGCTTGCGGGCTTTCAACACGATCGCGACGTCAAAGGCGTGAGCCAGCGGATCGTCGGCCGGACAGGTCTCGAGATCGAAGGCGAAGTCGACCTTGCCGGCGAGGGTCTTCTTGCCGGGCATCGGCCACTTCAGCAGGGGCGAGACGAAGGTCGGGACACTCAGCCCCGCCTGCTCGATCGTTCGCCCGATGGTGGCCACTTCGTCGAGGGTCATGCCCAGCAAGTGGCGGCCGCCGATCGTACGGACGTCGAGGCGGTGAACGTCGTGTTCGGCGCAGAAAGAGATCATTTCGTCGAGAGTGGGGCCGATTTCGTCACCGATCACGGCCAGGGCGAGCTTGGGAAAGGTCATGGCGACAACCTACTATCAGCCACCGCTTTTGGCTAAGGTTGGATCGGTAGCTGAGGGAGACGGCATGAGCGACGAAGCGGCGATTTTCGTGGGAGCCAGCGATGCCGATCAGTATCTCCTGCTGAAGTACGCCAACCGGCACGGCCTGATCGCCGGCGCCACCGGCACCGGCAAGACGGTGACACTGCAGACGATTGCCGAGGGCTTCTCTGCTTATGGCGTGCCGGTCTTCATGGCAGACGTGAAGGGCGATCTGTCGGGCGTCAGCCAGCCGGGCGGCGACAATCCCCGGGCGCTCGAGCGGGCGAGGCAAATGGCGATCGAGGGCTATGTGGGCCGCGCCTTCCCGACGACCTACTGGGATCTGTTCGGCGAGAAGGGCCATCCGATCCGCACGACCGTGAGCGAGGTCGGCCCGGTGCTGATGGCGCGACTCCTTCAGCTCAACGAGACCCAGGAGGGCGTGCTCAACATCGCCTTCAAGGTTGCCGACGAGCAGGGCCTGCTGCTGCTCGATTTCAAGGACCTCCAGGCTTTGCTGCAATGGCTGGCCGAGAACGCCGGCCAGCTCGCGACCGAATTCGGCAATGTCAGCAAGCAGTCCGTCGGCACCATCCAGCGGCAGCTCCTGATGCTCGATCAGCAGGGCGGGCAAGGGTTCTTCGGCGAGCCCGCGTTGGATCTGGCGGACATGATCCGCTGCGACCCAGCGGGTTTCGGTGCGATCAACATACTGGCCGCCGACAGGCTGATGCAGAGCCCACGCCTCTACGGCACATTTCTGCTCTGGCTGCTCTCCGAACTGTTCGAGGCGCTGCCCGAGGTGGGCGATCTCGACAAACCCAAGTTCGTGTTCTTCTTCGACGAAGCGCACCTGCTGTTCAACGATGCACCCAAGGCGTTGCTCGGGCGCATCGAGCAGGTGGTGCGGCTGATCCGCTCCAAGGGCGTGGGGGTGTATTTCATCACCCAGAACCCGCTCGACATTCCCGAGTCGGTGCTGGGTCAGCTCGGTAACCGCGTTCAGCATGCACTGCGCGCCTTCACGCCGCGTGACCAGAAAGCCGTGAAGGTCGCGGCCGAAACCTTCCGGCCCAACAAGAAATTCGAGGTCGCCCAGGCGATCACCGAACTTGCCGTCGGTGAGGCACTGCTGTCGTTTCTCGACACCAAGGGCGTGCCGACTCCGGTTGAGCGTTGCCTGGTCGCGCCTCCCCAGGGGCGCATCGGTCCGGCAACGGATGCTGAGCGGAAGGCGGTCATGGCGGCGAATCCGTTGGCCGGCAAGTACGACCGGGCCGTCGATCGGGCATCGGCCTACGAGGTTCTTACGGGTCGCGTCTCGGCTGGCGCCCAGGCGGCGCCCGCCCCGACGTCGGGCGCCGCGCCGCGTCGGCGTGGCCAGTATGGCTCCGTACCTCAGACGCCGCCGACTGCGCCGCCGCCATCAAGCCCCTGGGGTAGTCGCCCGGCGCCCCCGGTGGAACCCCAGCCACCGGCTGAGGCACCCGAGGCGACGCGCGTGGAGCCGCGCCTCAAGAAGGCACAGATACCGCAACCCGGTCCTGCCCCGAAGGTGCCGGCCGGGCGTCAGCGCGACTCGATCGGCGTGACCGTCGCCAAGGCAGCCAGTCGAAGCATGGCGACCATCGCCGCGCGCGAAGCGGCGAAAGCGGTGTTCGGGAAGGGCAGGGCCGCCAGCATCGGCGCAAGCGTCGGAGGCGCGGTGCTGCGCGGAGTCCTGGGCTCTATCCTGCGCTAGCGCCTGTTCCGCTCAGGCAGCATCGGGCTAGTCATGTCTTTCTTGGAGCGCGCAACCGGAGTGCGCGCTTCAAGCAATGAGTCGAATCTGATCAGGCCAGCCGATCGAGTTCCTTGACGATGGCATCGCCCATTTCCTGGGTGCCGACCTTCTTGGTGCCGTCGGTCTTGCCGACCAGCAGGTCGCCGGTGCGGTAGCCCGCCTTCAGCACGTTCTCGACCGCCAGTTCGACCATGTCGGCGTCTTTGCCGAGGTCGAACGAGTAGCGCAGCATCATGGCGTAGCTCAGAGTCTGGGCGATTGGATTGGCCAGGCCCTTGCCGGCGATATCGGGGGCGCTGCCGTGGATCGGCTCGTACAGCGCCTTGCGCCGGCCGGTGGCATCGGGCGCGCCGAGCGAAGCCGAGGGAAGGAGGCCGAGCGACCCGGTCAGCATCGAGGCTTCGTCCGACAGGATGTCGCCGAACAGATTGTCGGTGACGATGACGTCGAAGTCCTTGGGCGCCCGCAGCAGCTGCATGGCGAGCGCGTCGGCATACATATGCTCGAGCTTTACGTCGGAGTACTTCTCCTTGTGCAGCTTGGTCGCTTCCTCGCGCCACAGAACGCCGGTGTACATCACGTTGGCCTTCTCCGCCGAGAGGACCTTGTTCTTGCGCTTGCGCGCCAGTTCGAAGGCGACGGCGCAGACGCGGCGGATTTCGGGGGCCGTGTAGCGCTGCGTGTCGAAGGCCTCGACCTCGCCCGCGGCGTTGGTGTGGCGGCCGCGCGGCTCGCCGAAATACACGCCGCTGGTCAGCTCGCGGATGATCATGATGTCGAGACCTTTGACGATCTCGGGCTTGAGCGAGCTGGCATCGACCAGCGCGTCGAACACCTTGGCCGGGCGCAAGTTGGCGAACAGGTCCATTTCCTTGCGCAGCCGCAGCAGTCCGCGTTCGGGCTTCTTGCTGAAATCGGCCGTGTCCCACTTCGGACCACCGACCGAGCCGAACAGCACGGCGTCGGCCTCGAGCGCCGTCTTCATGGCGTCGTCGCTGAGCGGCACGCCATGCTTGTCGAGGGCGGCGCCGCCCACGAGGTCTTCCTTGATGTCGAAACCGACCGCGCGCTTCTTGCCCATCCAGGCGATGATCTTGCGGACTTCGTTCATTACTTCGGGGCCGATGCCGTCGCCCGGCAGCACCAGCAGATTGCGGTTGGACGCCATTGTCTACTTTCTCAGGTCAGGAAGCGGCGTGGAGCCAGGGCTGGGAGTCCTTCTGGCGGGTCTCGAAATCGTCGATCGACGACTTCTTCTCGAGCGTGAGGCCGATGTCGTCGAGGCCTTCCATCAGGCACTTCTTGCGGAAGGCGTCGATCTCGAAGTGGACGGTGCCGCCGTCCGGGCCCTTGATCTCCTGCTTCTCGAGGTCGATCTCGATGACGGCGTTGGAGCCGCGGCTCGCATCGTCCATCAGCTTGGCGATGATCTCCTTGGGCATGCGGATCGGCAGGATGCCGTTCTTGAAGCAGTTGTTGTAGAAAATGTCCGCGAAGTCTTCGGAGATGATGCAGCGGATGCCGAAATCGAGCAGCGCCCAGGGCGCATGCTCGCGGCTCGATCCGCAGCCGAAGTTGGGCCCGGCCACGAGGATCTTGGCGCTCTGGTAGGCTGGCTGGTCGAGGACGAAATCCTTCTTCTGGCCGTCGGCCGTCCAGCGCATCTCGTAGAACAGCCCTTCCTTCAGGCCGGTGCGCTTGATGGTCTTCAGGAACTGTTTTGGAATGATCATATCGGTGTCGACATTGACCATCGGCAGTGGCGCCGCGACACCGCGGAGCGTCGTGAATTTTTCCATGAAAAGCCCTCGCGAAAGGCCGGAATTAACGAGCTTTCGCGAGGGCCGTCAAGCCGGCCGATTCAGCGGGTCTTGATCACCAGGGTACCGGCGATCATGTCGTGCAGGCCGCGCTTGCGGTCGGTGAAGGCGATCATGATGAAGCCGATGCACAGGATGATGGCCGAGATGATCTTGGCGAAGTAGCGACCGGTGGCATTCAGGAAGCTCAGCCGCTGGCCCTGGTCGCTGACGACCCGGAGGCCCATTGCCATCTTCCCCACCGTGGCGCCGCGCTCGGAACTCTCGAGCAGAGCGAAGTAAAGCCAGGCGACGACGACATACACGATGTTGGCCGAGGCGCTGTAGTTCTCGATGTCCGGATTGAAGAAGTTGACGCCGGCCACTGCGCCGACCGCGCCCATCGCGAGGCTGAGCAGGATGGCATCTATGATGTAGGCCACGAAGCGGATCCAGAAGCCGCCATAGGCGACTTGGCTGCCGCCTGCAGGACGGGCGTCCCAGACGGGCGGAGGCGGAGCGGCGGGGCCTGAATTCGGAACGCTCATCGCGGTCTCTCTCCCTGAGATATAGGCGGACCCATCCTAACACAGGGGCCGTGCATCTTCCCGTCCCGAAACGAAACCGGGCGGTGCATTGCTGCACCGCCCGGGGTTTTCTGAACGCGCCTGAGGGACTTACTGGAAGTCCCGCACGTCGGCGAGGGTGCCGCGGATGGCGGCAGCCACGGCCATCGCCGGGCTCACCAAATGGGTGCGCCCGCCGCGGCCCTGGCGGCCTTCGAAGTTGCGGTTCGAGGTCGAGGCGCAGCGCTGGCCGGGCTCGATGCGATCCGCGTTCATGGCGAGGCACATCGAGCAGCCCTGCAGGCGCCACTCGAAGCCGGCCTCGATGAAGATCTTGTCGAGACCTTCCTTCTCGGCCTCGGCCTTCACCAGGCCGGAGCCTGGCACGACCATGGCCGACACGGTCGAGGCGACCTTACGGCCGCGCGCGATCTCGGCGGCGGCGCGAAGATCCTCGATGCGGCCATTGGTGCACGAACCGATGAACACCCGGTCGATCGGGACGTCGACCAGGCGGGTGCCCGGCGTCAGCCCCATGTAGGCGAGCGAGCGCGCCCAGGCCTCGCGGCGATTCTCGTCCGGCGCATTGGCCGGGTCGGGAACCACGTCGGTGATCGGCAGTGCATCCTGCGGGCTGGTGCCCCAGGTCACCATCGGCGGGATATCCGAGGCGAGCAGGTCGAGCTGGCTGTCGAACACCGCGTTCTTGTCGGAGGGCAGGCGGCGCCACTGGCCGAGCGCCAGATCCCAGGCACCGCCCTTGGGCGAAGACGGCCGGCCGTCGAGGTACTTGAAGGTGGTCTCGTCCGGTGCGATCAGGCCGGCGCGCGCACCCGCCTCGATCGACATGTTGCAGACCGTCATGCGGCCTTCCATCGTGAGCTCGCGGATGGCGCGGCCGGCATATTCAATCACGTAGCCGGTGCCGCCGGCGGTGCCGAGGCGGCCGATGATGGCGAGGATCACGTCCTTCGCCGTGACGCCGATTGGCAGACTGCCCTCGACGGCGACGCGCATGTTCTTGGCGGGCTTCTGGATCAGCGTTTGCGTCGCCAGCACATGCTCGACCTCCGAGGTGCCGATGCCGAAAGCCAGTGCGCCGAAGGCGCCATGGGTCGAGGTGTGGCTGTCGCCGCACACGATGGTCATGCCCGGCAGGGTCAGGCCCTGCTCGGGACCGATCACGTGCACGATGCCGCGCCGCGGGTCGGTCATGTCGAAATACGGCACGCCGAATTCCGCGACGTTCGATTCCAACGTCTCGACCTGGATGCGCGATTCGTCGTCCATGGCGCCCGCGGTGGTGGGCGTATTGTGGTCGGCCACCGCGATAGTGGCGTCGGGGCGGCGCACCTTGCGGCCGGCCATCCGCAGGCCCTCGAAGGCCTGCGGGCTGGTGACTTCGTGCACCAGGTGACGGTCGACGTAGATCACGCAGGTGCCGTCGTCCTGGCGGTCGACGACGTGGGCGTCCCAGATCTTCTCGAACAGGGTGCGCGGCTTGGGCGGCTCAGGTGGCGGCGTGGCCGCCTTCTTGCGGAACGCCATGGTGCACCTACTTCTTGCCGCCGCCCTTGGCGGCGCGGATGGAGCCTTCGGCCTTGGGCTTTTCCTTCTTGATCCTCTCGCGACGAGGACGCTTGATGGCCTCCTCGGCCTGCACGGCGAGCAGCTCGCGCTGGGCCTCGGTGTCCTCGGCGATACGGCTCGCTTTGCCGCGCAGATCGCGCAGATAGTAGAGCTTGGCGCGGCGCACGACGCCCTTGCGGACAACTTCGATTTCCCAAATGCCCGGGCCATAGAGCGGGAACACGCGCTCCACACCTTCGCCGAAGCTGATCTTGCGCACCGTGAACGCCGAGTTCACGCCGGCGTTCTTGCGGCCGATGCACAGGCCTTCGTAGACCTGGATGCGCTCGCGATTGCCTTCCTGCACCTTGACGTGCACGCGCAGCGTGTCGCCCGGCTCGAAGCGCGGCACCGGCCGTTCAGCCTGCACCTTGTCCATCGTGGTCTGGCCGACCATGTCGAGAATATTCATCGCATCCATCCTTTCGTCACTTCTCTTCAGTTCCCGTCACGGTCCGGCGCCGTGCCCACAGATCGGGCCGCCGCCGCCGCGTAATCTCTTCCCGTCTCTTCATTCGCCATTCCGCGACCTTGCCGTGGTGACCCGAGACCAGGATCTCCGGCACCTGCCGGTCGATCCCGTCGGGTCCGGTCCACGACGCGGGCCGGGTGTAGTGCGGATATTCCAGCAGTCCGTCCTCGAAACTCTCCTCGCTCGCCGAGGCGGGTTCGCCCATCACGCCGGGCAGCAACCGCACACAGCAATCCAACACCGTCATGGCCGCGATCTCGCCGCCCGAAAGCACGAAATCACCGACCGAGATCTCCTCCAGCGCATGCGCCTCGATGACGCGCTCGTCCACGCCCTCGAACCTTCCACACACCAGCAACACGCCCGGACCTGCCGCCAGCTGCCTCGCGCGGGCCTGACAAAAAGGCGTCCCACGCGGCGACAGCAGCACCTTCGGCACTCCCTGAACGGCGACCGCCTCGATCGCCGCCGACAGCACGTCGGGCTTCATCACCATGCCGGCGCCGCCGCCGAACGGCGCGTCGTCGACCGTGCGATGGCGGTCCTTGGCGAACCGCCGGATATCGACAGCCGACAATTCCCACACGCCGTCCCTAAGCGCCTTGCCCGCCAGGCTTTCGCCCAGAGGCCCCGGAAACATCTCCGGGAACAGCGAGAGCGCCCTAGCTGTCCACATTGGGCGCGCCACACATTTCTCTACGCCTCCCTCGTTTCACCGCCCGGCAACACGCCCGCCGGTGGGTCGATCACAACCTTGCCGCCGTCGACGTCAACCTCGGGCACGGCTTCTGCCGTGAAGGGCAGCATCACCGAACCCTTCGATGCGCTGCCGCCAGAGACCTCCATCGTTCGTCCGGCGCCGAAATCGTGGAAGGCGATCACCTTGCCCCAATCCCGGCCGTCCCGGCCGACCGCGGCGAGACCTATGAGGTCTGCCTCGTACCACTCCTGCTCGTCCGTGGCCGGGAGCCGCTCGCGCTCGACATAGAGCCGCAAACCCCGCAATGCCTCGGCCGCCGTCCGGTCGGCGACGCCCTCGATCCTGGCCAGCACCGCACCCTTTACGGCGCTCAATGCCTCGACCCGGTACTGCTTTCGTCCCGTCTCGTCCGACAGCGGGCCATAGAGCGCCACCGCCATCGGATCCTCCGTGTAGCTCCTGATGCGCACCAGGCCGCGTACGCCGTGCGCCGCCGCGACGACGCCCAGCAAAACGCGGCCCTTGGTCATCGGAAGGTGCTCCTCAGGTGGCCGCTGCCTCCTTGGCGGGCTCGGCCGGCGCGGCGGTCGCCGCTGCGGCCGCGGCTGCCTTCATGCGCTCCTGCGTCTTGGCGCGCGGCTGCGGCTTCTTGCTCTGCTCGCGGCGCTCGCGCGGCTTCATCAGCTCGGCGGTGGCGAGGAAACGTGCCACGCGGTCCGACGGCTGGGCGCCGACCTTGAGCCAGTGTGCAATGCGCTCCTTGTCGAGCGTGATGCGCTGGGCGTGCTCGCGCGGCAACAGCGGATTGTAGGTCCCGAGCTTCTCGATGAAGCGACCGTCGCGCGGGCTGCGCGCGTCGGCGACCACGATGTGGAAGAACGGCCGCTTCTTGGCGCCGTGCCGGGTCATGCGGATGGCTAGCATTCTGTCGATCCTCTCTTTCGATTCGTCCGATTACGAGTTCCAGATACCTTCAGCGCGGAAAGCCCGGCGGCTGCATCATGCCCCCGAGCCCGCGCATGAATCCCTTTTCGCCGAGCTTGTTCACGCGTTTCATCATCTTCAGCATGTCGGCGTGCTGCTTCAGCAGCTTGTTGACGTCCTGGACCTGTACGCCCGATCCCTTGGCGATGCGCTTCTTGCGCGAAGCATGGATGACATCGGGGTTGCGCCTCTCCTTGGGCGTCATCGACAGGATGACCGCCTCCTGGCGCTTGAGCTGGCCTTCGTCGATCTTGGCCTTGGACATTGCGGCCTTGGCCTGCATGGCGCCGGGCAGCATCCCCATCAGCCCCGACAGGCCCCCCATCTTGCGCAGCTGGCGCAGCTGGTTCAGCAGGTCGTCCATGTCGAACTGACCCTTGCGGACGCGGGCGGCGAGCTTCTCGGCGTCTTCCTTGTCGATCGTCTCGGCGGCGCGCTCGACCAGCGAGACGATGTCGCCCATTCCTAGGATGCGGCTGGCGATGCGGTCGGGATGGAACGGCTCGAGCTGGTCGAACTTCTCGCCGACGCCGATCAGCTTGACCGGCCGGCCGGTGACGGCACGCATCGAGAGCGCCGCACCACCGCGCGCATCGCCATCGACGCGGGTCAGCACGATGCCGGTGACGGCCAGCCGTTCGTTGAAGGCCTTGGCGACGTTCACGGCGTCCTGGCCGGTCATCGCATCGGCGACGAGCAACGTCTCCTTGGGCTTGGCGAGCTCGCTGATGTCGGCCACTTCCTTCATCAACTCTTCGTCGATGGAGAGGCGGCCGGCGGTGTCGAGGATCAGGACGTCGAAGCCTTCGCGGCGGGCCTGCTCAAGCGCGCGGCGCGTGATCGCCAGCGGCATTTCCAGCGGCACGATCGGCAGCGTGGCGACGCCGGTCTGCTCGCCCAGGATCTTGAGCTGCTGCTGCGCGGCCGGGCGGCGGGTGTCGAGCGAGGCCATCATGACCTTGCGCTTGACCGAGAAGGAGCCGCCGAACTCGGCTGCCATGCCCTGCGGGCCCTGGCTGAGGCGATAGCCGATCTTGGCGCTGGAGGTGGTCTTGCCCGAGCCCTGGAGGCCGACCATCAGGATGACCACCGGAGGAATGGCGTTGAGGTCGAGGTCGGCCACCGTGCCGCCCAGCATCTCGACCAGGTGATCGTTGACGATCTTGACGACCATCTGGCCCGGCGTGACCGAGCGGATGACATCGGCGCCGATGGCCTTGGGACGGACCGAATCGATGAAGTCGCGGACGACCGGCAGTGCCACGTCGGCCTCGAGCAGGGCGGTCCGGACCTCACGCAGGGCCGCATCGACATCGGCCTCGGAGAGCGCACCACGCCCCCGCAGCTTGTCGAATACGTCGCCAAGACGTTTACTGAGGCCCTCGAACATCCGTCCTTCAACTCCGCCAAGAAACCCGTTCGCCCAAACGACAATCGCGCCGATGCGCGAACCTTCGCGGATCAGCGGAACTCCCCCTCTCAGGCAACCAAGGCGGGGGAACCGGTAGAAATCGGCACGACCGATTGAGTGGGCGGGGTATAAAGCCTGCCGGCCGAGGAGTCAAAAGGCTTGCCGACTGACCATAACCCATTGATTTATAAAGAATCTGGATCAATCGGCGGCCGCGAGGTCATCCTCTTTCTGGTGGCCTTGCCCCTATTGGGTTTTCCAGCCTTCTGGTTGCTGCCCGAGCGCAGCCTGCTGGCGGTGCTCGGGCTGTTCTTCGGTATCGGTCTGCTGGCAGTGGCGGTCGCGGTAGTGCCTCTCGGGTCGGCTGCCTTGCCGGCCCTGGGCTTTCGGTCCGTCGGCTGGCGACCTCTGCTGTGGGGCACTCTGGGCACCGCGGCCGTGTCGATTGCCGTCAGCCAGATAGGGCTCGAGCCCCAGGGCGTGAAGCAGGCGATGAAGATCGCCCACGGACCCATGGCCCTTCTTGTCGGCCTGGCCTTGCTCGCGGGACTGGCCCCGCTGGTCGAGGAACTTGTCTTCCGTGGCCTGCTCTATGGCTGGCTTGCGGGCCGCTGGGGCGCGGGCATGGCGGTCATCGGCAGTTCGATCGCCTTCGCCGCGGCTCATGTCGAGCCCGCGCACGTCATCCTCGTGTTGCCGCTCGGCCTGATGTTCGGATGGCTGCGTTGGCGCAGCGGATCGTTGTGGCCATCGCTGGTGGCGCATATGGCCAACAACGGACTGGCTGTCCTGGCCGCGGCATTGTTGAAGGTGTGACGGAAGACCTAGGGTTGGTCGTTCAGGCTCCAGTCGTAGAAGTCGCCTTGGATTCTCACGTCACGCGCCAGTGCTGCGGCGAGGTCGCCTTCGGCAAAGCCACCGAGATGGGCGACAACGGCTGAGTCGGTGCCGCCGAAATCGTCACGGAACCAGCGATAGATGCTGGAGATCCAGATACTTGCGTCCTGGCGACGCACACCGTGTGGTCCGTTGACGAAGTCGCGCCCGGCACGATCCATCAGACCTGATGTGTTGGTTGCGGTGAAGGCGATCGTACGCAGAGAGGGGCAGCCGACCGACGCGCAATTGAGCGCATAGTGCACACGCGCATTGCGCCAGATTGGCCGCAGGATTCTATGCTCCATGTCGTTCAGCGACAGCTGCTCGCCCTCAATTCGCACCAGCTTGGCGTCCCATGGCCCACCCAAGAAGGTCGCCGTGATGCTGCCGCCGAGGCTGATGTCGCGGATCGACTTGACGGGATAGCGATCGAGAACAACTTTCACCGTGAGCGCGTTGTAGAAGTTGATCCAGTAGGCGAGTTGTTCTGCCCGGGCGAGCGACGAAACCGGCGTTCCCTGCAAGGCCGCCACATAGGATGCCAGTGCCTGGCGGTCCTCGGCGGTGACACGGCCATAAGGCAGTCGGACCACGCCGTCAGCACCGGCCATCGCATAGCGTGCCAGAAAGGCACTCCAGGCCGTGTGATCGAGCGTGGCGCGGCTCGTTTCGTCATGCTTGGTCCAGCGCGGCCAAAGGTCGGGGACCGGCTGGGCATGTGCGGTGGCGGTCGGCACCATGGACGCGAGCAGTGCCGAAAGTGCCGCCCGACGGGTCGGCAGGCGAAAAGCGTGTGATGGAACCATGACTTGAGTTTCGGACGTTCGGTCCGACTCCGAAACCCAAACCTTCGTGAAGGGGCATTCGGCCCAAGACGACGAAGATGTGAACGACTCGATTTACGAAATGTCGCCTGCTGTCGACGGCCAGAACACCCTTCTCGGGAGGCCGCTGCCGCTCGTCAAGAGGCCAGCTTGCGCTCGACGAAGTCGAGCCGGTCCTGACCCCAGAAGATCTCGCCGTCGATAACGAACGAGGGTGCACCGAAGACATTCTGCGCAATCGCGTGCTTGGTGTAGGCCTCGCGCTTGTCGGCCATCTCGGGAGCTTCGCTCGCCTTGAGCACCGCATCGGCATCGAGGCCGCAGCCGGCCAGGATCTGCTTCAATGTCGCGGGATCGCCGGGATTCATCTCCTCGGCCCAGATCGCGGCCATCACGGCATGGGCGACCTTGATTGCGTCGGCCATGCGGCCCTGTTCACGCAAGGCGATGACGCATTTGGCCGCGGGCACTTCGTTGCTCGGGAAGAACTTGGGTTCGAGCGTCAGCTTGACGCCCGTCTGCGCGCGCCAGCGCTTCAGCTCCATCATGCGATAGGCCTGGCGCTGCGGCGCTCGCTTGGGCAGCGGCAGGCCGCCCGATACGGAGAATACGGATCCGAAATCGACCGGCCAGATGGTGACGCTTGCGCCGTATTTCTTCGCCATGGCGTCAAAGCGCGCCGAGCCGAGATAAGTCCAGGGCGAGTTCAGCGAAACGTAATAGTCGACATGCTTGGGCATCGTATTCCTCCGTAACGCGCACTGTGGCGCAAAGCCCGTCGATGCGCCATCTTCGCGATGTGACCGCGACCTCCACTCCCGAACGAGCCATTGCCATCACCGGCGGCGATGCCAACTATTTCGAGCTGATGCGTGACTGCATCGGCTCGCTGCAGGCGACCGCCGAAGGCCGCGCGCTGTCGCTAGGCATCCTGGATTGCGGACTTACGGAGGAGCAGCGCGCATGGTGCCGTGCGCGGGGAGCCACGCTCGTCGTGCCAGAGTGGGATTTCGATTTTCCCGGCCGCGAGAAACTGAAGGACGGTTACAAGGCGCTGACCGCGCGGCCTTTTCTGCCACGCTATTTCCCCGGCTTCGATCTCTATCTTTGGATCGACGGCGATTGCTGGGTCCAGCAGGGTGACGCCATCGCACTGTTCCTCGCGGCTGCGCGCACGGGAAAGCTGGCGGTGGCGCCGGAGATCCATCGCTCGATGCGGCACTATCGTCACGCCTGGAAGGAGTTCTCGTCGGTCAATGGCGCGGCCTTTGAGTCCTGTTTCGACAAGGAGACGGCGGAGCGGCTGGTACGCTATCCGCTGATCAACGCTGGCGTCTTCGCGCTGCGCGCCGAGGCGCCGCACTGGCAGGGTTGGGCAGACCTGCTGGGCGAGGCGTTGCAGCGCTCCACCGACATGACCGACCAGGTCGCGCTCAACGTGATGGTCTATGACAAGGGTTTAGCCTGCGAGCCGCTGCCCAGTCGCTGCAACTGGCCGGTCCATCACGCGACGCCGGCCTGGGACGCCGACCGCGGGCAGTTTGTCGAGCCGGCCATGCCGTACGAGGCGCTGGGCATCCTGCATCTCACGATCTACACCAAGCGCCTGGCGACGCTAGATGTCCTGGAAGTGGGCGGCGCCCATGCGGGCCAGGTCCGCCCGCGCTCGTTGCGCTGGCCCGATCGAACGGCCATATAGCGCCGCATGAGCAGCTTGCCGTTCCTCAAGATGCCCTTCTTAAAGATGCATGGGTTGGGCAATGACTTCGTCGTGCTCGATGCGCGTGCCATCGCGCTCGATCTCACGCTGGAACGTCGTCGCGTCATCGCCGACCGGCGTCTGGGCGTGGGCTGCGACCAGTTGATCGTGCTGGAACAGCCGACCGACGGCGAGGCCGACGTGTTCATGCGCATTTTCAATCCCGATGGGAGCGAGGCCGGTGCCTGCGGCAATGCCACCCGCTGCGTCGCGTCGGTCGTCATGGACGAGCGCAAGACCGACCAGATTACGGTGCAGACGATCTCAGGCTTGCTCGAATCGCACAAGGCCGGCATGGGCGCCAACGGCTTGCCTGTAATCTCCGTCGACATGGGATTGGCGCGCATGGACTGGCGCGAGATCCCGGTGCGCGAGGCTTGCGACACCAATCACATGCCGGTCGGCCTGGGCCCGCTGCAGGATCCCGTCGGCACCAACATGGGCAACCCGCACGCCACCTTCTTCGTCGATGATCTGGCTGCGATCCCGCTCGCCGAACTCGGCCCCCAGCTCGAACACCATCGATTTTTCCCCGAGCGCGCCAACATCGGGGTCGTCCAGCCTCTGGGCGACGGCCGGTTGCGCTTGCGCGTGTGGGAACGCGGTGCGGGGCTCACGCTCGCCTGCGGCTCGGGCGCCTGTGCAGCGATCGTCGCCGCCAGCCGCCGCGGCCTCGTTGATCGCAGGGCCGAGGTTGTGGTCGACGGCGGCACGCTCACCATGGAGTGGCTGCGTGACGGGCATGTGCTCATGACGGGCGGTATCGCGGTCGCCTTCAAGGGCGAGCTCGATGCCTCGCTGCTGGCCTGAGGAGTGCCCGTGACCGACGTCGTCGAACCGGAAAAGAAGGGCTGGCTGTCGCGCCTGCGCGACGGGCTCTCCAAGTCGACCAAGCGCGTCACCGAGAGCATCACCGGTCTCTTCACCAAGAAGAAGCTCGACCAGAAGACCCTGGACGATCTCGAGGACGCGCTGATCCAGGCCGATCTCGGCGTCAGCGTCGCGGCTCGGCTGATCGGCAAGCTTGGCAAGGAGCGCTTCGGCAAGGAAGTGACAGACGAGGAAGTGCGGGCGGCCTTCGCCGACGACATCGCCGAGATACTCCAACCCGTTGCGACGCCGCTTGTAGTCGATGTCGCGCGCAAGCCGCACGTCGTGCTCGTGGTGGGCGTCAACGGCAGCGGCAAGACCACGACCATCGCCAAGCTGGCGAACCTCTACAAGCGCGAGGGGCGGAAGGTGATGTTGGCGGCGGGCGATACCTTTCGCGCCGCCGCCGTCGAGCAGCTCAAGGTGTGGGGCGATCGCGCCGGCGTGCCGGTGATCTCCCGGGACACCGGCGCCGACGCCGCCGGCCTCGCCTACGAGGCGCTGGAGCGTGCCAGGGCCGATGGCTGCGACGTGCTGTTGATCGACACTGCCGGCCGTCTGCACAACAAGACAAACCTGATGGACGAGCTCGCCAAGATCGTGCGCGTCATTCGCAAGCTCGACGCGGAAGCGCCGCACTCTTGCCTGCTGGTGCTCGACGCCACCACCGGCCAGAACGCCCATGCCCAGGTCGAGACGTTCAAGACGCTGTCGCCGGTCGATGCGCTGGTTGTGACCAAGCTCGACGGAAGTGCCAAGGGCGGTGTCCTTGTGGCCTTGGCCGAGAAGTTCGCGCTGCCCGTCGTCGCCGTCGGCGTCGGCGAGGGGATCGACGATCTGAGGCCGTTCGAGGCGCGGGCCTTCGCGCGCGGATTGATGGGGCTGCCGGCATGACCGAGAAGGCGGAAGACCAGGGCGGCATGCGGAAGCTTTACGCCACTGCGTTGGAATTGGGACCGTTGGTGCTGTTCTTCATCGCCAATGGCCGCTGGGGAATCTACTGGGGTACCGGCATCTTCATCGTGGCGACGTCGATCGCGCTGCCTTGCTATCGCATGCTGGAAAAGCGCTGGCCGGTCATGCCGCTGGTCGGCGGCTTCTTCGTGCTGGTGTTCGGTGGCCTCACGATCTGGCTGCAGGACGACACCTTCATCAAGCTGAAGCCCACCATCGTGAACTGCCTGTTCGGCGTCATTCTGGGCGGTGGCCTGCTGCTGTTCCGCCGGCCGCTGTTGAAACCACTGTTCGGCACGGCATTCAGTCTCACAGACGAAGGCTGGCGCAAACTGACGCTGCGATGGACGCTGTTCTTCTTCCTCTTGGCGGCGGTCAACGAAGTGATGTGGCGCAGCTTTACGACGGACACCTGGATCGCCAGTAAAATGTTCCTCAGCTTCCCGCTGACGCTCGTATTCGCCTTCCTGCAAGTGCCGCTGCTCAGGCGCTACTGGGATGGGCCGAACAACCCGTTTGCCAAGGAAGGCTGAACCTAGACCCCCGCCGGCTTTCGCGGCGGCCACATGCGGGCGAGATCGCCCGTCGGGTTGGAGTAGGTCGAGAAGTCGGCCTTGTGACGCGACTCGTGGAAGTGGGCGAGGGCCCAGACCACCGTCGGAAAGGCGAGCTGATCCCAGGGGATGTCGGCCCAATCGACCAGCGCCACTTCCTCGCTTTCCACGCCGGCGGCGATGTCGGCGTTGACGAGCCTTGCGCGATACATGATCTGCACCTGGCCGATGCGCGCCACGCTGTACATGGCGAGCAGCCGATCGATCTCGATGGTAGCGCAGGCCTCTTCCTGGGCCTCGCGCTGGGCGGCCTGTTCAGTGGTTTCGCCCAGTTCCATGTAGCCCGCGGGCAGCGTCCAGAAGCCCTTGCGCGGTTCGATGGCCCGCTTGGCCAAGAGGATCTTGTCTCCCCAGGTGCAGACAGCGCCGGCCACTACCTTGGGGTTTTGGTAGTGGATGAACTCGCAGCGTCCGCAGACCAGACGCTCGCGGTTGTCGCCGTCGGGAACACGCTTTTCGAAATGCTCGGGCGGATCCCAGGGCAGGCGGGGGCGGTCTGGCGGTGTGATCGGGGCACTCATGCCCCGAGTCTTAGGCTGCCCGGATCAGGGCCGCAACGCCGGGGAGGGTCTTGCCTTCCATCCATTCGAGGAAGGCGCCGCCAGCCGTCGAGACGTAGGAGAATTTCTCCTCCACGCCTGCCGCCGCCAGCGCCGCGACGGTGTCGCCGCCGCCGGCGGCGCCGAGCGGCCCGTTCCAGACCAGCGTGGCACACTCACTTACTTCTGCCTGGTAGAGCGCGATCGATTTCGGGCCGACGTCGAGGATCATCTGGTCGTCGGGGCAGGCGTCGGCATCGACGACGGTGCTGGCGGCACCTGCCTTGAATTCGCCTGCGACCACGACGTCGACGGGCAGCAGCACCTTGCATTTGGCGGCCTTGGCTTTCTCCAGGATTTCCAGCGCGGTCGAGGCGAGGTCCTTCTCGCACAGAGACCTGCCGACTTTGATGCCCTGGGCGTGCATGAAGGTGTTGGCCATGCCGCCGCCGATGATCAGCTTGTCGACTTTGCCGACGAGGTTGCCCAACAGGTCGAGCTTCGTGGAAACCTTGGCGCCGCCGACGACCGCGCAGACAGGACGCTTCGGCTTGCCCAGCGCCTTGTCGAGTGCTTCGAGCTCTGCCTGCATCAACCGGCCGGCCGCAGCCGGCAGGCGATTGGCGATGCCCTCGGTCGAGGCATGGGCGCGGTGTGCGGTCGAGAACGCGTCGTTCACGTAGAGATCGCCAAGCACCGACAATTTGTCGATGAAGGCAGCGTCGTTCTTCTCCTCCTCCTTGTGGAAGCGGAGGTTCTCCAGCAGCAGCACGTCGCCGGACTTCATCGCGCGCACGGCGTCTTCGGCCTGAGGACCGATGCAATCCTCGGCAAAGGCGACCGGCTTCCCGAGTGCTGTCGACAGCGGCTCGACCAATGCCCGGAGCGACATTTCAGGCACGCGCTTGCCGTCGGGGCGACCGAAGTGGCTCAGCACCACGACGCGGGCGCCTTTGGCCGCAAGCTCGGCAATCGTCGGTGCGGCGCGCTCGATTCGCGTGGCGTCGGTGACCTTGCCATTCTTCATCGGCACGTTGAGATCGACGCGCACCAATACGCGCTTGCCGGCAACGTCGGCGGTGTCGATCGTCTTGAAGGTGACCTTGGGCATGAACTCTCTCTCTGGAGAATGGACCCCTGGTCCCTAGCGTTTCCGGATCACGAAGACCAGCGTCTCGCCGTCGCGCGTGCTCGAGACCAATTCGTGCCCTGTCTGGCGGCAAAAGGCGGGGAAGTCCTGCTCGGTGGCGGGATCGGTGGCTCGCACCTTCAACAGAGTCCCGTTGCGTCGTATTCGAGTGTGTCAGTCACGGGGGCGATAATACTTCATGGCTTCGGGCAGCCACGCCCGAATATCGGCGATCCGCGTGGTGGGCGCGGGGTGCGTGCTCAACCACTCTGCCTGGCTACCGCGTCCGCTGCTGGCGGCGCGCATGCGCTCCCAAAGTGGCACTGCCTCGCGCGGGTCGTAGCCGGCCAGCGCCATCAGCACCAGTCCGATGCGGTCGGCCTCCGACTCCTGGGCGCGGGACATCGGCAGGAGGTAGCCCACCGTGGCGCCGGCGCCGAGTGCTGCCATCATCGCCGGCAGGTAGGTGCGGCTGCGCCCGCTCGCAGTCGTCGCCAGTGCTGCGGAGGCGGCGGCGACGCCGACCGACGCCACCATCTGGTCGCTCATGCGCTCGGCGCCGTGGCGAGCGAGCGCGTGCGCCACCTCGTGGCTGATCACCACGGCCAGGCCCGTCTCGGTGCGGGTGATCGGCAGCAGGCCAGTGTAGACGGCGATCTTGCCGCCGGGCAGGCAGAAGGCGTTGGGCTCGTTCTTGTCGATGGTCTTGAATTCCCACCGGTAGTTCGGCGCCCGCCACATCTCCGCCGGCGGACGCTCGGCCGCAGCCGCAATGCGCCGGCCGACCTTGTCGACCAAGGCCGTGGCCTGCGCGTTGGTCGACAGCGGTTCCTTCGCCAGTACCTCGCGATAGGCTTGCAGGCCCATCTGGCGTTCCTCGGCCTCGCTCACCAGCATGATCTGCGATCGGCCGGTGACCGGCGCGATCTCGCAGGCGGCGAGCAGGACAAGGGTGCCGCACAGAGCCACCAGGGAACGGGTGACGGGACGCATGCCGCGACTCTAGGGGTGGCCGGAGGTCAGGTCGAGAGAAAGCCCGGTCCGCCGCGGCGCTTGAGCTCGTGGCCGGCATCGCGGCCCATGGCCTCGGCGTCACTGGCAGCGCCTCTCCGCTCCGTAGCAATCGCCTGCGAGCCGTCGGGCTTCAAGATCAGGCCGCGCAGATGGAGCGTTCCGTCGTCCGCGAGAATCGCGTGACCGGCGATCGGCGTGCGGCACGAGCCGTCGAGCACGGCGAGCATGGCGTGTTCGGCGGCCACGCAGGTTGCGGTCGGCGCGTGGGTTATGGCGGCCAGCCAGCCGCGCGTCCGCTCATCGTCCTCGCGGCATTCGATGCAGACCGCGCCCTGGCCGACGGCGGGCAGCATTTCGTCTTCCGGCACCGGCATGCCGACATGGGCCATATCGAGACGCTTGAGGCCGGCCAGCGCCAGCAGGGTGGCCTCGACGTCGCCGGCGGCGCGCTTGGCCAGGCGCGTGTCGACATTGCCGCGCAGATTCACGATCTGCAGGTCGGGCCGGCGATGCAGCAGTTGGGCGCGTCGCCTGAGAGCCGAGGTGCCGACGACGGCGCCCTGCCTCAAATCGGCGATGCGCTGAACATCGCCCGCGATCAGGACGTCGCGGGCATCCTCGCGCGGCAGGAAGGCGGCAATCGAGAGCCCCGGCGGTTGAGCCGTCGGCATGTCCTTCATGCTGTGGACCGCGGCATCGATACGCCGCGCCAGCAGCGCTTCCTCGATTTCCTTGACGAACAGACCTTTGCCGCCAGCCTCCGACAATGGCCGATCCTGGATGGCATCGCCGGTGGTCTTGATGGCGAGGATCTCGATGGCGCCAGGCGCGGCGAGAGCCGGCACCGCGGCCGCCAGAGCGTCGCGCACCAGGCCCGTCTGGGTGAGGGCGAGCTTGCTGCCGCGCGTTCCCAGTCGCAGGAGGGGAAGGTTCATGGCGTTGCTCTAGCTTAGCTGGGCGGTCGACGCTAGAAGACACGCATGCGCGTGCTGGGCATCGAAACAAGCTGCGACGAAACGGCGGTCGCCATCGTCGAGGCCCCGGCCGGGAGCGGACCCGGCGGCAGCATCCTGGCCAACGTCGTCTACAGCCAGTTGACCGAGCATCGCCGGTTCGGCGGGGTGGTTCCTGAGATCGCTGCTCGCGCCCACCTCGAGCGCATCGACGGCCTGGTGACGGATGCGCTGACCGAGGCCGGCTTGGGCCTTGCCGATCTCGACGGGATCGCCGCTACCGGTGGCCCCGGGCTGATCGGCGGTGTGCTGGTCGGCGTCATGACCGCCAAGGCGCTTGCCTTCGCCCACGACAAGCCGTTCCTCGCCATCAACCATCTCGAAGGCCATGCGCTCTCGGTGCGGCTGACGGCGCAGGTGGATTTTCCTTATCTGCTGCTGCTCGTCTCCGGCGGCCATTGCCAGCTTCTCACGGTGCACGGTCCCGGTCTTTTCACCCGGCTAGGAACGACGATCGACGATGCCGTCGGCGAATGTTTTGACAAGACCGCCAAGTTGCTGGGGCTTGGCTTCCCGGGCGGGCCTGCCGTCGAGGCGGCGGCCAAAGGTGGCGACCCGCAGCGCTTCGCCTTGCCACGGCCGATGTGGCGCAAGCCCGGCTGCGACTTTTCCTTCTCCGGGTTGAAGACAGCTGTGCGGCAAACCATCGAGAAGCTGGCCGTCGAGAAGTTGCCGGCGGGTGATGCTGGCGCCGTTGCCGACCTCTGCGCCTCCTTCCAGCGCACCGTGGGCGACGTGCTTGCCGACCGTTGCGCCAATGCGCTCTCCCTCGCGCCGTCCACCACACTCGTGGTGGCGGGCGGCGTTGCGGCAAACGTCTATCTGCGCGGCCGGCTGGAGACGCTTGCCGCCGCGTACGGTGCGCGACTGGTGGCGCCGCCGGTCAAGCTCTGTACCGACAACGGCGCCATGATTGCCTGGGCCGGTATCGAACGCCTGCGGCTCGGCAAGACGGACGGTCTCGACTTCCGGCCGCGCCCGCGCTGGCCGCTCGATCCTTCCGCCGCTGTTCGGGTGTAGGATGGCCGGCATGAGCCAGGGCTTCGACATCGTTCCATTGTTCGCCACGCCGGTCGTGCTGTCGGACCTCCCCGACGCGCCGACACTCTGTGCCGAGTTGCGCGCGGTGATCGCGCAGCGCGAGAAGACGCACCCCGGCACGCAGGCGTCGAACCTCGGCGGCTGGCAGTCGACCTGGGACATGGATCGCTGGGGCGGTGCACCGGCGATCAAGCTCCTGGCGCTCGCCCGCAACCTCGCCAACCGCGTGACGACGGATCGCGAGGGCAAGCCCATCGCCATCACCTGGCGTGCCAACATGTGGGCGAACGTGAACCGGACAGGCCATGGCAACGAGTTCCATGCCCACCCCGGCAGCTATTGGTCGGCAGTATTCTATGTCGATGATGCGGGCATCGATGCCGATGCATCATTGGGGGGCGAACTCGAATTCATGGACCCGCGTGGGCCGGGGCCTGCGATGTATGCGCCTCACCTGGGCTTTGCGATGCCGGGAGGTCTGTCGGCCGGTGCTGCCGAGGTCGTGCGGCCCAAGGCCGGTCGACTGGTCATGTTCCCGGCCTGGATTCTTCATCAGGTCCGACCCTACCGCGGCAATGCCGAGCGCATTTCCATCGCGCTGAACCTCAGCTTGTGACGGCGGTCCATCATATCGCTGTGGTCGGCGGCGGTGCCTGGGGCACGGCGCTCGCCTGTTTGGCGCGCCGCGCCAACCGGCGCGTCACCATGTGGTCGCGCGACCCTTCGATCTCGGCATCGATCGTCCACAAGCGCGTCAATCCGGTCTATCTGCCGGGGCAGATTCTCGAGCCTGGTATCGAGGTCGCTGCCGCTCTCGCGTCCCTTGGCTCCTGCGATGCGCTGCTGCTGGCGTGTCCGGCACAAGCGGTGCGGATCGTGGCGCGCGATCTGCCGGGCACGACTCCGATCGTGATCTGCGCCAAGGGTATCGAGGCTTCGACCGGCCTGTTGATGCCGGAGGTGCTCGGCGAGGTCCTGCCGGGCAGGCCGCTCGCCATGCTGTCGGGCCCGAGCTTCGCCGAGGAGGCAGTACAGGGCCTGCCGACGGCCGTCAGTATCGCCACGGCCGACGCCGGCCTTGGCCGCGATTTGGCAGCGGCCTTGGCTGCCGGCACCTTCCGGCCCTACTGGACCGACGACATCACCGGCGTGTCGCTGGGTGGTGCCGTGAAGAACGTGCTCGCCATCGCGGCCGGCATCGTCGAGGGCCGCGGTCTCGGCCATAACGCGACCGCCGCCCTGATCACGCGCGGCTTCGCCGAGATGGCCCGTCTCGGCCTCGCCATGGGCGCCCGTCTGGAAACCTTGACCGGTCTAAGTGGGCTGGGCGATCTCGTGCTCACCTGCAACGGTCCGCTGTCGCGCAATCGCTCGCTGGGGCTGGCGCTGGGCAAGGGCACGACACTGGCCCGTCACATGGACGGACGCCGGCAGGTCGTCGAAGGCGAGGCGACGGCGCCGGCCGTTCTGGCGCGTGCGGCGCGGCTCGGTATCGAGATGCCGATCTGCTCGGCTGTCGATGCTATCCTACACCGCGGCGCGGACCTCGACGACGCGATCCGTGCGCTGCTGGCGCGGCCTTTGCGTCGCGAAGGCGAATAGGGGAAGGGGAATGACATGGCTCATTGGCTGATCAAATCCGAGCCGTCGGCATATTCCTGGCCGCAGTTCGTCAAGGACAAGAAGACTTCCTGGACCGGCGTCCGCAACGCCCAGGCCGCGATGAACCTCAAGGCGATGAAGCCGGGCGACCGCTGCTTCTTCTACCATTCCAACGAGGGCAAGGAGATCGTGGGCGTCGCCGAGGTGGTCAAGGCGGCCTATCCCGACGCCACCGACGAAACGGGCAGGTTCGTCACCGTCGACGTGAAGGCGGTCGAGGCCGTCAAGAAGCCGGTGACACTGGCTGCCATCAAGGCCGAGCCCCGGTTGAAGGACTTCGGCCTCGTGCGCCAGTCGCGCCTGTCCGTCGTCCCCGTCGCCGACGCGCAATGGGCGCTGATCCTGAAGATGGCCGCAGGTTAGAGTTTTTCGATATGGATGGAACGATCTGAGTCTGGAGCGTTGTGACTTGTAGTCTGACATGGAAGACTCCGTCGTCCCGATTCGCGAGGAGCAATCTCCGCTCCGCACCTTCGGTGCTCCGGTCAAGACGACGGTATGTTTTCCTATGGCCGATCCGACCTGATTTTATCCCGCTCCAACTACTCCGCCGCCAGCTTCCGGGCCGCCCTCGGATCGCGCGTGAGCAGGCCGTCGGCCAGGTCGCGGTCGATCATGGAATCGGGCCGCTCCTCGACGCGGCCGAAGCCGGCGCCGCCGCCCACGAACATTTCCACGATGTCGCCCTTAGCGAGGTCGATCGCGGCCTTGCTGCGCAGTTCCTCGACGGTACCGTTGGCGCGGTAAACGCGGCAGTAGCCGCGCTGGCCGGGCTCGCCGCCTAAAAGTCCTTCGGGAGCGAGGCGGAAGCGGTCGGAGTAGATCGCGAGCTGCACGTCGTCGCGCAGGATCTCGCAGCGCCGCGTAAAGCCGGCACCGCCGCGACGGGCGCCGAGGCCGAAGGAGTCGGGCGCCAGCTCGTAGCCGACGATGCGGAAGAAGTCGTAGTCGATGTCGAGCGATTCGACCGGGGCGTTGGAGCAGTTGCTGAGCGGCGAATCGACGGCATCGCAGCCGTCGGCGCCCCTCGAGGCGCCGTAGCCGCCGCCGAAGATTTCGAGATAGACGCTGTAGCCTTTCTCGCCAAGGTGGGAGAGGCAGAAGGCCGTGGTGCAGTCGAAGCCGGTGGCGATCACTCTGTCGGGCAGCGCCTGCGCCATCGCCTTCATTACGGCATTGAACACGCGGTAGGCCGGGATCATGCGCGCCCGCACCGGTGCTGGCGGCCTGGGATTGAGCAGCGAACCGTACGGCACCTTGATGGTGATCGGCCGTGCCATGCCCTCGTTGTAGGGAATGTCCGGGCTGGTCAGCACCGACTTTACGCAGCTGAGGGCTGCGGACAGCGTGCTGGAGTAGGGGCAGTTGAGGTTGCGCTTCACCTGCGCGCAGGTGCCCTCGAAATCGATCTCGACCGAATCCTCGGAGATGGTGACCTTGGCCTTCACCACCAACGGCTCATCTGTGAGCCCGTCGTCGTCGATCGCATCCTCGCCATAGAAAGTGCCCTTGGGCGCCTGTGCGATGGCGGCGCGCACGCGGCGCTCGGAATAGTCCTGCATCTCCTTCATCGCCGCTTGGACCTTGTCGGTTCCGTAGCGCTCGCAGAGCTGCTTTACCCGCATCACGCCGATCGCGTTGGCGGCGAACTGGGCGTTGAAATCGCCGATGGTGAGGTCGGGCACGCGCACGTTGGCGGTGACGAGGCGCTCGAAGCTGCCGCCGTTCCAGTCGCGTTGGAAGTCGTACTTGCTGGGCGGGAAGCGCAGCCCTTCTTGATAGACGTCGCTCGCATGGATATTGAGGCCGGGGGCGCCACCTCCGAGGTCGAGATGGTGTGCCACCGAGGCACCGAAGCCCACGACGCGGCCAGCGACGAAGATCGGCGTGAAGATGAAGACGTCGGGAATGTGCTGGCCGCCCTCGAACGGGTCGTTGTTGATCAGGAAGTCGCCTTCCTTGAGCGTCTCGACCGGATGGCGTTTCAGGCAGGCGCGCAAGGTCTCGCCGATCGGGCCCAGTTGCATCGGGATCAGCTCGGCCTGGGCCACGGTGTTGCCGAAACGGTCCATCAGGCCGGCCGAGCCGTCGCGGGCCTCGCGCAGGATGGTGGAGTAGGCCGAGCGGATGAGCTTCACGCCCATCTCGCGCGCCGAGGCGATCAGCGCCTGGCTGATGACGGCATAGTCGATGGGACCCAGCTGGCTCATGCGGACCTCCGGAGGATCAGATTGTCGGCCGGGTCGAGTTCGGCTGTCCAGCCGGGCGGCACCCAGGTCGTGGCGGTGTAGCCTTCGATGACGGCTGGGCCGACGATCTTCTGGCCCGACGTCAGCGCCTCGGCGGTGTGGCGGGCGCAGTCGAGCCAGGCCTCGTTGTGGAAGATTTTTGCCTGCTCCGGCGCGCGTGCCGTCAGTTTCTCGCGGTCGAGCTGGGGAATGGCGCCGATCGGCAGGGTGGCGCCAACGCGCAGCGTCACGATCTCGACTGGCCGATCAAGCGTTGCGCCATGCATGAAGGTACGATGATGGGCATCGGCGAACAGGCCGGCGAGGTAGGCCGCGTCGAGCGCGTCGATCCGGTCGGCGGGGATTTCCACGCCGACCTCGAAGGCTTGGCCGACGAAGCGCATTTCCAGCGTGTGAATGTAGTCGAGCCGGCCCGGCAGCTTCATGTCGGCGAACTGGGCGGCGAGCCTGTGCCGCATCTCGGCGAAGGTCTTGCCGGCGTCCGTGGCGGCGGCATCGTCGAGCTTCATCTTGCGCGTGACGGCATCGAACTTGGTGTAGTCGGACGCCACCAGCCCGTAGGCCGAGATCACGCCGGCATTGGGGGGCACGACGATGGTGGAGATGCCGAGTTCTTCGGCGATGCGTGCGGCATGCAGCGGGCCGGCGCCGCCGAACGGCACCAGCGCATAGTCGCGCGGATCGCGGCCGCGCTCGGTCGAGACGAGTTGGATGGCGCGCACGATATTGGCGTCGGCAAGCTGCAGGGCCGAGGACGCCGCCTGCTCGATGCCGAGTCCGAAGCGGGTGGCGATGGGTTCGAAGGCGCGGCGCGCGGCCTTGCCGTCGAGCGTCATGCGACCCCCCAGGAAGGCGCCGGGGCGGATGGTACCGATCACGATGTGGGCATCGGTCGTGGCAGGCTCGATGCCGCCTTTGCCGTAGCAGGCCGGGCCGGGATCGGCACCGGCGCTCTGCGGGCCGACGCGCAGCATGCCGCCGTCGTCGACCCAGGCGATCGAGCCGCCGCCCGCACCGACCGAGACGATGTCGAGCACCGGCGTGCGGATCGGCAGTCCGTCAATCTCGCTTTCCGAGGCCAGCGACGGCCGGCCGTCCTGCACCAGGCAGACGTCGGTCGAGGTGCCGCCCATGTCGAAGGTGATGAGATCCTTGTAACCCGAGCGCGCGGCCTGGCGCGTGGCGCCGACCACGCCGGCCGCCGGGCCGGAATAAAGCGCGGTGATAGCGCTCTGGCGCATCGCCTCGGCCGGTAACCGTCCGCCGTTGGACTGCATCACCGTGAAGCGGCCGGTGAAACCGGCACCCGCGAGCTTGCTTTCGAAGCGATGCAGGTAGCCGTCGATCACGGGCTGCACATAGGCCGAAAGCAGGGTCGTCGAAGCGCGTTCGAATTCGCGGAACTCGCGCGCCACCTGGTGGCTGCAGGTCACGAGCACACCGGGCAAGGCCGTGGTGATCAGCTCCGCCAGCTGCTTCTCATGCACCGGATCGGCATAGGCGTTGAGCAGGCAGATGGCGACGGCGCGATAGCCGCCGTCCTTGAGGGCCGGAATCAGTCCGGTGCGGATCGCCGCCTCGTCGAGCGGTGTCTCTACCGATCCGTCAGCGCGCAGGCGCTCCGTGGCCTCGAAGCAGTCCTTGCGGCGGACCGGCGGCGCCGGCTTGGCGTAGAAGAGATCGTAGATGTTGCGCCGGTCGTGGCGCTGCATGAACAGCAGGTCGCGGAAGCCTGCTGTCGCGATAAAGGCTACCGCCGCGCCCTTGCGTTCCAGAACGGCATTGGTGGCGACAGTCGAGCCGTGGCCGAGATCCTTTATGCGCGACAGGTCGATGCCCGAGGCGGTGAGTGCCGCGAAGGCGCCTATGTCGGGGCTCCTGGGCGTGCTCGGCACTTTGGTGACGACGATGCGGCCACCCTCGACCGCCACGAGGTCGGTAAAGGTGCCGCCGACTTCCACGCCGACACGCATTGACTCAGCGCCCGTCCAGCTTGGCTTGCAGCTCGGCGATCTGCTTCTTCAGTTCCTCGTTCTCCTCGCGCGCCTTGGCGGCCATGGCCTTGACCGCGTCGAACTCGTCGCGGCGTGGAATGTCCATGCCGTCGAGGATCTTGGCGATCTGGTCGCGCACGCGGGCCTCGACCTCGTCCTTCATGCCGCTGAGCGCACCAACCGCGCCGTTGGCCACTTTGGTGAGGTCGTCGATGAAGGGATTGCGTGTCTGCATGGCGTGACTCCTGATGCGGTCAGTATGGGCGGCTGGTAGCATCCGGCGCAAGAAGCACCGGAGGAACACAGTGAGTTTGGTCAACGTCGAGTCGAGCGAAGGCATCACCACCATCACTATGGCGCGCGGTGACAAACGCAATGCGCTCAGCCAGGCGCTGTGCGACGGCCTCTATGACGCCTATCGCGCCTTCGAGGCGGGCGACGACAAGGTCGCCGTCCTGCAGGCCGACGGGCCGGCCTTCTGTGTGGGCGCCGACCTCAAGGAGCCGCCGTCCGCCATGTGGAAGGCCGTGCCGCACGTCAGCCATGCGCTCACCAAGCCGGTGATCGCCGTGACCCAGGGCTGGGTAATCGGTGGCGCTATCTGCATGGTCATGACCTGCGACCTGATGGTCTCGGCAGACACGACCAAATTCATGTATCCCGAGGCCAAGGTCGGCGTGTTCGGCGGGCTTATGCCCGGCATCGTCTCGCGCATGCCGCACAAGGTTGCCATGGAACTGCTGCTGCTGGGGGAGGAGATCTCGGTTAAGCGGGCCTATGATGTGGGCTTCGTCAACAAGGTGGTGCCGCTTGGCCAGGAACGCGCCGAGGCACGGCGCATGGCCAGGATCATCGCCGACTCGGCGCCGCTGGTGATCCGCACCCTGCGCGACTTCGCCAACCAGACCCTGCCGCGCGGGCCAGCCGAGATCTTCGTGCCGGAGCGCTACAAGCTGGAGCAGATCGCCAACTCGGAAGACCGCAAGGAAGGCGCCACCGCCTTCCGCGAGAAGCGTGCGGCGAAATTCAAGGGGCGGTAGGAGAGAGCCATGGGCAAGTTGCTGCTGGTCGGTTGCGGCAAGATGGGCGGCGCGATGCTGGAGGGCTGGCTCGCGCGTGGGCTCGCTGCATCGGACGTGATCGTGGCCGAGCCGGTCGAGGCCATCAGACCGAAGAAGCCGGGCCTGCGCGTCGTGGCGTCGTCGGCCGAACTGGGCGAGACGCCGGAGATCGTTGTGCTGGCGGTGAAGCCCCAGTCGATGGATGCGGTGTTGCCCGACCTCAAGCGCTTCGCCGGGAAGGGCGCGGTCTTTCTGTCGATCGCCGCGGGCAAGACGCTCCGCTATTTTTCCGGCCATCTCGGCGCCGAAGCCAAGCTCGTGCGCTCCATGCCCAATACGCCAGCCGCGGTACGCCAGGGCATCACCGTCGCCACCGCCGTCTCGGCCGTGTCGGCGGCGGAAAAGAAGCGCTGCCACGAGCTTCTCGAAGCGGTCGGACAGGTGTTGTGGGTCGACGAGGAGGCGTTGCTGGATCCGGTGACGGCCCTGTCGGGGAGCGGCCCGGCCTATGTCTTTCTGCTGGTCGAGGCCATGGCGGCTGCTGGCGCCAAGCTCGGACTCGCGCCCGACATGGCGATGCAGCTCGCGCGCGCGACGGTGTCGGGCAGTGGCGAGTTGCTCCGCCAATCAAGCGAGTCCGCCTCGCAGCTCCGCGTCAATGTCACGAGCCCCGGGGGTACCACGGCGGCGGCGCTCCAGGTTCTGATGGCGGCGGACGGTCTCCAGCCGGTGTTCGACAGGGCCCTGGCGGCGGCATCGCAGCGCTCCAAGGAACTCGCGGGATGATGCCGGCGCACCAAGCGGCGCTGGATGCCTTTCTTGGCCTGATCGCCGAAAGGGGCTTCGCCGCCGTGACGCTGCGCGACGTCGCCCAGGCGGCGAACCTCGGGCTAGCCGATCTCTATCGCCTCTATCCCGACAAGACCGCCCTGGTTGCCGCCTTCGTAGCCCGCGTCGATGCCGAGGTTCTGTCGGGCACGCCGCGCCAGAGCGATCCTGAGGAGACGGCGCGCGACCGGCTGTTCGACACCATGATGCGTCGCTACGACGCGCTGCGCCCTCATCGTGCGGCGCTGCGGGCGATCGGCGGTGCCTTCCGGCGGGACCCGCTGCTGATGCTTGGTCTGGGACCGGCGCTGCGCCGGTCGATGGCGGCCATGCTGGAGGCCGCCGGCGTACCGAGCGATGGGTTTTCTGGTGCGTTGCGACAGAACGGCCTGCTGGCCCTCCATTATGCCGTCTCCCGGGTCTTCGATCAGGACGAGACGGGAGACCTTTCCAAGACCATGGCCGCCCTGGATAGTCGCCTCAAAAGCGCCGAAAAATGGTCTCAATTCATTGATAAATATGTGGAAATTCCGAATCCTGGCAAGGCTGCCCCGGAGCCCCGGTCGCCTGCGCCGTGAATGTTTTGTGCAATGCACAAAATCGTCTCTTGACTTGCTGCAGCGCGCGCATAAATTAGGGATCGTTGTGCACCGCAGCAAAGCGGGGCTCCCGAGTTTTCAACGCGTTTCCGCCCTTCAGGAGAATCCCATGTACACCACTGGCGCTTTCAAGAATCCCTTCGCCGACTTCGACTTCAGCAAGATCGCCGGCGACTTCAAGATGCCGTCCATGAACATGGAATCGGTCGTCGAAGCCGGCCGCAAGAATTTCGCCGCGATGACCGCCGCCAACACCTCGGCCGTCGAGTCGATGAAGGCGATCGCGCAGCGCCAGGGCGACATGGTCCGCGCGGCCATGGAAGACTTCTCCAAGCACGGCAGCGAAGTGCTCGCCGCCGCGACCGTCGAGGAGAAGGCCGCCAAGCAGATCGACTTCGTGAAGAAGAGCTACGAGGCCGCCATGGCCAACACCAAGGAACTGGGCGAGCTCTACAGCAAGGGCCACACCGAGGCGCTCGCCGCGCTCAGCCAGCGCGTCACCGAGCTGACCGAAGAGGTCAAGGCCGCGATCGCCAAGAAGTAGGCATTCATCGGCGCCACGCCGACGGGACGAGGGGCCGCCTTTGCGGCCCCTTTTCTTTTGGTCCCACCTGATTAGGCTGCGTCGTCATGGACCAGATTTCCTACGACGACTTCACCCGCGTCGATATCCGCGTCGGCACCATCCTCGAGGCGGCCCCCCTCGAGGGTGCCCGCAAGCCGGCGCTGCGTCTGGCGATCGACTTCGGCCCCGACATCGGCATCAAGAAGTCCTCGGCACAGATCACCGTGCACTACACGCCGCAAAGCCTGATCGGCCGGCAGGTTGCCGCCGTGATCAATTTCCCGCCGCGCCAGATCGGCAAATTCATGTCGCAGGTGCTGACGCTGGGCTTCCCTGCCGAGGACGGCAGCGTGGTGTTGTTCGCGCCCGACAAGGTCGTGCCCAACGGCGGGAGGCTCTTTTAGACGCCGGCGGAGCGATCCGCCGGACTTTGATCTTGGCTCCGGACGGTCGCCAAAATGGGCAGCCTGCCGGTGTCTGGGGCCACCGGGCCGCGCGGCAGGCTAAAAGACCTTGTGGATCCAGCCGTGCGGGTCGGCCGCGCGGCCGCGCTGGATGCCGACCAAGGCGGCTTTCAGCTCCTCGGTCCGCAGGCCCGCACCGCCATTGCCGATCCTGAATTCGCCGTCCTTGCCGCGCACCGTGCCGATCGGCGTGACGACGGCAGCGGTGCCGCAGGCAAAGGCCTCGCGCAGGCGGCCGGTGCCGGCGTCGGCGCGCCACTGGTCGATGGAATAGCGCTCCTCGCGGACCTTGATGCCCTTGTCCTTGGCCAGCGTGATCAGCGAGGACCGCGTGATGCCGGGCAGGATCGTGCCGCCCAGCGGCGGCGTCGACAGCGAACCGTCGTCGAACACGAAGAACACGTTCATGCCGCCCAGTTCCTCGACCCAACGCTGTTCGACGGCGTCGAGAAAGACGACCTGGTCGCAGCCGTGGCGCGTCGCCTCGGCCTGGGCGAGCAGGCTTGCCGCATAGTTGCCGCCGCACTTGGCGGCGCCCGTGCCGCCGGGTGCCGCGCGCGTGTACTCGGTCGAGACCCAGACCGAGACCGCCGGCGCGTCGGTCTTGAAATAGGCGCCGACCGACGAGGCTATGACCAGGAAAAGATAGTCGGACGAGGGCTTCACACCGAGGAAGACCTCGTTGGCGAACATGAACGGCCGGAGATAGAGGCTGCCGTCGCCGTCGGGAATCCACGCACGGTCGGTTTTGACCAGCAGGTCGCAGGCCTCGAGGAACACGGATTCAGGCAGCACAGGCATTGCCAGGCGCTCAGCCGACTGCTGGAAACGGCGGGCGTTTTCCTCTGGCCGGAACAGCGTCGCGCCACCGTCGGCGGTGCGGTAGGCCTTCAGCCCCTCGAAGATCTCCTGGGCATAGTGCAGGACGGCGGCGGCCGGATCCATCGGGATCGGCGCGCGCGGCTCGATCTTGGCGTCATGCCAGCCCTTGGACTCGTGATAGCGAACCGACACCATGTGGTCGGTGAAGACCCGGCCGAAGCCCGGATTCTTCAACAGGGCTGCGCGCTGATCGGCGGGAAGCGGCGTGGGGTGGAGATGACGGGCGAATTGAAGCGACTGGGTCTTGGACATTTTTCTCTCGGAGATTTGTTCCATTGTACCACAGGCTGCGGGGCAGCAAGCCAGCGGTCAGTTCATAGCGGAATTCGCACGACCACGCGCAAGCCGCCGAGCGGCGAGGCGGCCAGCGCCACGTCGCCGCCATGGCTGCGCGCCACGTCGCGGGCGATGGTGAGGCCGAGGCCCACACCACCCGTATCGGCATTGCGCGATTCGTCGAGGCGGAGGAATGGCCGGAAAACGTCCTCGTACTTGTCGGGTGGGATGCCGGGGCCGTCGTCGTCGATAGTGATCTCGACCGAGGTGCGGCCGCGGACGGCCTGCAGCTGGACCTTGGTGCCATAGCGCAGCGCATTCGATACGAGGTTGGTCAGGCAGCGCTTGATGGCAAGCGCGCGCAGCTCGACGTTCATGTCGCCCTGCCAGGCGACTTCGACGTTCGCATTGTCGCGCCGGGCGCCGGCCGCGACATCCTCCAGTATCTCGGAGAGGTCGACCGGGGCAGGGTCCTCGTCGCCCTCGCCGCGGGCGAAGGCGAGATAGCCCTCGATCATCCGCTCCATGTCGGAGACGTCGTCGGCCAGTTCCCTTGTCTCCGGCGACTCGGGCAGGAGTGCCAGCGAGAGCTTCATGCGGGTGAGCGGCGTGCGCAGGTCGTGGCTGACGCCCGCCAGCATTTCGGTGCGCTGCTGGATCGAGCGATGCAGGCGAATGTGCATGGTATGGAACGCCGTCGCCGCGTTGCGGACTTCACGGGTGCCGCCGGAGAAGGCGAAATCGGGGACGTCGCGGCCCTTGCCGAGCGCATCGGCCGCGACGCCCAGATGCTCGATCGGCACGAGTTCGCGGCGCATGAACCAGATGGCGAGCCCGAACAGCACCAGGGCGAGGCCGAGCTGGGCCAGCACGTAGGCCGCGCTAGAGCCGAAAGTAAGGCGGACGTGCGGTACCAGCACATCCATGACGTCGCCGTCGGTGAGCTGGATTTCGATCAGCATCTGGCCGCCGCCGACGCTGTTGTCGATGTAGAAGGGACGTTTCAGGTCGGCCTCGAGCGCGCCCTGGACCTCGCGCGCAACGATGTCGAAGTACTCCGGCTCCTTGAAGGACCGGATGATGCCCTTGCGGAAACTGACGAACAGCAGCAGGTCCTGCGCCGAGCGGTTCAGGATCCAGGCCCGGTGAGCGTCGTCGGGAAAGTCCGAGCGCAGCGCGATCAGCACGCGCAGGTCGCGCACCAGCAGGACCGCGAGGCGATTGGTGACGTTGTCGCCGCGCTGGCTGTAGAACCACCAGGCGGAGAGCGCCTGCAGCAGCAGCATCGGCACGACGATGATGATCAGGGCGCGCGCGAACAGGGTCTGCGGCGAATGCCTGTCGGCCCATTGGGCGATGCGCTCGAAGATGTCGCGTGCGGCCGCCCATCTCATGCGTCGACCAGCCGGTAGCCCTGGCCCCTGACCGTACGCAGATAGCGCGGAAAGGACGGATCGGGCTCGATCTTGCGCCTGAGCCGAGTCACCTGAACGTCGATGGCGCGCTCGTTGACGGCGCTGCCGACGCTCTTGCACAGAGTCTCGCGGCTCAGCACCTCACCCATGCGGCCGGCGAAGGCCCGCAGCAGCGCCACCTCGGTTTCGGTGAGCGCCACGCGCTTGCCCTTCTGGGTGAACTCACCCAGTTCGGCGTCGAATTGATTGGGGCCGAACGTCACCAGGCGTTGCGGCTCGGCCGC
>RGPT01000121.1 GCA_010032545.1 Alphaproteobacteria bacterium
TGGCAGCGGCCGGATTTACTGTCGCAAGTTTGATCACCGTCGGCAGGTCGACGCCGAGGCAGAGGAACTTCGACATGGTGGTGAGGAGGTCGAAAGCTGGACCCTCGATCGAGATCACATGCACGTCCGAGGAGATCACGTCGGGCAGGAAGCCCGCCTTCAACATGCCGCGCGTCGTGCCGAAGCCGAACGAACCGCCGCCATGGCCGATGTCGAAGATCACGCCGCGCGCGCGGGCCGCCAGGATCTCCTCCCGCACCTTGCCATCGGGCGCGATCGGCGCGTTGGGGAAGGGGCGGAAACAGTGCGTCAGCACATCGCCCTTGCGCATCAGGCTCACCACCTCGTTGCGCGACGGCGGCGGCGCATCGAGATGGGCCATCAGCGGCAGGCCGGCTTCCTCGGCGACGTCGAGGGCAATATGGAACGGCATCATCCCGGAATCGGCGCTTGCCGACTTGCCGACGCGCACCTTGATGCCCAGCACCAGGTCCTTGTGCTCCCGCGCGACGCGCACGGCTTCACGCGGATCGATCAGCCGCATGTCGGCGCACTCGCCCACCATCACGGTCTTGGAGAAGGCGAAGATGCCGGGGAAGGAGACGTTGAGGTAGGGCAGGATGCGGACGGGCGAGGGCTCGATCACATGCTTGCGGAAGCCGTGGAAGTTGCCCGGTCCCGCGCTGCCGGCATCGATGAAAGTCGTGACGCCGCCGGTGCGTGCCAGCAGCTCGGCCTCGACGCCCAGCGACGTGCCGCCCCAGTAGACATGGGTGTGCAGGTCGATCAGGCCGGGCGAGACGATCTTGCCTTTGACGTCGCGCGTATCCTTGCCCGCGAGGCCATCGCCGATCGCCGCCACCTTGCCGCCGGCGAAGGCGATGTCGGTCACCTTGTCGATGCCCTGTGAGGGATCGACGAGCCTGCCGCCTTTGAGAACCAGATCGTTCATTTCACCATCCACCGCTGATGCGAATTACCGCGAGTCACTTGGACACCACTCTACGTCGCTTGCGGGCTCGTGCGCTCTTGGCCAACCCATTGATTTCACCGGCGAATAGGCCGCAGGACTGGCATGAGCCGTTGGACACCGGGTGATTCGATTCAAAACGCCTGCATCGCCGGGCGCGCACGCTTCCTGTCGCGCATCATTGCCCGTCGCAAGGAAGGATCGCGCCCCCGGCGTGAGGCGCTCCTGGAGAAGGCGGAACGTCGAACGGTGGCGGCAATTGGTCATGTCATCCCTATAGTAGGAAATAGGGTAACTGTCAATTGATCTTATCCTGTCTCCGGCGCGCGCTATTCCGCCGCCAGACGATTGGCCAGTCCCGGAACGGGCGCGTGGGTGATCTCGCTCTGGCGGGCGCGCACGTCGAACAATCTGATCTGAAGGTCGGCGAGTGCGGCATTGGCCTTCATGCGTGCGACGATCGGGCCATCGACATAGGCCTGCGCGGTGGCGCGATCGGCGAAGCAGTAGATGCCGCCAGACCGCTGCTCCTTTTCGTCGTCGAGCCAAATCTTCCACTGGAGTCCGGCGACAGACAGGAACGGCTTGGCTGTTTCGTCGGTGTAGCGCGCATTCCACTCGGCGCTGGGCATATCGGGGCGTTGGTAGTTGATCTGTACGATGACCATCGAATTCTCCCGGGGCGCCTGCAGGGCGCTGACTAAACGCTACCATGATTTCGGAGGCATCGGCAGACGCTGGTTTGGCGCCTCGGCGCGCGGGCCGGCGTCAGTTCTTGTCAGCCGCCGCTGAAGCTGGCCTCACCGGTGGCATTGGGCGGATCGATGCCGTTGTTCCACACACCGCTACCGCATCCTGCTCATGGCCTTGCCCAGCGCCCCGGCGCGCGGCAGGGACACGCCTTCCAGCCCCAACCAGTCGGCCATCAGGCGAAGTTCCTCGATCAGCGGGCCGGCCACGGTCGCCGCGTCGTTGCCGGGTTCGAGATGGACGGCGTGGGCGATCAGGCGCGAGTTGGCGCGATCGGCCTTGAGATCGACGCGCGCCACCAGTTTGTCGTTCAGCAGGAACGGCAGCACGTAGTAGCCGTGCTTGCGCTTGGCGACCGGGGTGTAGATCTCGATGCGATAATGGAAGTCGAAGAGGCGCTCGGTGCGGTCGCGCTCCCAGATCAGCGGATCGAACGGCGCCAGCAGCGCGCGCGTTTCGATGCCGCGTGGTTGGCGGGCGGCGGGATCGAGATAGCCCGGCTTTTGCCAACCCTCGACCTCGACCGGCAGGAGGTCGCCGGCCTCGACGAGTTCGACCAGCCGCGCCCTGAAGTCGTCGGTAGGCAGGCGGAAGTAGTCGCGCAGGTCGCGTGCGGTGGCGACCCCGAGCGCACGGGACGCGATGCGCAGCAGCGCGCGCTGCGCCTCGGCCGGCTCCGGCGTGGGCAGCGCCAGCACGTCAGCCGGCAATACGCGCTCGCTGAGATCGTAGACGCGCTCGAAGGCGCCGCGCCGTGTGGCCGTCGTCACCTCGCCAGCGAAGAACAGCCATTCCATGGCGTACTTGGCGTCGCTCCAGCCCCACCACGGTCCGGTCTTGGCGGTGCCCGTCTCGAGGTCGGAGGCGGCGAGGGGACCGCGATCCATGAGTTGGCGCCGTACCTCGTCGATGAAGGCGGCCTTCTCGCGGCGGAAGACGTGCAGCTTGTTCTTGATGTCGCCGGTATGGGCAGACGCCGCGCGGGCCATGCGCCAGCGCCACAGAGGATGGCTCGCCACCGGCAGCAGCGAGGCCTCGTGCGCCCAGAACTCGAACAGCCCGCGCGCGCTCGGGCGGCCCCAGGCGAGGCGGTCGAGATGGCCGCTATCGTAATTGCCCAGCCGTGAGAACAGCGGCAGGTAGTGCGCCCGCGCCAGGACGTTGACCGAGTCGATTTGCAGCAGACCCAGCCGATCGATGGCGCGTCGGACATGGCCCACGTTGGCGGTGCCATCGGGGCGCGGCACGCCAAACCCCTGAGCGGCGAGGGCGATGCGACGGGCGGCCGACGCCGAGACTGCGGTACGTTTGCGGGACACGCCCCAAGCTAGAGTCTTTTCGATGTGGATTGAACCGCCGGAGTCGCAATCATTGGCGTTCGCCGGCGCGATGGGGATTCACGACGCTTTCCTCCATGACGCACTTCGTGCAGTGTTTGCCGTCATGGGATGGGGAAAGTAGTGACGGCAAGGCGGCGACTGGCGTTCGAGGGGCACAATCCCACTTTGGGGGAGGTCGTCGGGCAGTCCTATGTACTGGCCTACACGGAAAACGTGGATCAGCTTGTTGCAGCACTCGACGAGGAAAAGCTCAATCCGACGGTCATCCGCGCGACCTACACCAAAGAAGAAGAATACTCGCGGACCGTTCGGACTTTCATGAATCACCTCGCCGCCTGGAAGCGGGCGGCGGAGCAGGAGGGCTACACCCTGATCTGCGAGGCGGATTTCGTGCCCTGCAAGGAACTGGGATCATTCCCGACTTTCTGGCCTCACGACGACCCGGTGGCGTGGGGCTATCTCTACCAGGGCAGCCCACGCATCCTGGCGCTGATCGGTCGCGAAAAGTATCTCCGCGGACACGCGGCGCCACTGGTCGCCTATGTCGTCAATGCTCGAGTAGCCAGGCTGCTGTGCAACTTCTTCGATACCGAGATGGCAAAGCGCGACCCGCGTGTCTTCTTTCCTTTTGACGGAATGCTGCAGTGGGGAGCGATGGCGCGGGGAGCGACGGCGTTCATTCCGATGCATCACTATGGTGAGCACGGCGGCAGGGCCAACCCCGAGCATGGCCTTCACGGCGTGAGACGGGCAGGAGAGCATCGGGCGGACAATCTCGCAGGTCCTCTGCATTTCCTGCCGCAGTATTGCGACGGGAGCCAGTCGACTTATCGGCTGGTGCGGGCGAAGGAGCGCCTCTTCGGCTTTGCGCGCCTGCTCGCCAACAAATGGATCGTCAATACGAGCGTGTATCCACTCAGCTTCAGCGACAAGGTCGAGATGGCCGCGGTGGGCCTGAAGCGCCTGCTGACCTGAGTGCTCTATCGCGCGGCCGAGGGTGCAGCAGCCTTCCAGGCGGCAACGTTCTCGCTGAGATGGTCGGCGCCGAACATCGAGCAGACGAGCGCCTCGCACACGCAGGCCTCGTCCAGCGCCTGCAGCAGATCGGACAGCGTGCAGACCCCGCCGTTCGTCTCGACCTGGCTGCGCAGGAACGAAAAGGGGGAATGGGCGATAAAGCGAACGCCGCGCCATTCGGCGGGCAAGTGGAGCAGCAGGTCGCTCACCGGAACCTGGACGACCGAATCGACCAGCAAGTCCTTGCGAGCTAGGAATTCCAGTCCCTGGCGCAGATCGCCTTCCACGGAGAATCCGAAACGCCGGATCGTACCGGCGTCCCGCACGCTCCTGAACCATTCGGCGACTTCCTCGACACCCGGCGCGTCAGGCACGAAGTTGTGCAGCAGAAGATCGTCCAGATACGTCAAGCCCAGCTCGGCCAGGCTGGTTTTCAGGCTGCCGGCCAGGACGTCGAGATCGTAGGTCCGCGTCGGCTGGAAGTTGCCGGCACCGGCCGCCCGGGCCACCTGCGCCTTGAGACCGGGCGCCAGCGAGAGCGCCCAGCGCGCGGCCGACTTCGCCATGCTCAGCAGAGGCGAAGGCCGGACCGGCACGATTCCGCACTTTGAGACAACGCGGATCTCCTCGCGGACATGCCGGCGCAGGAAGTCGCCGACGACGCTCTCGGCTTCTCCCCAGCCGTAGGATCGTGCGGTGTCGAAATGCCGGATGCCCGCCGCGTGCGCGCGCTCGAGCGCCTCATCGCCTCGTCGGCGCGAGATGCGGCCCATGATGGCGGCCGTTCCGAAGCCCAGGGCCGGGATCATCGCGCGATGCCTATTGATAGCGAAACTGGAGCATGAGCCGGTCGGCCGACACCGGCGCCAGGGCCTTGTGATAGCACGAGGTGTCTTCGAGGAAGCCCGATCCGGCAGGGCCCTCGATCAGGCGCTCGGCCTCGCGGCCATAGGTTTCGCGCGCCTCGGCATCGCCGAGACGCGCGCTGCCCAGCAGATGGCGCAGGCGCTTGCGCCGGCCGCTGCCGGCAATCAGTGCGTGCGCGCCGTTCATGGCGTCGGTGTCGAGGAGATAGAAGTTGATGTAGAGAAAGTTGAAGCCGTTGACGTCGTAGTGATAGTCGATCGTCTGCGAAGCGGACCGCCGCTCCTCGTCGGACAGATGATTGGCCAGGCTCCAGAAAAACCAGCATGAAACCTCGGTCGGCCTGTAGCCGAGAAACCGTGACGCTGCATCGTAGAGGAACTTGTCGCCGGCGAGCGCGCGGATGATCGGAAGCCGGGCCGAATTCCGGATCGTCGCCAGGGCGAGACGACCGCGGCGTTCCGGAGACTGCGACAGGGCCTCGTAAGTCCCGACGTCGGCTTCGTTGAAATGCAGCGGGAGCGTGCGCGCGCAGTTCTGCAATTCGGCGGTCGCCGCCTTGTCGAGATTGGGCCCCATCGAATAGGACTGGCGGCGCATTTCCGCGACCTGTTCGGCCGCCGTCCGTTTGGACAGCACATGGCCCGAGGCCGCGATATCAATGGTCGCGTCGGCGGTGTGGTAGAGATCGCCGATCCTGAGAGGCCTGGCGCCGACGACAGCGTCCTTGAGCCGACGCAGACTGGAATAGACATCCCGGACAGTGGCGAAGCGGCCCAGCAGATAGCTGGGGCGACGAAGCAAAATGAAAGCTATCCGCTGTGATCTGGAGACTGGCGGAGTGGCAAGACCGGGCATGCTCTACATTACTCCCACGTGCGTGCGAGCGGTATACACTTTGCATTCGGGAGAATGACGCAGATCAAGCGTTGGCGGGCGCGGCGTGCGATAATTGATCACTTAACGACATCACCTGAAGGCCAAATGCTGCGCCTCAAGAAGCTGGGCATCGATACCTGCCACGAGACGGTAGCCTTTCTCGCGCGCCGCTGCCCGCTCTACCGGGCCGAGGAATTCGTGGCGCTGGCGCGCATCGAAATCTCGGGCGGCGGGCGGCGGATCGTCGCCACCCTGAATATCGTCGACGACGAACAGATCATGGCGGCCGACGAACTGGGTCTGTCGCTGCTTGCACATCGCCATCTTGGGCTGCCCGACGGCACGCCTGTCGAGATCGCCCAGGCCGCGCCGCCACCCAGCCTCGACCATGTGCGAGCCAAGATCGACGGTGCCGTGCTGTCGCCCGAAGCCTACCGGGCGATCGCCCAGGACCTGGTGGCACATCGTTATTCGAAGATGGAGATCGCCGCCTTCCTGATCGCCAGCGCGCGCTTCACGACCGCGCCGGAGGTTCTGTCGCTCACCAGGGCGATGGCCGGGGTGGGCGGCAAGCTGGTCTGGGATGGCGACATGATCGTCGACAAGCATTGCATCGGCGGTATTCCCGGCAACCGCACCTCGATGATCGTGGTGCCGATCGTGGCGGCGCACGGACTCAAGCGTGGCCGCCGAGAACGGCTGCCTGGTGTGGGGAGGCCACGCCAATCTGTCGCCGGCCGACGACGTGCTGATCTCGGTCGAGCGCCCGCTGGCGATCGACACGCCCGAGCAGATGGTAGCCTCGATCCTGTCGAAGAAACTGGCGGCCGGCTCGACGCACCTGGTGCTCGACCTGCCGGTCGGTCCGACCGCCAAGCTGCGCAGCCGGGAGTCGTTCGTACGCCTGCGCAAGCTGTTCGAGTACATCGCCGACGAGGTCGGGCTGAACGCGGTCGTGGTCGGCACCGATGGCAGCCAGCCGGTCGGCCGCGGAATCGGCCCCTGGCTCGAGGCGCGCGATGCAATGCAGGTTCTCGAGCGCGATCCGGCGGCGCCGCGCGATCTCGAGGAGCGCGCACTGCTGCTGGCGGGCCATGTGCTGGAGTTCGATCCGGCGCTACGCGGCGGCCGCGGTATCGTGCGGGCGCGTGAATTGCTGGAAAGTGGGGCGGCGGCGCGCAAGATGCGGCGGCTCATGGCGGCACAAGGCCCGCCGCCTGAGACCTCGACGCTCGGCGCCTTGCGGCACGACGTCGTGGCCTCGCGCGACGGCGTGGTCACGGCGGTCGACTGCCTCCGGCTGGCGCGCGTCGCGCGGCTGGCCGGGGCGCCCATCGACAAGGGGGCGGGCGTCGACTTCTTCAAGAAGATCGGTGACCCGGTCGAGAAGGGCGAGCCGCTCTATCGCATCCATGCCGCGTTCGAGGCCGATTTCCGCTTTTCCTTAAAATTCGCGTCCGAGGGCGCCGGCGTCACCATCGCAGGTTAGACATGACGATATCGGTGCATATTCACGGCGCGGCAGGGACGGTGACGGGTTCGTGCTTCCGGCTGGTGACGCCGCACGGCGAGCTGCTGGTCGACTGCGGGATGTTCCAGGGGCCGAAGTCGCTGCGCGCGCTCAACTACCGGTCATTCCCCTTCGAGGTGACCGGGATCGGCGCCGTGCTGCTGACGCACGCGCACATCGACCATACCGGTCTCTTTCCAAAGCTCGTCCTGGCCGGCTTCCGCGGCCGCGCATGGACGACAGCGGCGACGCGCGACCTGTTGCACTGGCTGCTGCCCGATGCCGGCGCCATCCAGGAGAACGACGTCGAGCGGCTGAACCGGCGCAATGCGCGGCGCGTCGAAGCCGAGGTGACGGCGATCTACACCAAGGCCGACGCCGAGGCCTCGCTCCAGCTCCTTCACCCCATCGCCTACGACCGCTGGTTCAAGCCGATTCCCGGCGTGCGCGCCCGGATGCGCAACGCCGGCCACATCCTGGGCAGCGCCTTCATTGAACTGGAGGTCGACGCCGACCCGGCGCCGATCCGGCTGGTCTTCTCGGGCGACCTTGGCCCGCTGGAAAAGGCGCTGCAGCCCGACCCCACGGCGCCGGCGCCGGCGGACATCGCCCTGGTCGAGTCGACATACGGCGACAGGGTTCGCAAGCGGCTCACCGAAGCCGAGCGCCGCGCCATCCTGGGCCGCGAACTGGCGGAGGGATTGAAGGCCGGCGGCAACGTCATCGTGCCGGTATTCGCCGTCGAACGGACCCAGGAGATCCTGGACGATATCGCGGCGTTGAAGCGCGCAGGCGCGTTCGCGTCGGTACCCGTTTTCCTCGACTCGCCGCTGGCGGGGCGCACCACCGAGGTGTTCCATCGCCATCACGGATCGCTGGAACGCTCGGAGGACGGCCATCCCTTTTCCACCGGCGACTTCCGCCTCACCGAGACGATCGAGCAGAGCAAGGCCATCGGCCGGCTGCATGGCGGCGCGGTGGTTCTGGCGGGATCGGGCATGTGCGATGCCGGGCGGGTCAAGCATCACCTGAAGGACCATCTCTGGCGCCATGACTCGACCGTCCTGTTCGTCGGCTATCAGGCGCCCGGCACGCTCGGCGCGCTGGTCCGCAGCGGCCTGAAGCAGGTGCGGATTCATGGCGAGGAGGTGAGGGTCAAGGCGCGGATTCGCACCATCGAATCCTATTCAGGTCATGCCGACCGCGATGAACTGGTGAACTGGGCGCGGCCGCTGCTAGCCGGCCGCACGACGGTGATCCTGGTCCATGGCGAAGCCGATTCGATCGCCGGTCTTGCCGATGCGCTCGTGACGGCAGGGTTGCCGCGTGACCGCGTTGCCGTGCCGTCGCTCGACCAGAGCTTCGATCTGGTGCAGCGCGATGGTCGCTGGACTGCCGTGGCGACGACGGCCGGCGCGGAGGCTCCGCGTTTGCCGCCTGAGGAGGTCAGCGCCCGCCGCGACTGGCACAACGACTACGCCCAGATCCTGCTCGACCTGCGCGGCGCGCTGCAGACGGCGCCGGATGACCGCAGCCGCCGCCGTCTCCTGCAGGAGATGCGTCGTGTGATCGACGCGGTGAATGGCGGGCGCTGATCTCGGCCATTGACGGGCCCGAAGCGGCGGGCTCCATTTCGCCGCGTGACAATCGGGGGAGAAATACTGATGTCGACGGGGCTGCGCGGACACTGCCGAGCGATCAAAGTGCTTTCCTTGGGCCTCCTGGCGGCGGCCTGCGCCCCGGCAGTTCCCGATGAGCAGATCTTCACCCTCACCTGGGGCAAGCTCGGCATGGGCTACGGATCGTTCGTCAACGACCGCAACGATTGCGTCATGGCCGCCAGCGTCGTGACCGAGAATGCCGCCGGGCGCGAGCGGGCGATGCCTTCGGTAAGCGCCAGCCGTTTCAAGGACTGCATGCGCGCGCGCGGTTGGGAGGCTGCCGCCGGCGGTTACAGCGCGCCGCTTGGCTACGACGTCCGCATCGTGCAGTGACAGCCTGGGCCTTGGCTAGGCCTCGCGCCGGCCGAGTCGCGCAAGCGCCTTGGCGACAGCCTCGGCCTGGCGGTCCGAGATGTGGCCGTTCGCCGCGTATTCCCGGCAGACTTTCTTGAGGAATGGGCTCTGCGCCACGTAGGCCTGCGCCTGCTTCATCAAGGCATCGTGGACATGCGCCGGCGCCTGGTTCTGTCGCGCAGCCCAGGCCTTGTAGAGCTTGATGGCGACGGCGGCGACGATGGCCGCTCCCATGACGATCAGGATTTCCATCGACATCTCATCGAGCCGGAGGGTTCAGGCGGCCGTCAGGTCGTCGGCCAGCCGGGCGGCGAGCGCAAGCAGGGTCAGTGTCGGGTTCGAGTGCGAGCCGGTGGGAAAGACCGCGGCGCTGCAGACGCGGAGGTTCGGCACGCCCCAGAGCCGGAGCTGGTCGTCGACGACACCGCCGTCCGGCGACGCGCTCATCCGTGCGCCGCCCATGTGGTGGTTCACGTCACTAAGGTGGACTTCGTGGTCGGCGGCATCGGCACGCACATGATCGAGCAGTCGCAGATGCCCAAGACCGGACCGCTGCATTTCCGCCGCCAGGGTCTGGCTGAAGGCGACGACGGTTGCCCAGGTCTTCGGGCTGATGCGCCAATGCAGACGTGCGCAGCGCATGCCGAACCGGTCCCGGTCGTTGCTGAGCGCGACATAGCTGTCGCGCGAAGGTTCCTGCTCGCACATCAAGGAAACCCGGGCACTGGCGCCGGGCTTGTAGATCAGGCCAGTGCGCGCGAGCGCCCACAGGCCCTGCGCGATCTCGCCGCCGCCCCGGGCGATCTTGAAGGCATTGTCCAATCGAGGTCGGCGGACGAACGACCCCAGCTCGGTAAGGGGGCCGCCGCTGCCGTCGTCGTAGATCCACATCAGGCTGGCGGAGGCGGCCAGCAACCGGTGCTGTGCCTGCCAGCCGGAGGTGGTGCTCAGTCGAACCGAATAGCGCGAGCCACGGCGAAGGCGCGACCCGAAGAATTGCTGAAGGCGCGCCATGTCGTCCGATTCGACATGGCCGATGTCGAGGCAGGGATGCTCCATGAAGGCCTTGCCGAGCCAGTCCGATGCGTTGCCCAGGCCGCCTTTGTGCTGATGGTCGTTGTGCAGAAGGATCCGGTTGGTCTCGATGCCGCCTGCGGCGAGTACCAGCGTGCCGACGGGGATCGTCCGCCGCCGCGCGCGGAAATCGCCGACCTCGATCGTCTTGACGCGACTGTTGTCGTCGAGGTCGATGCACAGCAGGTGGGCATTGTAGAGAACAGTGGCATGACGCTCCAGGTCGGCGCGATGCAGCTTCGCGAAGTTCGGCTGCTTCGCCCACTTGGAGAAGTGATAGCGCAGCAGCTTGGCGTCGACGCCGGGGGCCTCGAGCCCCAGCAGGGCGAGGATATCGTTGTCGTAGTTGAGCTCGTCGATGCCCATGAAGCGATTGGCGAGCGTGTAGTAGGAACTGAGCGTCTCGTAGGCGACTGGCCAGCCGCTGTGGTCGATCCAGTCGCGTTTCCCGAAGTCGCATGGCGAGAAGGGCAGGGATTGCCCGCCCCATTCCAGTGTCGTGCCGCCGATGGCCCGCTTGTGGTTCCAGATGACGTCGGTCATCTGCTTGCCGGACTGCTCGAGCCTGTTGAGGCTCTGGCGATCGGGGTCGAGCTTGAAATGGCCGCTTTCGATGATCAGCACGCGCTTGCCGCGCCGTCCAAGCAGGATGGCCAGCATGATGCCAGCGGCTCCGGCGCCCACGATCGTGACGTCAAAGCCCGTCCAGTCGCCTTCCTCCAGTTGCTTGTTGGCGTCGATGAACGGCATCTGTTGCTGCGTCAGCCGCCGATAACGCGAAGATTGGCGCGCACATGCGCGAGGTTCGTCGACGAGAACAGAACCCGGCCCGAAGGATTGGCCGCCAGGCAGCCGGCGAGAACGCGGCCGGGCTCGGTGCCACTGGCCGCCGTCGGCGACACTCCCCGCAGGCAGCTATGGAATATGTGCGTCTTGGCGGGGAATTGCCGCAGCAGTCCGGCATGCGCGGGCCACGCGGGGCCGAACTCGTACTGCAGCACATTCCAAGGCGCGAGGTCGGCGGGCTCCAGGTCGAGATATCGACTGCCGTTTGCAGCGAGGCCGAGCTGGCGTACGCGGTTCGAGGCGCGGAGTTCCTGCAGGAAGTCGACCGCGGCGGGTTCGAGCGCCGACGGCACTTCCTCGTGCAGGAGATAGAGGTCGACGTGGTCGGTCCCGAGCGCACGGCAGCTGGAATCGAAAGATGCCTCCAGCTCGGCGCGGCCGATCCGACGCCGCGTCGCCGGTGGGCGGATCGGCGGTGACGTCTCGACAGGCGAGGGTCGAGCAGGTGGGCGAAGCCGGCGGCGCAAGGTGTTCAGCCGCATCGCCAAACCGCTCGGCAGTCGAGGCCGCCGGGACGGTGACATGCCGAATTTGGTGGCGACGCTCACCTTGTCGCGCTTGCCGCGCAGGAACTCGCTCAGCAGAATCTCGGAGTAGCCGCGTCCGTAGATCGGCGCGGTGTCGAAGTGGCGGAGGCCAAGCTCGAACACACCTTCCAGGAGGTCCCGCGACGCACGCGGGCTGGCGAGCGTGGAGAGGGCGACGCATCCGAAGCCCAGGTGGTCCAAGACGGTCATCGTCCTCGTCGGCAAATTGGACCCGGTTGCGACCGGGCCGAGAGCATCATCGTGGCCCGCTGCGCAATAGCCAACATGGAACGGTCGTGCAAGCGGTCCCGAAGCCCGGTCATGCCGTTTCATCCTCAGGTCGCGTGTCGCCTCTGGCGCAGAGCTTCATCCGGCGTCTTTCCTCAATTCCGTGCGGGCACGATACCTTAATCGACGATGCCGCTGGAGAGTAACCTCTCTGCGCCGGTGCAAGTACCGAGCCACGGATTGCAGTCCGAAGGAAATGCCGTCGCGAGGGTGACGCAAAGCACCAAGATGGCGGGCGCGACTGCGAGGCGGACGAACAACATGAAGGCGTCAGCGCTGCGCGAGGGGGCGCTGCGTTTCGATCACATTCGGACAGGTCGACTGGCCATGACACGCGGGCGGTCGTCGGCTGCAGTACGGTGGCATTGCGGAAGTGATCCTGGGATTGAGTTGGCATTCGGTCGGATTTGCTTCCAGGAGGCGTTTCGGGATAGAGCGCAAAGGCTCTCATACCAACCGACAGAACTCATGACAGTTCAGCCCATCGCCGGCTTGTGATGGATGCGATCCTTTGCGGGGTGGCGAGCAGGTCAGTCCAAGCCTTGCAA
>RGPT01000122.1 GCA_010032545.1 Alphaproteobacteria bacterium
TTGCGCGCCGGCATGACCGCGACGGTGAGCATCGACACCGGCCGCCAGCGCAGCGTGGGCGACATCACGCAGCTGTTCGGCGGCGGCAAGCGGCCGCCCGCCGAGGAGTCGGCAGCGCGCGATCCCTAGGCTCGCTTCGCCAGCCCCTTCTGCAGCATCCGCCACTTGAGCTGGTCGAAACGGTCCTGGCCGAAGAAGGGCTCGCCGTTGAAGACCATCAGCGGCACGCCGTAGTGCCCGCCCTCGCGCTGGGCCTCCTGGCTGGCCGCGATGATGCCGTCGAGCCGCCCGGCATCTGCGGCGATTGCAGCGTCCATTTCTGCCAGGTCGAGCCCGGCGCGTTCGGCGGCGCGCGCGAGGTGGTCGCCCTCGTGCCAGTTCTTGACCTTGCCGCTCCAGATCGTGCCGCTGACTTCGTTCAGAAAGGCCAGCCCCTTGCCACGCTCGGTCGCCGCCTGGCCGAGACGCGTCAGACGATGGATATAGGGTTGCTCCTTGGGATAGGTCCGCGTCCTGGCATCCATCAGCACCGGATCGGGCGAGGCCCAGGCGAAGGGCAGTCCGACGTACTCGGCGCTGCGGAACACGTCGCGCAGAAAGTAAGTGAACCACAAAGGATCGCTGTTGGAGAAGAATCCCGGCTGGCGAACCGCGATCGGATAGACCACGCGGACGTTGGCCCTGACGTCGTACTCCTTCTCCAGGACGACCAGCCGCGGCGTGACCAGATACGAATAGGGCGAGCGGAAGGACCAATAGAGATCGTATCCAAGGCTCATGGCGTGTAGAGCCCTTTCGAGGAGGCCATGCTGAAGCAGAGCGCTTCGATGGCGTCGAGTGTCGGCGTCTCGACGCCGGCGCTGCGCGCAAACGCGAGCGGCGCGCGGACGATGGACTCGATCTCCATCGGCCGGCCGAGTTCATAGTCCTGCAGGATCGACGGGCGATGATCGGGGTAGACGCGGCTGGGCCCGTAGCGCTGCTCCGGAGTGTCGTCGAGGACAACGCCATGGGCCGCGGCCACGGCCAGCGCCTCGGCATGGGCACGCCGCGCCAGGCGATTGACCGCAGGCGTCGCCTGGATCGTGGTCGGCTGCGCCAGGATCAGGCAGAGCGTCGAGCCGGTGAGATTGGCCATCAGCTTGTGCCAGACGTCGTAGCGGATATCGCGCGTCGCCGGCGAGGCGATGCCGGCCGCCACCAGCGTCGCGCGCAGGGCATCGATGCGCGGGCTCGTCCGGTCGTCGGTCTCGGCGACCCAGAGCGTGTTGCGGTCGGGCGAGATGTTGCGCACGACGCCCGGCTCGATCACATGGTTCGACGAGGTGACGACGGCCCCGACGGCGCGGTCGAAGCCCACGGCTTTGGCGAGGGCTCCGCCGGGATCGAGTCGCGACAGGTCCGGCGCCGCCGGACGCGACGGGCCGAGGCCGTGGCCGTACCACCAGGGGATGCCGTTCTGCACGAAGGCCACCGGCGTGTCGCGGCGCAGCAGCGGCCCGACGTTCTCTGCCAGCACGGCCAGCCCTGAAGATTTCATCGTCACCAGCACCGCGTCCTGCGGCCCGAGGTCGGCCGGCCGGTCGCTCGCCCGCACCGGCGCCACGACCCGTCGGTCGCCGCTCAGCATGACAAGCCCCCGCGCGCGGATGGCATCGAGATGCGCGCCGCGCGCCACGACCGAGACATCATTGCCGGCCGCTGCCAGTCGGGTGGCAAAATTGCCGCCGATGGCGCCGGCTCCAAAAACACAAATCCGCATGCGTCGCCCTACCGTTCGGCCCGGCTCAACCAGGTAACCGTAAGGTCGCTGCGCGGACAGGCGCGACAGGCCAGCGTCTGACCCGCCTTGATCTGCTGCGGGCTGAGGCAGGCGTCGTTGCGCGGCAACAGGGTGACCTTGCCGACGTCGAGGCGGCTGGTGCAGGTGCCGCAGTTGCCGGTGGCGCAGGCATAGGGATAGTCGATGCCGGCGGCGATGGCGGCTTCCAGAACGGTCTGGTTGGCGGCGCAGTCGATGGTCTGCCGGGTGTTGGCGATCGTCAGGCGATGTGACTTCGGGGTGCGGGCCATGTCAGCGCTCACGCCATCGCCGCGTGGCGGCGCGACGGCGTCGTACGGACCGAATTGAACTGCGGGACGTACCAGGACACCGACGGGAAGCGCATCAGGGCATAACCGTAGAGTGCGAGGCCGATCGCCGGCTTGTCGCCCACCACCAAGGTGCTGTGAATGTCGTGATCGGCCATCGCCATGCCGCTGCCGGGCTCGACCATGACTTCGCCCACCTGCTCGACCGTGGCGTGGCCGGGCTTGGCGAGATTGTCGGTGCGGCGGAAGAACTTGTGGCGCTCGCGGCCGGAGATGGCGGCATTGACGCACCAGATGCCGTGATCGTGCGGGGCCGCCTCCTTACCGGGCAGGCCGATCGTGAGATAGAGGCCATGGCCGTCGTTGTCCTCGACCAGCAGCGGATGGTTGCGGCCCTCGGCCACCGGCATGGCGAAGTCGGCGAGCGGAAACAGTTCCTTCCTCGCCGCCAGCGCCACCAACTTCAGCTTCATGGCGTGCAGTGCCGACGGCGTCAGGCCTTCCCTGGCCGTGATGGCATGCACGTCGGCGATCAGCTTCGCAGCTGCCCGGTTGCGCTTATCGGAGATGGTCATGAAGGCGGTTCCTCTTGCTGCCAAGAGCATACGGGCTAGGCCTCCTCGGCGGCAAGGGGTAGAGTTCCGGCAGAGGCGCACAAGCGTCCGGGAGCCGACGGAGGAACCCGACATGGCACACTCGCTCCGCATAGAGCCGCTTGCAGGCACGACCTTCGGCGCCACGGTGACAGGCGTGAAGGTGGCCGCGCTCGACGACGCCGCATTTCGCGACCTCTACGCCGCCTGGCTCGAGTACGCCCTGTTGATCTTCCCGGGCCAGCACCTGAAGCGCGCCGAACAGATCGCCTTCGCCAAACGGTTCGGGCCGCTCGAGTTCGAGATGGCGGCACTCAGCAACGTCAAGGCCGACGGGTCGCTGCGCCTCGAGGCCGACAACGATGACATGATGAAGATTCTCAAGGGCAACATGGGCTGGCACTGCGACAGCACCTATATGCCGGTGCAGGCCAAGGGCGCGGTCTTCAGCGCCGAGGTGGTGCCGAGCATCGGCGGCCAGACCGGCTTCGCCGACATGCGCGCGGCCTACGATGCGCTCGACGGCGCGCTCAAGGCCAAGGTCGAGAAGCTCGCCGCGCACCATTCGCTGCATTACAGCCAGTCCAAGCTCGGCCACCAGACCAGGAACAAGGACGGCCAATACAGCGGCTACGGTCTCCACGACGGGCCGGTGCCGCTGCGGCAACTGGTGAAGGTTCATCCCGGGACCGGCCGCAAGTCGCTGCTGATTGGCCGCCACGCCCACGACATTCCCGGCATGGACAGAGCGGACTCAGAACGGCTTCTGCAGGAACTGGTAGACTTCGCCTGCCAGCCGCCACGCCTCTATCATCACGACTGGAGGGCCGGCGACGCGGTGCTGTGGGACAACCGGTGTCTGATGCACCAGGCGACGCCGTGGGACATGACACAGCCGCGCGTGATGTGGCACAGCCGCATCGCTGGCGATCCTGCCAGCGAGTCGGCAATCGCCGCCTAGTGCGGCGGCATCGGGATGAAAACCGGCGGCGTGCCGGACATCTTCGACCGCGCCTTGATGTCGGCGTCGTCGGCGCCATGGGGCTTGAGGTAGACATAGAACGGCGTCCGGCGTTCAACGACATCGTCGCCCGGCTGCGCCTTCTGGCTCACCAGCAGGTCGTCCTGGATGCGCACGTGCATGTAGCCCGGGATGAGCTCGGCCCACTTCGCCACGTCGGGCGTGAACACGACGTCATAGGCATAGTCGTTGACGAGCGTGATAACGCCGGCGCCGCCGGCTTCGGCCGGCCTTGACGGCACCTGCTGCCAGATCATCCCGGACTGAACATAGACGGCCACCGGATTCAGCATGACGTAGAGCGGCCCCGCCGGGCTGGTGTTCTGCATCGAGAGCGTCAGACGAAACGACTTTCCGTCGGGATCGGGAACGATCCGCTTGAGCTCGACATAGAGCGACCTCATCGCGGCATTCTCGAGCTGAAGCCGCGCCTGGCGCTGCTGCTTGACGAGATGCGCCTGGTAGCGGCCGACACCGGCATCGACGACAAAGGCCAGCATCACGGCGACGACGACCCCCAGCCCCGCGGGCGACCGCAGCAGGCCGAGGCGCCGGCCAAGCGTCGCCGCGACCCGCGGCGGTACCGCCGTCGGCTTGCGCGGCGCCGCGCGCAGTTCCTCGATCAGTTCGCGCCCCGCCCCGAGGCGGCGCTGCAGCAACCGGGCCTCGGACTGCGCCGCGGCGAGCTGGCGGCGGAGGTCGCGGATCAGCGCGTCCTTGTCGACCGGCCCTTCACTCATGCGAGGATGCTCATGCCACGATCGCGCCGTTGGCGATGTGGACGATCTGCTCGGCCTGGTCGGCCAGCGCGAGATTGTGCGTGACCAGCACCAGCGTGGTGCCCACTTCGCGATTGACGGCGAGCAGTTCGTCCATGATCTCGATCTCGGTCTGCTCGTCGAGATCGGAGGTTGGCTCATCGGCCAGCAGCAGCGCGGGATCGTTGATCAGCGCACGCGCGATCGCCACCCGCCGCTGCTCGCCGGCGGAGATCTCCGAGGGATAGGCGTCGAAATAGGCACCCAGGCCAAGCCGCTCGAGCAAGCCCGCGGCCCGGGTATGGATCTCCGGCACCGGGCGGCGGCGGCCGAGCATCGCCGGCAGGGCCACATTGTCGATCAGGCGCAGCGTCGGCAGCAGGCTCGCAAACTGGAAGACGTAGCCGATCTTCTCGTTGCGGAAGGCCGCCCGGGCATTCTCCGACAGGCGCCATACATCGGTGCCGTCCACTTCCACGGTTCCACCCGACGGGCGGCTCAGGCCGCCGATCATCGCCATCAGGGTCGACTTGCCCGAACCCGATCGGCCGATGATGGCGGCGAACCGGCCCGCCGGCACGTCAAGATCGATCGCCGTGACAGCGCTCACCACGCCGCGCTCCGTCGCATAGCTCTTGCTCGCCTGTCGGCACACCAGCATCGCTCAGCCCTCGCCACGCACGAGGTCGTAGGCATCGCGCCCGCTCGCCCGCCACGCCGGATAGAACGAGCCCAGGGCGCCGATGGCCGCGGCCAGGACGATCGCCGCAGCGGCGACGGCGACCGTCCGCGGCAGATCGAGCCAGACGAACGGCACACCGATGTTCTCGAGATAGTAGACCAGCGACCGTTCGTAGAGCCGCATCACCAGCACGCCCAGCGTAACGCCCAGCGCGCCGCCGACGCCGGTGGCGATCACCGCCTCGATCACCATCATGCCGATCATCTGCGCCCGCCGGGCACCGATCGCCTTCAGCAAGCCGAGTTCGCCGCGCCGCTCGGTGACGATCGCGGAGAAGAGAACGCTGACCATGACCGCCATGCTGGCGAACATCAGCACCATCAGGGCGAGAATGCCTTGCAGCAGCGCCGCCAGGCCCTGCCGGATGCCGGACAGCGAGGAGTCGCCGGTCACGACCTTGACGCCCTTGATCGCCGACAGAATGGCGAAACGGGCCTGCAGCGCCGTCGCGCCCGGCGCCAGCTCGACCAGAAAGCCGGTGACCTTGCCGGGCGCCAGCACCGCCGGCCGGGCGCCGCCGTGCAGGGGCATGGCAGCAGCCAGGGCATCGAAGGTCTCGAACGACATGAAGACGCCGCGCTCGTGGGTGCCGACGCCGGTCCGGCCGAGCTTGCCGTAGACGACGTGCGGCTTGCCGAAGATCAGAAGCTGCGAGTCCAGTGGCGCATCGCGGCCGGCGCCCAGGATCACGTCGCCGTGGCGAAACGCGCGGTTGAGCTTCTCCTTGAGCCAGGGCTGGACGGTGAAATCGCGCGCCGGATCGATGCCGATCAGGTCGACCAGGTCGTGGTGGCTGCCGATGCCCGAATGCTCGACCCGCACGATCTTCTGCGGCGCGGACCGCCCGACGCTGGCGAGCCGGGCCCGGGCGAGAACGTCGGCATCCAGCACCAGATCCGTGGGCTCGACGGTGAGCAGGGCCGCGGTGATGTTGGTGAGCGTACCATCGGGCACCACCATCATGTCGGCGCCAAGGCGGGTGAAGCCCACCGCCATGCTGTCGTCGATGCTGCGCATCAGGGCGGCGCCGGTGAAGACCACGCCGCTGCCGATCGCCACGGCGGCGATCAACAGGAAGCTGCGCGCCTTGCGCCGTCCGAGGTTCTGCAGGGCCAGGCTGGTGAGCAGCCAGCCGGTCACAGCGTGCAGGAGCGGGTGTGCTTCATGTGCTCCAGCTTGGTCGGAATGATCACGCAATCATGATGCCCGCCGTTGCTCGGCAGGATGCCGATAAGCGTATCGGTCGAGGTGTCGATGACGGCAATGCCGCTCGACTGGCGCTGGAAGCCGCTGAACGGCGTCAGCACATACTTGCCGTCGTAGGTAATGGCCGGCGTCTGCAGGTCGGGCCCTATGCCCTGGATCTCCTTCAGGATCGTCCAGGTCTTGGTGTCGACCACCATGATGCCGCTGTAGGCCGGCGACGGATGCAGGATGGAGAGGTAAAGCTTGGAGCTGTCCATCGAGAACACCATGTGGAACGGGTTCGGATACTTGCCGCGCCACAGTGGATCCTCGACGTGGGCAACCTTGCGCCACTTCTTCGGGTCGGGATCGCTGCAACTGAAGATGGAGCAGTTGTTCTCCCGCAGATTGTTCATCATCACCAGGAACTTGCCGTCCGGCGAGAAGCCGATCTCGTGGCCGGGCGAATGGATCTTGTCGAAGGTGACCGTCCAGGTGTCCTTGTCGACCTGCTTGACCGGATACTGGTCCTGCGAGTCCTTGTTGAACTGCAGGAAGGCCGCCGGGTCGAAGTTCTTCTCGGGGTCGAGGATGCAGATGCCGCCACAGAGGCGGACGACGGTCGCGGCCCACCGCCCCTCGGGATGCCAGATCGTGCCGTCGGCGCCGGTGAGCGTGAGCGGCGCGTCGCCGGCCGTGGCACCTTCCTCGACGAACAGCTCGCCCATCGGCACCATTTCCCAGTCGATCTTGTTGCCCTTGGTGCCGCGATAATCGTAGAGGCCGGTCTTGGCGTCGGGGTAGATCTTCTTGATGGTGAGCGTACCCCCCTTGATCCAGGCGTCGCGCAGATCGGCCACATTGGGCTTCCAGTCGAACCTGAGCGCCGCCTTCACCTTCGACGTCGTGCGATCGAAGCAGGCGGCGATGTCCTTCTGGCCGTCCGTGACGAAATACGACTGGGCGTCCTTGGGATTGACGGTGACATGGACGCCGAGCCCCAGGCCGGTGGTCTCCGACACGTTCTCGACCATCTGCATCTGCGTGCCGTCGAAGCGCACGCGATAGATGTTGGTGCCCGGAGGCGCTGTTTCGGCGGTAACGTTGGTCGGGATGCCGTAGATCAGCGAATTCTGGCCGCCCTGCGTCGAGTTGACGAATTCGAAGCCATGATACGGGTCGGAGCTCGGGAACGCGCAGAGATGGTGGCTGATCGGATTGTAGTCGCCGTAGTTCCAGTACCAGATGGAGGCGAGCACCCGGTTCGAATTGAGATCGAGCGCGTAGGTGCCCCCCCCCAGCTTGGTCGGCAGCAGCGCAATCCACCTGCCGAGGCTGCGGCCCTTGACGTCGGCCTTGCTGTCGACAATCTCGCGCGTGATGTGTCCCTGCTGCGGACCCGACCCGGCCGCCTGGAAGACGCCGGTGTCCGAGGATGAACCGCTGCCCAGCACGTGGTAGCCGAGGACCGCCGCTTCCGCGGCGCCCGCCGTGCCGACGGCGACGTTCAGCATCGTACGCCGGCTCATCCGGCTCTTGCGCGCCGGCGCCGTGGCCGCGGCGGCCTTGGCTTTCTCGGTGGCGGCTTCCTGCTTGGCGATCAGATAGGTCTGGAACTCGGCGCGGTCCTTTTCCAGCACTTCGGCATTGCGTTTGAGGAATTCGTCGATCGAGGCTTTTCGCGCCGGCACATTCGGCTGGGTCGCCGAGGCTATGATCGAAGCGGCTCCAAGGTCGGTGGTGGCCGTTTGGCTGGGCGTCTCTCTGGTCGATTCGGCCATTTACCGCACTCCTCGATCGCTCGGTTCCACGAATGCTAGAGGCGATTCCCGCTAACAAACATCGCGAAGTCTAGATACCTGGACGCTGATTTTCGAGGGCTGATTTTCGCTCGCGGCGCTTGTAGTCTCCACCGATGGACTACGCCGTTATCATCAGCGCTGTCGTGCTCGGCCTCTCCGTGCTGGCAACGGCGGCGAAGTTTATCGACTGGTTCATCCATTCCGACCCGCAAACGATGATGCGGGTGGGGCGGTGGATGCTGCTGCTGCTGGTCCTCGCCGGCATTCCGCTGGTCATCTGGATGATCGCCGACGGCCAGTGGCCGGGGGCGATGCTGGTCGGCGCCGCCATGCTGGCCATTCCGACCTTCCTGAAGTGGCGGACAATCCTGGGGCCGCTGCGTGCCGCGTTCAATCGCTTCCGGCCGAGGCCGCGCCCCTTCGACATGAAGGAATGGCCCAACGACGTGGCGGGCGATCCGGAGACGGTGCAGCGCGCCGCCGCGATCCTCGAAGCTTATGTACACCGGGCGGCGCAACAGGATCTCCGGCTCGCCTCCCGGATCGACGGCAACGGCATGTCGAGAGCCGAAGCGCTCGACGTCCTGGGCCTCGATGCGAACGCCGACGAGGCGGCGATCCGCGCCGCGCACGAACGCCTCGCAAGACTGGTCCATCCCGATCATGCGGCCACGACCTATCTCGCGAAACAGGTCGACAAGGCCAGGGACACGCTATTGCGTCCGTCGCGCGAATGGCGTCGGCTTTCGAACGGCTGATCGAACCTTACCCGAAAGGTCTTTCATGCAAGTGACCATCCTCGGCAGCGGGTCGCCCATGGTCGCCGCCGACCGCGCCGGCCCTTCGACGCTGGTTCGGATCGGCAAGACCGACCTGCTGTTCGATTGCGGCCGAGCCGTGCTGATGCGCGGGGTCGCCGTCGGCATGACGGCGCGCGAGCTTGCCGCGCTGTTCGTCACCCACATGCACAGCGATCACACCACCGACTACAACGACGTCATCACCACGCGCTGGATCACCAACACCGAGCCGCGGCCGCTGACGGCGATCGGGCCGGCGGGCTTCGGGAAATTCACCGACGCCACGCTGGCGATGCTTGAGAACGACATCCACTACCGCATGGCGCATCATCCCGACCTGCCGCACCGGCCGGAGGTGAATGTCACCGAGGTGTCCGAGGGCCTCGCCTGGGAGGCCGGCGGCATCCGTGTCTTGGCGGCGCCGACCGACCACAGCCCGGTGCACCCGACGGTCGGCTTTCGCATCGAAGCCGAGGGCAAGGTGGTGGCAATCGCCGGCGACACCGTGCCCTGCCCCGGGCTCACACGCCTGTGCAAGGGCGCGCATGTCTACGTGCAGACGGTGATCCGCCGCCAGATGATCGAGAAAGTGCCGATCCAGCGCTTTCGCGACGTGATGGACTACCATTCCGACATCGCCCAGGCGGCACGGACCGCCCGCGATGCCGGCGTGCGCACGCTGGTGCTCAACCATCCGGTGCCGGCGCCATTGCCCGGCACCGAGCCGGAATGGATCGCCGAGGCCAAGGCCCATTTCGACGGCGAGGTCCTGCTCGCCACCGACCTTCTGAAAGTCGAGGCCTGAAACCCTCAGCGCGTGTCCTTGGCGGCACGCGCCTGGTCGCAGGCCTTCCGGGCGCGCTCGGCAGCACGGATGGCACGATCGCGCCTCGCCGCCGCCGCCCGGTCGAGAGCGAAGAGCAGCGCGGCCGACGCCACCAGCGACCCACCGGCGACATAGTAGCCCCACGCCTCGAGATGCAGCCGCACGAGCAAGACGATGAACGGCACCGGGAAGAAGACCAGGGCGAGCCTGATCGAACTCCCGCGTTCGTAGCTTCGTATCGCCGCCTCGGCCTCTGCCTGCGATTCGGCGGCCGCGCGGTGCAGTGTCTCGAGATCGCGGGCCAGAACGGCCTCCACAAGGTGATGCGGGCGACAAGATTAGCGGATGTGCGGCGATACAGACGATACATGTTTCCGCTGGCGCGACATGGCAACGAGGCCAAGCGCGCGTAAACCCCGGGGCGACGACAAACCGCTCACCGAGGGTCCCGCCCATGACGCCGCATCAGATCAAGCTCGTGCAGACGAGCTTCGCCCAGGTCGCTCCGATCGCCGCCACCGCCGCCGATCTCTTCTACGGCCGCCTGTTCGAGATCGCTCCCGAAGTGCGGGCCATGTTCCCCGACGATCTGTCGGAGCAGAAGAAGAAGCTGATGGCGATGCTCGGCACCGTCGTCGCGGGGCTGAGCCACGTCGACACGCTGCTGCCGGCCGTGCGCGCGCTCGGCAAGCGGCATGCCGGCTACGGCGTCACCGCCGAGCAGTACGCCCCGGTCGGTGCCGCACTGCTGTGGACCCTGGAGACGGGCCTGGCCGCGGCCTTCACCGCCGAGATCGAGGAAGCCTGGTCCTCCGCCTACACGATGCTCGCCGGCGCGATGATCGACGCCGGCCGCGAGATGCCGAAGGCCGCGTAGCGCGATCCGCCGCTTCAGGGACCGGCCGCCGCAAGATCTATGGCGCGGCGATACATCGTCATCGCCGCTTCCGGCGTGTTGTAGCCGGCGTGCGCCGTCAGCGTGACGTTGTCGAGCGTAAGCAGCGGGTCGTCGGGCGCGGTCGGCTCCTTGGCGAACACGTCGGTCGCGTAGTGGCCGACGTGGCCGGACCGCAGGAGATCGAACAAGGCGGGCTCGTCGACGACGCCGGCACGCGCCGTGTTGACCACGATCACGCCGGGCTTCGTCTTCTTGAGCCGCGCGCGGTCGAGGAAGCCGCGCGTCGCGTCGTTCAGCCCGAGATGCAGGCTCACGATGTCCGACTTCGCCAGCAGTTCGTCGATGGCGACCATCGGCACCGGGGCGTCGGCCCGGGGCGAGCGGTTGTAGGCGATCACCTTCAACCCGACGCCCTGGGCGATACGCGCCATCTCGCGGCCGATGCCGCCCAGGCCGACAAGTCCCAGGGTCTTGCTGCGCAGTTCCATGCCCTGCATCGGTCGCCAGCCGCCGGAGCGAACGATCCCGTGCATGGTGGCGATGTGGCGCGCGGCCGCGAAGACCAGGCCCATGGCGTGTTCGGCAACCGTCGTGTCGCCGTAGCCCGCGATGGTCGAGACCTTGATGCCGAGGCGTTGCGCGGCGGCGAGATCGACGAAGCTCGCCGCACCCGTGCCCAGGAAGACGATGTGCTTCAGGCCGGCGCAGCGCTTCAGGGTGGCCTCGTTGAAATAGGTCGCGTCGTTGATCACCGTGTCGTAACCCGCGACCTTGCCCGGGATGTCGCCCTCGGCGACCGGCCCCCTGTTGACCGCGACGGCGATGTCATCCGGTCGATGCACCCGCTTCCAGACGAGATCGATATCCGGCGTCGAGTCGATAAAGAGCGTTCCTGGCATTCTCACAATCCCCTCAGTCGAGACATGCAATCATAGCCGATATCGCCACTCGTCCGTCGAGCGAGATCGCGCGGTTCGGCCGGGCGGAGGAAACCGAAATGACGGTCCCAGGCCCGGTTGCCGAAACAGACGCGCGCGCCATCATCGGCGAATAGGGCCGACTGCAAGACCTGCAGGCGGAGTTCTCCGCCTTCATTCCCCTGATCGGGCAAGGTCGGGGCCTCTCGCCGCGATCCCGCAACCGGCGAGACGCTCATGCAGGGCCACAAGGTGACGAAGTTCGGCCATCTGCCGGGCTTCGCGCCGGCCAACATCCAGGAATACGATCTGCATCTCCAGACGAACCGGGGCTGGAAGCCCCGACGTCGCCGGGTCGAAGCGCGGCAAAGGCCGCTGGCCGGTCCGGCCGGAATGGATGTAAATTGCAAAAGACGGAAACGTGCAGAGAGTAACGATGAAACCAGACGCCGCACGGGCGCTCGGCGCGGTCCGGCGCTTCTGCCAGATAGCCGACAAGACGACTCCGCGCTGGGTTCGGATTCTGTTCGCCTCCAGCGTGGGCGCATTGCTTCTCGTCCGCAACGATCAGTTCGGCCAATCCACCATCTTGGGCAACCTCAAGGATTATTATATCGCCGTGAACATCGTCGTGCTGGCGGGCACGGCGTACATCATCGGCACCAGAGTCTACCGGGAGTACGGCCATCGGCGCGGCACGCAGCGATAGCCGATCGGCGCCTGGAAACGACCAGCCCGATGTTCCACCGGTCGTCATG
>RGPT01000123.1 GCA_010032545.1 Alphaproteobacteria bacterium
GTTGGCGACCTTCCGCTGGCACTGCAAAGTCGGTTGGCGCGTGTGCTGCAGGAGCAGTCTTTCATGCGCGACGGCGGCAAGACCCGCGTCGAAGTCGACGTGCGCGTTCTTGCTTCGACAGCCCGTTCGCTGACGGATATGATTGCCGCCGGAGATTTTCGCGAAGAGCTTTACCACCGTCTGAACGTGGTTTCGCTGCGGGTCCCGCCACTCAGCGAGCGCCGCGAGGATATTCCGGAACTGGCGGCCGACCTGCTGCGACGCGTCGCCGATGCGACGGGGCTGCCGTCGAGGACAATCGGCGAGGATACTTTGGCCGCCCTGCAGGGCCACGACTGGCCGGGCAATATTCGGCAATTGCGCAACGTCATCGAAAGGCTTCTGATCCTGGCGCCGGCGGATGGTGGCCCGATCCGCGCCGATGTGCTGCCGAACGACGTCAGCGAGGACGCTCCCTCGGTTCTGCGCTGGGAGAAGGGCGGGGAGATCATGCAGCTGCCGTTGCGCGACGCCCGCGAAGTCTTCGAGCGCGAATACCTGCTGGCCCAGGTTACGCGATTTGGCGGTAACATTTCACGCACCGCCACGTTCGTAGGCATGGAGCGTTCGGCCCTGCATCGCAAGTTGAAGTCGCTGGGCTTGCACGGCGGCGCGCCGGATGAGCGCGCCGGCCCGGACAGCGCTGACTGAGGGAAGGGAAAGACGCTATGGCGCGTTATGCCTACGTCAACGGCCGCTACGTCGACCACCGCGATGCCAGCGTCCATATTGAAGATCGCGGCTACCAGCTCGCCGATGGAGTCTACGAGGTCGTGGGCGTTCGCGATGGACGGATGATCGACGAGGGTCCCCACATGGACCGACTCGACAGGTCCTTGCGCGAACTGCGGATTGATTGGCCGGTCTCGCGAGTGGCGCTGAGCTTCATCATGCGCGAGTTGATGCGCCGCAACCGGCTGCGTGACGGGCTGATCTACATGCAGGTCACGCGGGGTGTCGCGCGACGCGACCACGCGTTTCCGACGACGCCGGTCAAGCCGGCATTGGTGCTGACGACGAAGAACGCCAAGCGCGGCGACGCCGAGCCCGGTCCCGGGGTGGCAATCAAGAGCCAGCCAGATATCCGCTGGGAGCGCTGCGACATCAAGACCATCGCCTTGCTGCCGAATGTGCTGGCCAAGCAGGCCGCTCGCGAGAGCGGCGCCTTCGAGGCATGGCTGATCGACGACAACGGGTGCGTTACCGAAGGCGCCTCGACCAACGCCTGGATCGTCACTCGGGACGGCGAACTGGTGACGCGCCAGACCGACAACGGCATTCTGGCTGGCATCACTCGTCAGACGCTGAAGTCGCTGTGTAACGACCTGCAGCTCAAGTTCGTCGAGCGCCCATTCTCGTTGGCGGAAGCAATGAAGGCACAGGAAGCGTTCATCACCAGCGCCACTTCGTTCGTGACCCCCGTCGTGAAGATCGACGGTCAGGCTGTCGGTGACGGAAAGGTCGGCCCGACGGCGCGGCGTCTGCGTGAGGAGTATGTGCGTTTCGCCGCCACAGGAGATCCCGTCACGTGAGCCGCCTGACCGGATTCAAGGCCCCGCGCGCGGTTTTGTTCGACTGGGACAACACCCTGGTCGACACATGGCCGACGATCGTCGAGTGTTATCGTGACACGTTCCTTGCCATGGGAATGACGCCCTGGACGCCGGAGGAGGTCCAGATTCGAGCCCACGGCTCGCTTCGCGACGTTTTCCCCAAGTTTTTCGGTGCCCGGGCTGGCGACGCAGAGCGGGTCTTCTACGAGACCTTCCATCGCATCCATCTCGAGCGTCTGGAGCCCTTGCCTGGCGCAGACTTGCTGCTGGCTCACTGCAACGACGTGGGATGCTATGTGGCGGTGGTCAGCAACAAGGTCGGTGAGAACCTGCGCACGGAAATGGCACACCTTGGCTGGGAGCATTGGATCGTTCGGGCCGTAGGCGCAAAAGACGCCAAACGGGACAAGCCCGCTCCCGACCCGATCTATTTGGCTTTGGACGGCACGGGAATTGCCCCTGACGATCAAGTCTGGATGGTTGGCGATTCCCTTGCCGACCTTCAATGTGCCCACGCGGCGGGGTGTTTACCTGTTCTGGTCGGCGGGCCGGAGCAATTGCCTGGCCCTCTTTTGGAACATCCGCCTCGCCTCAGGGCACGTAATTGTCATGAGTTGCTGGCATTGCTTTGACAAAAGCGTTGCCTATATTTGTGTTAACTCGGTAGCGGGGAGAGACCCGCGCCCCCCAACCGGTGAGTTTCGGCGAGCCGGCCGCCCAGCAAGAGGCCAAAAACATGAGCGAAAAGGCACAAAATGTTCAGGATGTATTCCTGAACCACCTACGAAAGAACAAGACTCCGGTAACGATCTTCCTCGTGAACGGTGTGAAATTGCAGGGAATCGTTACCTGGTTCGACAACTTCTCGGTGCTTCTGCGTCGTGATGGCCATTCGCAGCTTGTCTACAAGCATGCGATATCGACCATCATGCCCGTAACGCCTGTCCAGTTGTTCGATGGGGACAAGGCCGACGCAGCAGGCTGATTTGATCGAGGATTCCGTCCCCCGCGACCACGATAAGCGCGAACGCAGGCCTCTGGAGACCATGCGCCCGGCGACTGCAGCCGCGGTCCTCTGCCCTTATGTTCGCGGTCGCGGCGCGGAACGCGATGGCGATGCCAAGCTGGCGGAGGCGGTGGGGCTTGCCCGCGCCATCGATATTGACGTCCGGCTGGCACAGATTGCTCCGCTGCGGCGAGTCACGCCTGCGACCCTGCTCGGCAAGGGCGTCGTTGAGCGACTAAAGGAGGCCGTCGACGAGCTGGGTATCGGTCTCGTAATCGTCGACGACAAGCTCACACCCGTTCAGCAACGCAACCTCGAGAAAGCGTGGCAGACCAAGGTCATCGATCGGACGGGGCTGATCCTGGAGATTTTTGGTGCACGCGCCCGAACCCACGAAGGCAGACTCCAGGTCGAACTCGCAGCGCTGGACTATCAGCGCGGCCGTTTGGTTCGATCGTGGACCCACCTTGAGCGCCAGCGTGGTGGTTTCGGGTTCCTGGGCGGGCCGGGCGAATCCCAGATCGAGATTGACCGGCGTCTGATCGGTGAGCGCATTGTTCGCATCAAGCGCGACCTCGAGGCCGTTCAGCGGACGCGCGCGGTCAACCGCGTCGGCCGCAAAAAGGCACGGCTGCCGACAATCGCACTGGTCGGCTACACCAATGCCGGCAAGTCGACGCTGTTCAACCGTCTGTCGGGCGCCGGCGTCATGGCCAAGGATCTGTTGTTTGCCACGCTCGATCCGACCATGCGGTCGATCAAGCTCGCCAACGGCAAAAGCTGCGTGATCTCCGACACCGTTGGCTTCGTTTCGGATCTGCCGACGCATCTCGTCGCAGCGTTCCGGGCGACCCTGGAGGAAGTGATTGAGGCGGATCTTATCGTGCATGTGCGCGATATCTCGCACCCTGAAACCGAGCAGCAACGCGCTGATGTTGAAGCGGTTCTCAAGGCACTGGGCGCCCTCGAGGAAAACGGAGACAGACCCCTGGTTGAGGCCTTGAACAAGATCGATGCGCTGCCGGTGGACAGGCTTGAGAGCCTCCAGACGCGGGCCGCCGCCGGGGCCGAACGGGCGCTTCAGTTTCCGGTGTCCGCGTTGACCGGGGAGGGAGTCGACCATCTCCTGGAGGTGATCGGCGAACTGCTCGGCCGGGAAGGGACGGCCCGCGAGATTTCTGTTCCACTGAGTGACGGCGCCACCATCGCCTGGCTCTATCGCCATGGTGAGGTCCGCCACCGACATGATGATGGCGAGATGGCTCTGCTGACCGTAGCACTCGATGCCGCCGCTGCGGCACAATTCGAGCGCCGTCTGGTGCGTTGACATGCCGCTATGGCGAATCCTATATGCGATTCCATCCCCAACCGAGGAAACCCCATGAAATTCAAGCCTTTGCATGATCGGCTTCTGCTGAAGCCAATGACCGCCGAAACCAAGACCAAGGGTGGCCTGATCATCCCCGATACGGCCCAGGAAAAGCCGATGCAAGGCGAGGTCGTGGCGGTCGGCAAGGGCAAGCGGCTCGAAGACGGCCGCCTGCAGTCGATCGACGTCAAAGTCGGCGACAAGGTGATCTACGGCAAGTGGTCCGGCACTGAGGTCAAGATCGGTGGCGTCGACCATGTCATTCTCAAGGAAGAGGACCTGTTCGGCGTCAGCGGATAGCATCTGGCCTGGCGAAGATTCTTCCCGGTGTGCCGGTCGTCGGTGAGGAAGCCGTCGAGGCTGATGCCGGTCTCGTCGACCTGATCGGCCGCCCGGGAGAGAGATGCTGGATCGTCGATCCGCTGGATGGCACCTCTAACTTCGCGGCCGGCAAGGCTACTTTCGCGATCATTGTCGCCCTCGTCGAGGACGGTCGGACCGTCGGCGGCTGGATACTCGACGTACCCAACGGGCGGCTCGCCGTCGCGTTGGCCGGGCAGGGCGTTACTCTGGACGGCAAGGTGGTGGTGGGGGCGCCCGGCGGCGGATCGCCCTCTGGCTTCGTCGGCTACAAGATCCGCAAGGCCGTCGAATGCCAGCTGCCAGCCGTCCGGCGGCGCGGGCTCGGTCCTGTTTCGACGCTGCGCTGTGCCGGCGTCGAATATCTGGAAATCCTGGCGGGCCGCGCGGCCTTTAGAATCTATCGACATACCAAGCCCTGGGATCATGCGGCGGGAGCCCTGATGCTGGCTGAAGCGGGAGGCGGCGCGGTGCGATTTGATGGCGACGACTACGCGCCAGCGCAAGCGAGCGATGCAGGTATCATTGGCGCACCGTCTCGTCAGGCACTGGTCGAGGTGCGCGCGGCATTCGAGGCGCTGGATGTGCCTCTCTTGCAATCCGCGGAAGACTAGACCCGGGTCTTGGCTTCCTGCCACAGCACTTCCATCTCCGTCAGGCTGGCGTCGGCCGGTTTGCGGCCCTGGGCGGCCAGCTGGCGCTCGATGTAGCCGAAGCGGCGCTCGAACTTGTCGTTGGTGGCCCGGAGTGCGGCCTCGGGATCCACCTTGCAATGCCGTGCAAGATTGGCAACGGCGAACAGTACGTCGCCCAATTCGTCGGTCAGTCGGGCGTGGTCGACAGTCCCGGCTTCGATTTCCGCGCGCAGCTCACCTAGCTCTTCCTCGATTTTGTCTATGACGGGGGCGGTTTCCTTCCAGTCGAAGCCGACCCGGGCAGCCCGCTTCTGGATCTTCTCGGCCCTCAGGAGGGCGGGGAGGGCGCGCGCCACTCCGTCTAAGGCCCCTGTTGGCGCAGTGCCCTGCTTTGCTGCGCGCTCGGCCGCTTTGCGGGCTTCCCAGGAGACGGTTTGGGCTTCGGCCGTGTCGATTCGGGCATCCGCGAAGACGTGAGGATGGCGGTCAACCATTTTGTCGGCGATCGCTGCGGCCACGTCGGCAAAACCGAACGCCCGGGCTTCCTCGGCGATCTGCGCGTGATAGACAACCTGGAGCAGAAGATCGCCGAGCTCTTCCTTGAGCGCCGGCATGTCGTTGCGCTCGATGGCGTCGGCGACCTCGTAGGCTTCCTCGATTGTGTAAGGCGCGATGGTCTTGAAGGTTTGGTCGACGTCCCAAGGGCAGCCGTACTGGCGGTCGCGGAGCCAAGCCATGACGGCCAGCAGGCGTGCCATCGGCTCTTTGGGGAGTGAATTCGATGTGGGACGTCCAGACGTCATGTACCCTAGCCTCATCTCCAATTATCGTATAATATATATTATGACAAATTACAGTAAATATTAATTAACAGTACGTTACCAGTCTATCCGGATGTTCTCTTTAAGTAATGCCAGCAGCTTCAGCCCGCGCCCGGCATCACTTGCCGGCACGCCCAGTGTCATGAGGACGCCAAGCTTGGGATTGCGTGGCTGCGGAATGACGAGGTCGAAGACGGTCCTGGGTTCGGCGTCACCCTGCGCCTTGGGCGCATTCTCGAACACGACCAGGTACGTCCCGTCTCCCAGCCGGCGCGCCTGTGCCTTGACCGTCGGTCGGCGTGACTGGATCGCGCCTCCCTTGCTGGAAGCATAGTGTTCGGCGTCCTTGACGCCCTCAAAGTCGAAATCAACGCGCCAGACCACGAGGCGATAGCGCTTGTCACTGCTATAGGCGACGCCACGCTCCCAGTCCTCGGTCGCCTGCCAGCCCAGGGGGATCGCCATGGTGATGCGGATCTGCTCGAAGCGAATCCGGGCCAATCCTTTACTGCTCTCAACCCCGAGAACCCTGGACGACACCTGATTGGGGCCACCGGCGATCATGCCGTCGCCGCGATGAAAACTCGCCCCATTGTCCTGCGTGGCGAAGTCCAGGAACGTTAATCCGCCAGCATCGAGTTGGTCCGCGGCCCGTGCGGGCGCTCCGATGCAGACGGCGGCCGCGCCAGTCAGCAAGAAAAGTCGCCGACTGGACTCCTTTTGTATCACTTCGGATATTGGTTCAATTATCAATCTTAACCCATTGATAACGAATTGTTAACTGCCTTCTACTTCGATCACCATGCCGTCGCGGCAAGGATGCACATGCGGCGGGGTCAAACGGTCGAGTTCAGCATAGTCCATATCGACGTGGAGATTGGTCAAAAACGCCCTTTCTGGACCGATCCGCTCGATCCATTCGAGGGCGCGATCGAGATGGGCATGGGTCGGATGTGGCCGGAATCGCATGGCATCGACGATCAACACCTCAACGCCCGCCATGGCGGCGAAAGCGCTGTCGGGCAAGGTCACGACATCGTTGGCATATGCTATCTGCCCGAAGCGAAAGCCCAATGACGCGATCGAACCGTGGTTCTGGACGAACGGGATGACGGGCAGGCCGGCGGCCGTGAAAGGTCCCTCAATGAGGTTTGGCTGGTAGATCGGATTATAGAAACCGTCGCCCTCGGCCTCGAAGCAGTAGCCGAAGCGCCGCCGCAGCACGCCGGAGGTGTGCGGATCGGCCCAGGACTCGATCCTCCCTTGGCGCAGCGCATAGGGCCGCAGGTCGTCGATACCATGAACCTGGTCCGCGTGCTCGTGCGTCCACAAGACCGCATCGACCCGCTCGACGCGGGCATCGAGCAACTGTGCCCGCAGATCGGGCGAGGTGTCGACGAGGACGGTCTTGCCCTTGTCCTGGACCAGAATGGAGCAGCGCCGGCGCCGGTTGCGGTCGTCATTAGGGTTCGCTGCCCCCCACTCGCCACGCCCATCCTTGCCGCCCGGCCGCGGGACACCTCCGGAAGTCCCGCAGCCGAGGATCGTCACCCGCACGACGGGCGCTCCGCTTTGGCGAACAGTCTGAAGAAATTCGCCGTCGTCGCTGCTTCCAGCTCGGCGACATCAACGCCTTTTAGCTCCGCCACCTTGGCGGCTGTGTGGGCGACGTAGGCGGGCTCGTTGGTCCTGCCGCGCTTGGGAATGGGCGCGAGGTAGGGCGAGTCCGTCTCGACCAGCAGCCGGTCGAGCGGAATGTCTCTGACCACGGCGCGAAGGTTTTCAGCCGCCTTGAAGGTGACGATCCCGGAAATCGAAATATAGAAGCCGAGCGCCAGGGCGTGCCGGGCGACTTCGGCGCCGGAACTGAAACAATGGATCAGGCCCGGAAAAGCGCCCTTCCCGGCCTCGTCCTCGAGAATGTCGATGGTCTCGCGGTCGGCATCCCGCGTATGGACGATCAACGGCAGGCCGGTCGCGCGCGCAGCCGCGACATGGGCGCGAAAGCTCTCGGCCTGCTCGGCACGCGGGCTGTGCTCGTAGTAGAAGTCGAGCCCGGTTTCGCCGATGCCGACAACCTTTGGATGGCGCGTTGCCTCGATCAGCCGGTCGGGCGTGCGTTGGCCCTCCTCCTTCGCTTCGTGCGGATGAACGCCGACCGAGCACCAGACGTTGTCGTGGCGCTCGGCAATGGCGCGGACCCGCTCGAATTGGTCGAGGCGCGTGCCGATCGTCAGCATCCCGGCCACACCTGCCGCCCGGGCACGGGCCAGCACTCCCGCCTCGTCGCCTGCAAGTTCGGGAAAATCGAGATGACAGTGGCTGTCGATCAGCATGTCAGTTCGCCACCGCAGCCGGTTCGACGAAGCGCGGGAAAACGCCCTGCGGCTTGGGCAGCGTCGTCCCGGATGCAAGCTCGGTGTCAAAGGCGGCGAAAGTCCGTGCATCGGCTGGCACCGCCAACTGATCCAGTATCTTGCCGGCGGAGTCGGGCATGAAGGGCTGTACCAAGAGCGTCACTCGCCTGATGGTCTCGGCCAGCACCCACAGGACCGTGTCGCGCCGAACCGGGTCGGTCTTGGCAAGCGCCCACGGTGCCTGCGCGTCGACGTAGCGGTTGGCGTCGCCGATCACCTCCCAAATTGCGGTAAGCACGCGGTGAAATGCCTGTTCTTCGAAGTCGGCGCGCACGACGGCAAGCAACTCCTTGGCACGGTTCAGCAAGGCGACATCGGCGCTAACAAGCGTGCCTTTGAGTGGCACCTTCCCTTCGCAGCTCTTGGCGACGATCGACAGGACGCGCTGGCACAAATTGCCGTAGGCGTTGGCGAGGTCGGCGTTGAGCCGGCCGATCAGCGCGCGGCGCTGGAAGTCGCCGTCGTTGCCGAACGGCACTTCGCGCAGCAGGAAGTAGCGCAGGGGATCGAGCCCGAACTTCGCTGCCACGGCAACCGGATCGATCGCGTTGCCCAGCGACTTCGAGATCTTCTGCCCCTCGGTCGTCCACCAGCCTGAAGCAAACACACGCTTGGGCGGCGCTACGCCAGCAGCCATCAGGAACGCAGGCCAGAACACGCAATGGAAGCGGATGATGTCTTTGCCCACGATGTGGAGGTCGGCCGGCCAAAACCGCCAGAGCGGGTTTCCTTCGTCCGGATAGCCGCACTCCGTTATGTAGTTGGTGAGCGCGTCCAGCCAGACGTACATGATGTGCTTGGTATCGCCCGGCACCGGCACGCCCCATGCAAAGCTGGTACGTGACACCGACAGATCCTGCAGGCCTCCCTTCACGAAGCTGAGGATCTCGTTGCGTCGGCTTTCCGGCGCGATGAAGCGCGGATTGCGATCATAGAATTCGAGCAGGCGATCGCCCCAGGCAGAGAGCTTGAAGAAATACGACGGCTCCTCGACCCACTCGACCTCGTTTCCCACTGGACCGGCGCGGCGCTTGCCGTCGGTACCGACTTCGGTTTCGCTGTCGGCATAGAATGCCTCGTCGCGCACCGAGTACCAGCCGGCGTACTTGCCGAGATATATATCGCCAGCAGCGACGAGCTTCTCCCATAGCGCCTGGCAGGCCGTGTAGTGGCGTTGTTCAGTCGTGCGAATGAACCCGTCGGGGCTGAATTTCATCACGCCGATGAGATCTCGGAAGGACTGGCTCACCTTGTCGGTAAAGGCTTGTGGCGTCAGGCCAGCTGCCGCGGCGGCCTTTTCAACCTTCTGGCCATGCTCGTCGGTGCCGGTGAGGAAATGAACGTCGTAGCCATCGAGACGCTTGAACCGGGCCATCACGTCGCAGGCAAGCGTGGCGTAGGCGTGCCCGATATGCGGCACGTCGTTCACGTAATAGATCGGCGTGGTGACGTAAAAAGTACTGCGGCCCGACATGATGACTGAACTCCGAACTGTCGCCCCTCCCGTGACGCTCCTCCGGGAGCGCCGGGTTCAGCGCTTCAGCGCATCGCCGTTTGCAGAGCCAGGAAACTGCCGAGCACCGTCTGTTTGCGGTCGAGATTGACGGCATCGGCACGGGACAAGAGGTGGGCGATCTTTTCCCATGCCTCCATCCAGCGATCAAGGCTCGCGGCAGCGAGCAAACGTCCGTTCAGGCCGCTTTCCGACGGCACGACGGCGGCAGATTCGGTCCCCAGGGCCCAATGCCGCGCAAGGCCCTTCAGCCAGCCGTCGAACAGATAGTTGAGCGAGCGCCAGTCGGCGTTGGCCTCCTCGCCACGTTTGGCGAAACGCTCGGCGAAAGCATGCAGGCGCGGCATGTCGAGCTCGGGCAGCGTTACCAGAACCTCGACCATCTCGCGGTAGAGTTCGAGGCTGCCGGCGCCAGAGAGTTCGAGGGCGCGTCCGATGCTCCCCTCGGCCAGTCGCGCCAGGGCGCCCCTCTCTTCCGGCTTGGTAGCCGGCGCATAGTCGCCGAGCAGGCGCACGACGGCATCTTCGGTCAACGGCTGCAGTGCCAGCCGGCGGCAACGCGAGCGAATCGTCGGCAGCAGGCGTCCCGGCGCGTGCGCTACGATCAACAGGACGGCGTTGGGTGGCGGTTCCTCAAGAATCTTCAGGACGGCGTTGGCGCTGTTGCGATTCATCTCGTCAGCGGAATCGACGATGGCCACACGCCATTTTCCCATCGCAGGCGTCATGTGCATGAATGCGCCGAGTCCGCGGACGTCATCGACGGCGATCTCGGCCCGCATGCGGCTGGTATCTGGATTGAGTGAACGCCTCAGGTGGAACAGGTCGGGATGCGAGCGCGCGTCGACGAGTGCCCTGCCCGGCGCATCGGCCGCGACTTCGAGGTTTTCCGGCCCGTCGCCGAACAGGCCCCCCTGCTGTTGGCCGCATAGAAGGAAACGTGCAAAGCGCCAGGCCAGCGTCGCCTTGCCGATGCCTCGTGGCCCGGTCAGCAGCCAGGCATGATGCAGTCGCCCGCTTTGTTGGGCCGCCAGCATGGTCTTCTCCGCCTCGTCATGTCCGACCAATCGCTGGCTGCGCCATGGCGGTGACCAGTCATAGGGCCACTCCAGTTTCTCGAGTTCGGCCGGATCGGCACTTGTCTTGCTCCTGGCCATCGCATCAGGCTCCGAGCCGCACCCGGACTGCCGCGGCGATCGCCGCCGCGACGGCTTCGATATCCCGAGTGGCGTCGATCACGATACAGCGCCCGGGATCGGCCGTGGCAATCTCAAGGAAGCCTGCGCGCACGCGGCCGTGAAAATCGACGGCAAGGCTTTCATAGCGCGTTTCACTGCCGCGCCTTGCGGCGGCACGGCCAAGGCCGGTCTCGACGGGAAGATCGAGAATCAACGTGAGGTCGGGGCGAAAGTCCCCGACGGCGATGCCATAGAGCTTGTCGAGCATCCGGCGATCGACGCCGTACCCATAACCCTGATAGGCGATCGTCGAATCTGCGAAGCGGTCGCTGATGACCCAGGCGCCCCGCTTCAAGGCCGGCCACACCGTCGAACGCAGATGGTCGCGCCGGGCCGCGAAATGAAGCAACGCTTCGGTTGTGCCGTCCCAGCGCTCAGCAGGTCCTTCCACCAGCAGTTTGCGGACCATCTCCGCTCCCGGCGCACCGCCTGGCTCTCGGGTGGCGACGACGGCGTGACCGAGCCGCTCCAGCTTGTCCTTGAGGCGGGCGATCTGGGTCGACTTTCCTGCCCCCTCGCCGCCTTCCAAAGTGATGAAACGCCCCGCAGGGAGATCGGTCACGACAGCCAACCGAACAGATAGTGCCGGATCATGGTCGTGACGCGGCCGATCACGCCCAAGCGAGGCACGTCGACTCCGACTTCGAGGGGATACTCGATGACCCTGCCGTCCGGCAGCGTCACAGCGGCGGTGCCGATCTTGGTGCCTTTAGCGAGCGGGGCTGGCAACGGACCCTCGTAGCGCGCCACCACGCGTGGCGACGCCGTCTGACCGGCCGGCATCGTGATCTGGACGGCGCGTCCGACGACCAGCGGGACCTTGTCCTGTGCCCCGAGCCATACTGGCGCCTCCACGACGGTGTCGCCAGCGCGGAAGATCGTCGTGTTGGTGAACTCGCGAAACCCCCACTCCATCAGTCGCGACGTTTCCTGGCCACGCTCCGCCATGGACGCGAGGCCGTTGACCACGAGAATAATACGTCGACCATCGCGCACCGCCGACGTTGCCTGGCCGTAGCCGCCTTCATCGGTGTGACCGGTCTTCAGGCCGTCGGTGCCTGGCGTAATCTTCAACAGCCGATTGCGGTTTTCCTGCCGGATATTGTTGTAGGTCCAGTTGGTCTCGGAATAGTAGCGGTAGTACTTCGGGAAATCATCGATGGTACGCCACGCCAGCACCGCCAGGTCGCGTGCGGTGGTGTACTGGCCCTCGGCCGGCCAACCCGAGGAGTTCTTGAACACTGACCTGGTCATGCCGAGTTCGCGCGCGCGCTTGGTCATGCGTTCGGCGAAGCTGTCCTCGCTTCCCGACAGGCCTTCAGCAATGACCACGCAGGCATCGTTGCCCGACAGGATGATGATGCCCCTGATCAGATCCTCGACCGAAACCTCGCTGCCGAGTTCCAGGAACATGCGCGAGCCGCCCATCGCCCGCGCGC
>RGPT01000124.1 GCA_010032545.1 Alphaproteobacteria bacterium
CCCTGGCCGTCCTTGCCGAGGCTTTCGGCCCAGATCTGCCGGTACCAGAAGGCAAAGGTATTCAGCCGGTCGACATAAGGCATCAGCACCGCGATGTTGATGCCGTGCTCGCGCGCCAGCCCGACGGAGAGCGCAGCACCGATCGCCGGCGCAATGCCCGTGGCGTCGTCGGCAGCCAGAACCGGATCGAGCACGCTGGCCGCGCCCTCGCGCACCGCAGCGCAATCGAGGCCCGCGATCATCGCCGGCAGCATGCCGACCAGCGACAGCGCCGAGAAGCGCCCGCCGACCTTCGGATCGTGCTCGATGATGGTGCATCCCATCGCGGTAGCGAGCCGGCGCAGCGGATTGTCGGTCGCCTCGGTGATGGCCAGCACATTGGACGCAAGCGCCGCCTTGCCGGCCTTGGCTTCGAGCGCCGCGGTCAGCGTCAGGAAGGCCGCGATCGTCTCGGGCGTGCCGCCCGACTTGGAAATCGGAATGAATCCCGTGCGCTCGAGCGGCAGGCGCTCGATCAAGGCGGCGAAGGTCGCCGGATCGACATTGTCCATGAACCAGAGCCTGGGCCGCCCCTTCGCGGGACCGAACCCCTGGTCCTTGAGCGCCACCAGGGTCTTGCCGCTGAGGCTGGAGCCGCCCGACCCCATGACCACGACATGCTCGAACCTGGCAAAGCGCTCGGCGTGGGGTTTGAGGGCCGCCAGATCGTCGCGGCGCGCCGGCAGCTTGAGCAGGGGCAGCTCTCCGCTGTCGTGCCAGTGGCGGATCTTGTCGAGTGCTGGCCGGAGTTCGGCCATCGCCCGATCGAGGCTGGCGCGGGAAAGGCCCTTGGCGCCGACCGACGTGTCGAGGGCGTCGTCGATGACGTGTGAGTAAAGCATGCGGAAAACCTCTAGGGATCGGCCGTAACACCGACCGGCTTGCCGACCACGACGGTGGTCATCGCCTCGTCGCGCAACAGACGGCGGGCAACCCGGCGGACGTCCTCGAGCTTGACGGCGTCAATAAGCGCGGTGCGCCGCGTCACGTGGTCGGCAGACAGGCCGTCGATCTGCAGCGATTGCAGCAGGCCGGCGACCGAGCCCGACGAGTCGAGCGACAACGCCAGGGCACCGTTGAGATAGGTCTTCGCGTCGGCGAGTTCCTGCTGGGTGATGCCTTCGGTGCGCATACGCGCGAGCTCGGCCCGGATGACGCGGATGGCCTCGGCGACACGCTCGTTGGCACTCGCCGTCGAGATGACCATCAGCGCCGCCCTCTTGTAGGTGCGCAGCCCGGTCGATACGCCGTAAGCCAGCCCGCGTTTGTCGCGCACCTCGGCGAACAGCCGAGACTGCTGTCCACCGCCGCCCAGGACATGGTTCATCACCACGGCAGCGTACCAGTCGGGGTCGTCGCGAGCGATACCGGGCAAGGCCATCAGCACGGTGCTTTGCGGCACAGGCCGCTCGACCACGATGGTTCGCGGCTTCGTCGGCGGCTTCCATTCCGGCGGCAGCGGCGGCACCGTTCCGACCACGAGACTGCCGAAGGGCGATGGTCTGGGCGCGGCGCTGCTCGACCATGTCAGGATCGAAGCGCGGCTGCGTGAGCGCCAGGCGCAACAGCTCGAAGCCATCGCTGCGGTTGATCGACAGGACCCGCAGCGTGCCGCTCAGGCGGTCGAGCGACGCGCCGAAGCCGATCGAGGTGGCGGCATCCTCCTGGCGACGACGGAATGCCTGCGCATCGAAGGGACCGGCGCCGTCGCTGAGCAACGCCGCCATGAGACTGGTCACGCCCGCCTCGCCCACGGGATCTGACGCCGTCCCGCCGGCGAAGGAAAAGGACAGCGCCACGACGGGGGTACTCTTGTCCTCGACGAGCCACGCCTTGATGCCGAGCGGCGTGGTCACTTCCTTGATGTCGATCGCGCCCGCGCCGGCCGCGGGCAGCCATGCCAGCACAGCCACGAGCGCGGCCAGGGCCGCGCGGCAGAAGCCGTTCGTCATCGGCTGCCCTCCGCCGGCGTCAGCAGCGACGTCACCGCACCAGAGTCGCGCCAGACGAGCTGGGCGGCGGCGACGACGTCGGCCGGCGTCACCTGGGCGATGCGCTCGGGCCAGGCGTCGATATCGGCCATGGTGCCGCCGGTGCTCAGGATCGCGCCATAGAGGCGCGGTCCGCTGGCCAGCGAGTCCTGGGCGTAAATCGCCGAGGCGAGCATCTGGTTCTGCGCCCGCTCCACTTCCTGCGCCGTCACCCCGCCATCGACCAGCTTCTTCATCTCGAGGGCAACCGCCCCCTCGATCTCGGCCACGGTGCGATTCGGTGCCGGATGGACACCGATGTCGAAGGAGGTGAGGCCGAGGCTCGCCGGGCTGTAGCCGGCCGATGCCGAGAGCGCGAACTTGCCGTCGGTGACCATCGCCCGCCACAGCCGGCTGGTCTCGCTGCCGCCGAACAGGCGCGCCAGTACCTGAAGCGCATACGCGTACTTCGTTTCGCCGACGCGGTAGGAGGGCGCCAACCAGTCGCGCAACCATCTCGGCTCGACGACCCGGGCGTCGGCACGGCTCACCCGTTGCGGCAGGTCCGTACCGCCCTCGGTCGGGCGGCGCCGTGCCTCGACCTTGCGGGCCGGGATCGGGCCGTAGTGTTTCTCGGCGAGCTTGCGGACGGCCTCGGGCGTTGTGTCGCCGGCCACGATCAGCACCGCGTTGCCGGGCATATAGAAGCGCCGGTAGAAGGTCGTGAGCTCGGCGATGGTGAGTTTCTTGATGTCGTCGGCATAGCCGATGACGGGCATGGCATAGGGCTTGTGCCGGCCGAACAACTGCTCGCGCGTCGCCTCGTCGAGCAGGGCCGACGGCACGTTGTCGGTGCGCGAGCGACGCTCCTCGAGCACGACCTGCCGTTCCGAGATCAGATCCTTTTCGGCGATGCGCAGGCCGGTCATGCGATCGGCTTCCATGCGCATGACCATCTCGAGGCGATCGGGGGACACGGTCTGATGGTAGCCGGTCGAATCGAACGTCGTGTAGGCGTTGTCCCGCCCGCCGTTGCGCGAAACGATGCGTGAGAAATCGCCGGCCGCGGTCTTGTCGGTGCCCTTGAACATCATGTGTTCGAGGAAATGCGCGACGCCGGTCCGCCCGAAGGTCTCGTCGGCGCTGCCGACCTTGTAGACCAGGACCTGGGTCACAATCGGAGCCCGGCGCGACGGCAGCACGACGACCTGCAGGCCGTTGGCCAGCGTGAAGCTCTCGGCCGGCCGCCGCCCGACCGTGAACAGCTTCGCCAGCGCCGGACGCGCCTGCGCCGAGACCACGCCCGCGGCGAGGCCGCCCAGCAGGACGTGGCGGCGAGGCGTCAGCACACTCAGAAGATGCCTTCGAGCAGACCGCGTTTGCGCCGTGTGATCGTGGGCGTCGGCCCAGCCGGGGTCTGGCCGGCAGCCTGGGCATCGCGCAACCGCTGCTGCTCCTTTTCCGGATCCAGCACAACGCCCGACGGCGGCGAGTCCTGCCAGAAGATCAGCGAGTCGACAAAGCTCTTGTCGCTGTCGTTGATGGTTCGCGTGTCGGTATTCACACGACTGCGGATGTTGGGATCGATGCCGCCCTGGCCTGCCTTGGCGACCAATGCCTGCTCGGAAGCGCCGCCTGGAGCGGGTGGCGTGTTGGCGCCCCCGCCACGCTGCGGCCGCCCGGCGGTCTGCGGTGCCAGGGCTTCGCGCGCCTGCTCGGACGGGGTCACTTCCTGCGGCCTGGGCTCGCCGGGCCGCGGCGGGCGCAGTTCGGCATTCGGCGGCATGGTGAGCGGCGAATGGGAGACGATCTTGAATTCGTCGGGCGACACTTTCTTGCCGCCGCCCAGATTTTCGAAGGCACCACAGCCGCCCAGGGCGAGGGCACCGACTGCCAGGAGGGTCACCGGAATTAAGGTCTTCGGTTGCATCGTCCGTCCTTCGGGGTCCGCTTTTGTCCGCTGATCATGGCCGCATCAGGGCGCGCGTTGCTTTTCGCCGACGAGAGAGTCGATGAGCATCAGCCCGACGCCGACAACGATCGCCGAATCAGCGACATTGAACGCCGGCCAATGCCATTGCCCCACGTAGAAATCGGCGAAATCGAACACCGCTCCCCAGCGGACACGGTCGATAACATTGCCGATGGCGCCGCCGATGACAAGGCCGATGCCCCAGCCGTGCAGTGGCCGGTCGGATCGTCGCAACCAGATGAAAAGAGCAATGCAGACGGCCACGGCCACGGCCGAGAGAACCCATGGCGGCAAGGCACGGTCGCCCCCCAGCATTCCGAAGCTGACGCCCCTATTCCACACCACGACCAGACGGAAAAAGCCGTCGATCACCGACACGACCGCCCCGGTTTTCAACAGGTAACCCAGCACCAGTTCCTTCGAGATCTGGTCGACCACCAGTGTCACGACGACCAGGGCCAACGCCTGGTACTGCAGGCGCCCCATCGGAAAAAATCTCACGCCGGCACCGCCTCTTCGCATCGCTGGCAGAGCAGCGGATGGGCGGCCGACTTGCCCACCTCCTCCAGCACCTGCCAGCAGCGCGCGCACTTCTGTCCGCCGGCGAGAGCGGGCACGACGGCGACGCCGGACACGTCGGGAAGCATGAAGGCACCTGTCGGCAGCACCCCGCCGTCTGGCACCTCGATCAGGTCAGCGCCCGAGGTGATGCAGATCTCGGAGAGATCGAGACCCTTCAGCGCCGCGACGAATGCCGAGCCGGCATGGACATGCGGCGCCGCCTGCAGACTTGAGCCGATACGCTTCTCGGCGCGCTCCAACTCAAGCGCGCCGGTGACGACGCGGCGCAGCGCACGCACGGTCTTCCACTTTTCGCCGAGTCCGGCATCGAGCCAGGCAGCCGGGATCGTGGGATAGACGCGCAGGTGGACGCTGTCGGCCTTGCCGTCCGGCATGTCGTTCGGCCGGGCGAGCCAGGCCTCTTCGGCGGTGAAGCAGGTGATGGGGGCCAGCCACGCGGTCAGGAACGAGAAGACCTCGGCCATGACCGTCCGCGCCGCGCGACGTCGCGGAGATCCCGGCGCGTCGCAATAGATCGCGTCCTTGCGGATGTCGAAATAGAACGCCGAAAGATCGCCCGAGCAGAAAGTGTTGAGTTCGGTCGCGATGGTGTGGAAATCGTAGTCGTCGACCGCCTGGCGCATCACTTTGTCGAGCTCGGCCAGGCGATGAAGCACCCAGCGTTCGAGTTCCGGCATCGCAGCCGCTTCGACCTTCTCGGCGGCACTGTAGCCATCGAGGCTGCCCAGCAGATAGCGCAGCGTGTTGCGCAGCCGGCGATAGGCTTCGGCCTGGTGCTTCAGGATCTCCGGGCCGATGCGCTGGTCCTCGGTGTAGTCGGTGCCGACCACCCAGAGGCGCAGGATGTCGGCGCCATACTGGTCGCAGACCGTTTGCGGGGCGGTGATGTTGCCCAGCGACTTCGACATCTTGCGGCCCTGCTCATCAAGCGTGAAGCCGTGCGTCAGCACGCCGTCGTAGGGCGCGCGGCCGCGCGTGCCGCAGCTCTCCAGCAGCGAGGAATGGAACCAGCCGCGATGCTGGTCGGAGCCTTCCAGATAGAGGTCGGCCGGCCACTTGAGGTCGGGATTGCCCTCGAGCGTGAAGGCATGGGTGCAGCCCGAATCGAACCAGACGTCGAGGATGTCGGTGACCTGCTCGAAATCCTGCGCGTCGTAGTTGTTGCCGAGAAAGCGCTCGGGCGGGCTGTCGAACCAGGCGTCGGCGCCTTCGGCCTTGAAGGCCTCGACGACCCGGCCCATCACCTCGGCATCGCGCAGCGGCGCGCCGGTCGCCTTGTTCACGAACACCGCGATCGGCACGCCCCAGGCACGCTGGCGCGAGACGTTCCAGTCGGGCCGCGTCTCGATCATCGAGCGCAACCTGTTGTAGCCGGCCGGCGGCACGAAGCGCGTCGCGTCGATCGCCGCCAGCGCCTTTTCGCGCAACGTGCCGCCGATCTCGGCGATCGGCTTGTCCATGGCGATGAACCATTGCGGCGCGTTGCGGAAGATGACCGGCGCCTTGGAGCGCCAGGAGTGCGGGTACGAATGGGTGATGCGGCTGGTCGCCAGCAGCTTGCCGGCGGCGTCGAGGGCCGCGATCACCGTACGGTTGGCATCGCCCTTCTTGCCCTCGGCCGTGTAGACGCGCCTGCCGGCGAACATCGGCACATGCGGGAAATAGGTGCCGTCCTCGGCCACGGTGTCCGGCACTTCGACGCCGTTCGCCGTGCCCAGCTCGTAGTCGTCGGCGCCATGACCCGGGGCGATGTGCACGAAGCCGGTGCCGGCATCGGCCGTCACGAAGTCGCCCGCCAGCAGGCGCACGTCGAAGTCGTAGCCCTGCCCGCGGAACGGATGCGCCGCGACCAGACCCTCGAGATCGGCGGCGCCGACGTCGGCCAGAACCTTGGCTGTGAACTTGGCGGCCTCGGCCGTTGCCGCGACCAGCTCGCGGGCCAGCACGTATTTGTCGCCGACGCGGGCCTTGCTGTCCTCGGCCACGGTCTCGACCTCGACCAGCGCGTAGGCGATCTCCGGCCCATAGGCGAGCGCACGGTTGCCCGGGATGGTCCAGGGCGTCGTCGTCCAGATCATCACCGCACTGCCGTCGAGCTTGCCGCCGGCCGACTTCACCACCGGGAAGGCAACGTGGATCGTGTCGGAGACATGGTCGTGATATTCGATCTCGGCTTCGGCCAGCGCGGTCTTCTCGACCACCGACCACAGCACGGCCTTCGAACCCTTGTAGAGGCCGCCGTTCATCAGGAACTTGCCGAGTTCGCCCACGATCGTGGCCTCGGACTCGTACTTCATCGTCGAGTAGTAATTGTCCCAGTCGCCGTCGACGCCCAGGCGCTTGAACTCCTCGCGCTGCACGCCGATCCAGTGATCGGCGAAGACGCGGCATTCCTTGCGGAACTCAGAGACCGGCACCTGGTCCTTGTCCTGCTTCTTGGCACGGTACTGCTCCTCGATCTTCCATTCGATGGGCAGGCCATGGCAGTCCCAGCCGGGCACGTAGTGCGAGTCCTTGCCCAGCATCTGCTGGGTGCGGCTCACCAGGTCCTTCAGGATCTTGTTGAGCGCGTGGCCGATGTGGAGGTTGCCGTTGGCGTAGGGAGGGCCGTCGTGCAGGACGAACCGGGGCCGGCCCTTGCTCTCGGCGCGGAGCCGATCCCACAGCTTCATGTCGGCCCAGCGCTTCAGCAGCTCCGGCTCCTTCTTGGGCAGGCCGCCGCGCATGGGGAAGTCGGTCTTGGGCAGGAAAACGCTGGATTTATAGTCAGTTGTCACGAGAAACTCGGTGCGAAAGGAGCGATGGGTGGCGGCCGGCACGGCAGCCAAACAGACGGGACGACCCGGCCGCGGTCAGCGGACCGGGCGGATAATTCGCTCCTGGGGGGCCCCGATAAACATTGGGCCGGCAATCTAGGGACGGGGGTGCAGGGGGTCAAGGCAGCCCTCCCGCCACGGTCGACGCAGTTGCAGGGCTGGCTTACTCTTTCAGCGGGGAGTCTTGTCTTGAACCGCTGCGACACCTGCCAACACCAGAACGCAGACGACGCGAATTTCTGCGTCAATTGCGGGACGACGCTGGCACAGACCTGTCCAAAATGCGCACGCCGCAACGCAGCAATTGCGAACTTTTGTGCAGGCTGCGGGCTGAAACTTCATGGCGACGGACCACCGGTCCGTGTCGCCCATCAGCCGCCCGCGCAGGATAGCGCATCGCTGCTGAGCACGCGTTCGGCGCGTGAGGGTGAGCGCAAGCGCGTCACCATGCTGTTCGCCGACATCGCGGGGTCGACCGGCTTGATCGAAAAGCTCGACCCTGAGGATGCCGCCAACCTGCTGGGCTCCGTGACCTCGGCGATGCGCGAGGCCGTGGCCCGTTTCGAGGGCACCGTGAACAAGATGCAGGGCGACGGCATCATGGCGCTGTTCGGCGCTCCGATCCCGCAGGAGGACCATGCGACCCGCGCCTGTTGTGCGGCCCTCGCCATGATCGAAAGCGTGCGTGCGATCGAGGGCGCACCGGCCATCCGGGTCGGCATCCACACCGGCGAGGTCGTGGTGCGCGCCATCACCCTCGACATGTCGGTGCAATACGATGCCATGGGTGTCGCCGTGCACCTCGCTGCCCGTCTCGAACAGCAGGCCGAGCCGTTCGCCGTGGCAATCAGCAAGGCGACATTGCGTGCCGCCGCGGGAAGCATCGTGGTCGAGATGCTGGGCGAGCGCCAACTGAAGGGCATCAGCGAACCGGTGCCGGTCTATGCCCTCAAAGGCATCCGCTCGACGGGAACGAGCCAGCAGTTCCAGGGCGGCCAGCGGCTGAGCGCCTTCGTCGGCCGCGACCTCGAGATGACGGTGCTGCGCCGCGCGCTCGACGCGGCAAACGCCGGAAATTCGCGCGTCCTGGGCATCGTGGGGGAAGCCGGCAGCGGCAAGAGCCGCATGGTGTTCGAGTTCCTGGAAACCTGCCGCAACGAAGGCCGTCCGGTGCTGGAGGCGCGCGCCACCGCGCACGGCCGCGTCGCCCCCTTGCAGACGGTGCTCAATCTCATGCGCGCCTTCTTCGGCATCGACGAGGACATGACGGTGGCCGACGCGACGTCCCGGGTGCGTGCCGCCATGGCGCGCGCCGACGCGTCGCGCGACACGGCTTTGCTCCTGGACTTTCTCAGCCTGCCCCTCGACGCCGGCGAAGCGATCCCGACCGACATCGCCGGCCGGCGGGCGTTCCTGCTCGACGCCGTCAAGCACCTCGCCCGCAGCACGGCGCTCGCCAACCCGTCGGTCCTGGTGATCGAGGACCTGCACTGGCTCGACCCCGCCAGCGAACCCTTCATCGAGGCAGTCGCCCAGGCCGTCGCCGGCACCAACACCCTGCTGCTGGTCGATTTCCGTCCGGGCTATCGCGCGACCTGGATGGAGCGCTCGTTCTACGAGCAGGTATCGCTGGTGCCACTCTCCGCCGGCGCCGTCGCCGTCATGCTCGATCGCCTGCTGGGCAAGGACCCGGCCCTCTCGGCCTTGGGAGGGCGCATTGTCGATCGAGCCGCGGGCAACCCCTTCTTCGCCGAGGAACTTGTTCGCGCGCTGATCGAGCGTGGCGCGTTGACGGGCATGCCCGGCGCCTACCGTCCGACACCCGGCGCCCAGGACGTGCCGCTTCCCGAGACGGTGCAATCCGTGCTGGGCTCGCGCATCGACAGGCTGGCCGAGGGCGACAAGCTCCTGCTGCAGGCGGCGGCCGTCATCGGGCGCGAGTTCCCGCTGGAAGCTGCGGCGGAAATTGCGGAACTCGCCGAAGATACCGCGCGCGCCTCGCTGGCCCGGCTGCTCGCCGCCGAGATGCTCTACGAGCGGCCCGACCTGCAGCGCGATGCGTTCGCCTTTCGCCACCCCTTGGTGCAGGAGGCCGCCTACGGTTCGTTGCTGAGCGAGCGCCGGCACGATTTGCATCGGCGCGCCGCCACTGCCCTGTCGGCGCACCACAAGGACCGCGCCGACGAAACCGCCTCCCTGATCGCTCACCACTGGGAGGAAGCGGGCGATGCCATGCAGGCGGCGGCCTCCTACGTGAAGGCCGCGCTGTGGATCGGCACCCGCGATCCACGGCAGGCGCTCGAAGCCTGGCGCAAGGTCCGACGCCTGCTCGAGAGCGCACCGCCGGCGCCACCGGTCGACTACATGATGATGATGGCCTGCGGGCAGATCGTGAACTACGCGTGGCGCGAGGGCATCGACGCCGAGGAGATCGAGCCCGTCTTCGAGCAGGCAATGGCTTTGGCGCGTAAGCTGAAGGACATGCGCGCGGCGGCGTTGATCACCATGGCGTTCGGGCGGGTGCTGGCGGCAACCGGGTCAGCCAACGACTACGTGGCGAAAGTCGAAGAAGCCCAGAAGCTCGTCAAGGCGCAGGGGCTTGCCAGCGTTGAGGCGGTCCTTGCAGCCGTCTACAGCCATGCGTTATCGACTGCCGGCCGATTCTCAGAAGCACTCTCAGCGAACGAAGTGGCGTTAGACTGCGTCGCGAAGATTGGCGAATGCTCGCACCAAGACAGCAGATCTCACTACATAGCTTGGCTTCGCTATGGCTCAGGATCGAATGTGTCTCCGAGTTCTGGATCAGTCTGCCTAACTTCCGGATGCATTGATCTCTTTGAAGTCACAGTGATTCTGTAGGCTCGACTCTGGCCTGCCGGAACTGGAACACCGACGTAGTCCCAGTCAACCGCAACGCTCAAAGCATTTGTCTCAGTCCAGTCGAAGACAATCGAACCAGCGTCGTCGTCGTCAAGCGCAGCAGCTATGGTGCGAGAGATCAAATCGTGAGGCGACGGCGGGACGGGCGGTGGGCCGGGAAGAAGCGCAGGAGCCCCACCGTTTTCGGTCATTGTGGCCTCTGCAGCTCTTCGTTGCTCTAGCGTCACCCTGAACTACGTAGTCTGCCAACAAAGAGAGGAGGCGACCGTTGTTCTGTCCCTGTTCAGAAATCCGTAAAACGACTCCGCTGTTTGCCATCTCGTTAGCCTCCGCGAGCATTGAGACTAACTAGGGTTGCGTGTGCGTTCAAACGGAATTGCGCGCAGATACTGCAACGCCGCCTGCCCATCCGCCGCGATCTGGGCCTTCAGCGCATCGAGCCCAGCGAACTTCATCTCCGGGCGGATGAAATCGACCAGCGCCACGCGCAGGGTCTTGCCGTAGAGGTCGCCGGTGAAGTCGAACAGGTGGACCTCGAAGTTTTCCTTGAGCTTGCCGAAGGTCGGGCGCTTGCCGAGGTTGGCCACGGCATCGCGCCACACACCCTCGACGAGCGCGCGCACGGCATAGACGCCGAAGCGCGGCCGGAGGTGCTCGCCCAGCGCCACGTTGGCGGTGGGAAAGCCGATGGAGCGGCCGCGCTGGTCGCCCAGCTCGACCGTGCCCTCGATCTCCCAGGGATGACCCAGCAGCTCGGCTGCTTCCCTGGCCATGCCGGCGCGCAGCGCCTCGCGGATGCGGGTCGAGGAGTAGATCTCGCCCTCGCGCATGACGGGCTCGACGATGGTGACGCCGAAGTCGCGCGCGGCGCCCGCCTCGCGCAACTTCTCGACGTTGCCGCTGCGCCGCGTGCCGAAGGTGAAGTCGTAGCCGCACACGACATGGCGCGCGCCCAGACCCTTCAGCAGCACGTCCTCGATGAAGGTATCGGCCGGGAGGGCCGCAAACGCCGCGTCAAAATGCTGGGCGAGCACGGCCTGCACGCCGTACTGCGCCAGCAGCCGGCGCTTGGCCGGCGCCAGGGTGAGCCGGAACGGCCCGGTGTCGGGCACGAAGAAGCCGCGCGGATGCGGCTCGAAGGTGAGCGCCACCAGCGGAACGCCCAGGGCTTTGGCGTGCCTGCCCGCATCGGCCACCAACGCCTGGTGGCCGCGATGCACGCCGTCGAAATTGCCGAGCGCCACCACGCCGCCCTTCCAGGCGGCCGGCATCTCGCGCCAGTCGCTGTGGGCCGGAATCAGAGCGACGCCCAGGCTCGTGTCCAAAGTCATGCCCGAACTCAGGCCGCGTTGCGTCGCGGCACCAGGACCGTCGCCTCGCCGTCGATCACCACCTTGTCGCCGTTCAGGCACTGGGTCTTGAGCGTCACGCGGCGGCGCTTCTCGTCGATGGCGGTGATGGTGGCGACCGCCGTGATGGTCTCGCCGATCAGGACCGGCGCCATGAAATTCATCGTCTGCGAGACATAGATCGCGCCCGGACCGGGCAGCTTGGTGCCGATCACCGTCGAGATGAAGCTGCCGCTCAGCATGCCGTGGGCGATACGCTGGCCGAAGCGCGTGGTCTTGGCGAAGCCCTCATGGAGGTGGATGGGGTTGGTGTCGCCCGAGACGCCGGCGAAGCCCGCGATGTCGGCCTCGGTCACCGTCTTGCCGAACATCGCCGACATGCCGGGCTTGAGGTCTTCCAGAAAGAGGCCGTTCATGGCCGCAAACTCGTTCGCCACTGTGCTTTCTCCCCCACTCGATCCGTCCAAGGCGCGGCCGTCTTACCACGTGCGCCCTCTTATCACGCAGATGGCCCTGTGCCACAGTCGCGGTGAATGACCGTTCACCAGCCGACCGAAGCGGAAAGCGTCGCCGCCATCCTGGCCCGGGCGGCCGGCCGCCATTTCGGCGGCAACGCCGTCATCGAGCAGCTCCGCCGCGAATCCGGCGGCGCCTCGCGGCAG
>RGPT01000125.1 GCA_010032545.1 Alphaproteobacteria bacterium
CCTGCAGCAGCACGATCGGCAGGTAGATGTTCTTCAGCGGATAGCGGTCGATCAGCTTTCCGACCACGAGCTGCGCCAGCGAGGCCAGCGCGAAGATGACGAACAGCATGGTCGCCAGCACAGCGGGATCCGCGGCGATGGCTTGGGCGCGCATGCTGAGCAGCTCGCCGTTTCCGTTGGTCGTGAAGTTGAAGATGATGCTGCCGGTGACCGCGGTGAAGGTCATGATCGCGAACACCCGCGCCATCAACGACGGCGGCATGTCGAGCATCTTGGCCTTGCGCTTGGCCGGCGCCTCTTCCTCGCGCGGCACCAGGACGACGAAGGCCACGGCGCAGACCAGGCAGATCACGCCGGGAATGACGAAGGCCATCTGCCAGCCGAAGCGCTGGGCGATGTAGACCGAGAGACCGGCGGCGATGGCGATGCCCATGTTGCCGGCCAGCCCGTTCACGCCGATCGTGAAGCCCGGGTTCTTGGCCTTCTGCACCAGCATCGGAATGCCGACCGGATGATAGATCGAGGCGAAGGCGCCCATCAGCGTGAGCGCCGCGCCGATCTGCCACTTGTTGGCGCAGAGCGCGATCACGAGCGCCGACACCCCCATGCCGACGAAGAAGATCACCATCATGATCCAGCGACCCCAGTGATCGCCCAGGCGCCCGCTCACGATCGAACCGGCGCCGAACATGAAGAGCGCGCCGTAGTTAAACGGCGTCAGTTCCGTCCATTCGACGCCCCAGACGCCCGCGATCACGCCCCAGCTATAGGCGAACACCACGAGGATCCAGTGATCCATGGCGTGGCCGATATTGAGCAGGATGGCGCTGGGGCTGCTGTGGTTCATGGTGTCTTTACTCCTCCGTGCCCCAGACTAGGCGTGGTCGCTTTGTCTGTCTTGCGCTAGAATGCCAACTTATGTCGAAGACAAGCCAATCCGCCCATGCCCCGTCCGAGCGGTCCACCGACCCCGCCGACTACCAGCACGTCCCGCGGGCGGTGGCGGCCATGCCAAAGGATTTTCCCGACGGTTTCGAGATCGCGCCGCACAGCCACGAACGGGCACAGCTCATCTACGCAACCGTCGGCACCATGCGCGTGGCCACCAGCGACGGGATGTGGATGGTTCCGCCACAGCGCGCGCTCTGGATGCCGGCCGGCGTAAAGCACGGCATCGTCATGTCGAGTGATGTGACGATGCGCACACTCTATCTCCGCGAGGACGTCGCCTGGTTCATGCCGCGCGCGTGCCAGGTGCTGCCGGTATCGCCGCTGCTGCGCGAGCTCATCGTGCGCGCGACCGAATTGCCTCTTCAGTACGACGAAAGCGGACCGGCCGGCCACGTCGTGGCGCTGATCATCAGCGAACTGCGCGGGCTGCAATCCCTGCCGCTTCAGTTGCCGATGCCGCGCGACATACGGCTGCGAAGTCTTTGCGAGAAACTTGTCGCGGCGCCGGGCGATCAAAGGACGCTCGCCGCCTGGGCCCATACCGTCAACGCCAGTGCCCGCACCCTTGCCCGCCACTTCCAGAATGAAACAGGCCTCAGTTTCGGGGCGTGGCGCCAGCAGGCTCGTGTGCTGGAAGCCATGGGCCGGCTGGGTGGCGGCGCCCAGGTCACGCAAGTGGCCTTCGACCTCGGCTACGATAGCGTGAGCGCTTTCAGCGCCATGTTTCGCCGTGCCGCGGGGGCGTCGCCCAGCGCCTATCGCCTGCCGCGCCCAGGACCTTGACCCCGGCCACCACAAGACCCTCGTTGCTTTGGGGATTTGTGTTGGTCTGCAAGCGGTTAGCACACAGAAGCCTTGACGCAGCCTGCGCATTTCTACCCAATGCGCCACCCATTTAGGGTACTCTGAACCGTCATTTACCAAGATTGGCCGCTTCGCCGCCGCCTGGAGTTCCTGTTGAAGCCGACCGACATAGCCAATCCCGACTACTTTCATAAAGTCGTCGATTGCCAATGGGCCTGCCCCGCCCATACGCCCGTTCCCGAGTACATCAGGCTGATTGCACACGGGCGTTACTCCGACGCCTATATGATCAACTGGAAATCCAACGTCTTCCCGGGGATCCTGGGTCGGACCTGCGACCGCCCGTGCGAACCGGCCTGCCGGCGGAGCCGTGTCGAAGACGAGACGCTAGTCAAAGGCAAAAAGGAGCCGGTGGCGATCTGCCGGCTGAAGCGCGTCGCCGCCGACTACAAGGACGACGACATCGCAGCCCACATGCCCAAGGCGCCGGAGAAGAACGGCAAGCGCATCGCCTGTATCGGCGGCGGCCCGTCGTCTCTCACCGTGGCGCGCGATCTCGCCGTCATCGGCTACGAGATCGTGATCTACGACCAGGATCCCAAGCTCGGCGGCTTCATCCGCACGCAGATTCCGCACTTTCGCCTGCCTGAATCGGTGATCGACGAAGAGGTCGGCTACATCACCGGCATCGGCAACATCGAGTTCCGCCACCAGCGCGTCGACTCCATGAAGGCTATCCTGGCCGAGGGCTACGACGCGGTGTTCGTGGGCTCCGGCGCGCCACGCGGCCGCGACCTCGACGTGCCGGGCCGCAAGGAAGCCGCCGCCAACATCCACATCGGCCTCGACTGGCTGTCGTCGGTCTCGTTCGGCCACATCAGCAAGGTGGGCAAGCGCGTCATCGTGTTGGGCGGCGGCAACACCGCGATGGATTGCTGCCGCACCGCGCGCCGCCTCGGCGGCGACGATGTGAAGGTGATCGTCCGCTCGGGCTTCGAGGAAATGAAGGCCTCGCCGTGGGAGAAGGAAGACGCGATGGGCGAGGACATCCCCATCCTGAACATGCTCGTTCCCAAGGAAGTCACGCACAAGGACGGCAAGATCACCGGCGTGCTGTTCGAGAAGGTAAAGGCCGAGTACGACGCCAAGGGCCGCCGCTCGCTGGTACCGTCGGGCGAGCCCGACGAACATCACGAATGCGACGATGTTCTGGTGGCCATCGGTCAGGAAAACTCCTTCCCGTGGATCGAGAAGGACGCCGGCATCGAGTTCGACAAGTGGGGCCTGCCCAGGCTCAACGAGAAAACCTTCGGCAGCAGCCATCCCAAGGTGTTCTTCGGCGGCGATGCGGCCTTCGGCCCCAAGAACATCATCTGGGCCGCAGCCCACGGCCATGACGCCGCCATCTCCATCCACAAGATGCTGATCGGCGAGGATCCCGAGGATCGGCCCGCTCCCGGCGTGACCGTGGCCAGCCAGAAGATGGGCATTCATGAGTGGAGCTACGACAACGCGCCGACCATCGATCACCGCCTCAAGGTGCCGCATCGCCCCAAGCAGGAGGCGCTGAAGGACATCATGGCCGAGGTCGAGCTGGGCTTCGATCCGGCACTCGCCTTCAAGGAGGCGCAGCGCTGCCTGAACTGCGACGTGCAGACGGTGTTCACCGGCCAGCTCTGCATCGAGTGCGACGCCTGCGTCGACATTTGCCCGATGGATTGCATCACCTTCACCGACAACGGCGAGGAGAAGGAACTGCGCACCCGGCTCATGGCCCCGGCGATGAACCCGACGCAGGACATCTACATCGGCAACGACCTCAAGACCGGCCGCATCATGGCCAAGGACGAGGACGTCTGCCTGCATTGCGGACTATGTGCCGAGCGCTGCCCGACCGGCGCATGGGACATGCGCAAGTACTACATGGAAATGACCCAAGCGGAGCACGCATGCCGCAAGCAATAGCCGCCGTTAACGACTTCGTCGTCAAGTTCGCGAACGTCAACGGCTCCGGATCGGCCTCCGCCAACGAGCTTTTCGCCCGTTCCATTTTGCGCATGGGCGTGCCCGTCAGCCCGCGCAACATCTTCCCGTCCAATATCCAGGGCCTGCCGACCTGGTACGAGGTCCGGGTCACCGAGAAGGGCTACCTCGGCCGGCGCGGCGGTGGCGTCGACATGATGGTGGCGATGAATCCGCAGACCTGGGCCGAGGACGTGAAGGAGATCGAGCCCGGTGGCTATCTCTTCTACGACAGCACCAAGCCGATGCCGTCCTCGATGTTCCGCGAGGACATCAACATCGTCGGCGTGCCGCTGACCGCGATCACCAACGCGACCTACTCCGATGCGCGCCAGCGTCAGCTGTTCAAGAACATCATCTATGTCGGTGCGCTCTCGGTGCTGCTCGACATCGACGACAACGAGATCAAGCGGCTGTTCGGCGAGCAGTTCAAGGGCAAGGAAAAGCTGCTCGACTCGAACGTCAAGGCGCTCAACCTCGGCCGCGACTGGATCAAGCAGCATTTCGACGCTGCGTCGGTGAAGCTGAAGGTCCGGCGCGCCGACAATGTCGGCGACCGCATCTTCGTCGAAGGCAACAACGCTGCCGCCCTGGGCGCCGTCTATGGCGGCGCCACGGTCTGCGCCTGGTATCCGATCACGCCGTCGTCGTCGCTCGCCGAGGCGTTCCAGGCCCACTGCAAGAAGCTCCGGCACGACAAGGGGACCGGCAAGGCCAAGTACGCCATCGTCCAGGCCGAGGACGAACTCGCCTCGATCGGCATCGTCATCGGCGCCGCCTGGAACGGCTCTCGCGCCTTCACCTCGACGTCGGGCCCGGGCATCTCGCTGATGACCGAGTTCATCGGCCTCGCGTCCTTCGCCGAGGTCCCGGCGGTGATCGTGAACGTCCAGCGCGGCGGCCCGTCGACCGGCATGCCGACCCGCACGCAGCAGTCCGACCTGCTGTCCTGTGCCTATGCCTCCAACGGCGATACCAAGCACGTCCTTCTGTTCCCCGAGGACCCCGGCGAGTGCTTCGAGTTCACTGCCGACGCGCTCGACCTCGCCGACCGCCTGCAGACGCCGGTGTTCGTCATGACCGACCTCGACATCGGCATGAACCACCGCCTCTGCAAGCCCTTCCACTGGGACGAACAACGCGTCATCGACCGCGGCAAGGTGATGACGGCGGCCGACCTCGACGCCGGCAAGACCTTCGGCCGCTACCTCGACGTCGACGGCGACGGCATTCCCTTCCGTACCTATCCCAGCACGCATCCGACCAAGGGCGCCTATTTTACCCGCGGCACCACCAAGGACGAGTATGCGCGCTATAGCGAAGAGGGCGCCGTCTATGTCCGCAACATGGAGCGGCTGCAGAAGAAGTTCGGCACGGCGGCCAGGATCGCGCCGCAGCCGCTGCGCCATTCCTCGCCCAAGGCGACGCGCTACGGCGTGATCTACTTCGGCTCGACCAGCCCGGCGATGACCGAGGCACTCGACCAGCTCGAGGCCGCCGGCAACCACGTCAATGCGCTGCGCGTCCGCGCCTTCCCGTTCGCCCAGGGCGTCGAGGATTTCATCCACGAGCACGACCGCGTCTTCATCGTTGAGCAGAACCGCGACGCCCAGCTCCGCACCATGCTGATGAGCGAGTTCGTGCTCGACGGGCGCAAGCTTGTTCCGGTGCTGCACTACGACGGCACGCCGATCACCGCGCGCTTCATCGCGGCCGGCATCGCCAAGGAACTCGGCCAGCTGAAAGTTGTCTCCTTCGAAAAGGCGGCGTCATGACCTACATCGCCAAACCCCGACTGCATCATCCCTCGCTGGTCAAGAACAAGGCCGGCTTCACCCGGCGCGACTACGAGGGCGCGGTCTCCACCCTGTGCGCCGGCTGCGGCCACGATTCGATCAGCGCCGCCATCATCCAGGCGAGCTACGAACTCGACGTCCTGCCGCACCAGATCGCCAAGCTCTCCGGCATCGGCTGCTCGTCCAAGGCGCCGACCTACTTCCTGGGCGCGAGCCATGGCTTCAACACCGTGCACGGGCGCATGCCCTCGGTGATGACCGGCGCCAACCTCGCCAACAAGAACCTGGTCTACATGGGCGTATCGGGCGACGGCGATTCGGCCTCGATCGGTCTCGGCCAGTTCGCCCACATCATGCGCCGCGGCGTCAACATGACCTACATCGTCATGAACAACGGCGTCTATGGCCTCACCAAGGGCCAGTTCTCGGCCACCGCCGACAAGGGTTCTATCAGCAAGAAGGGTGTGGCCAACTCGGAGGAGCCGATCGACCTCGTCTCGCTCGCCATCATGATGGGCGCCACCTTCGTCGGCCGCTCCTTCTCGGGCGACAAGCACCAGCTCGTGCCGCTGATCAAGGCGGCGATGGCGCACCAGGGCGCGGCCTTCCTCGACGTCATCAGCCCCTGCGTGGCTTTCAACAACCACCCCGGCTCGACCAAGAGCTACGACTATGTGCGCGAGCACAACGAGGCGCTGAACCGCATCGACTTCATCGAGGGCCGCGAGGAGATCACCACCTCCTACGACGCGGGCACGCTCACCACGGTGCAGCAGCACGACGGTTCGATCCTCCGCCTGCGGAAGCTCGGCGAGGACTACGATGCGTCCAACAAGGTCGGGGCCATGACCCGGGTCCAGGAAGGCATGGCGGCCGGCGAGGTCGTGACCGGCCTGCTCTACGTCGATCCCTCGCCGAAGGACCTGCACCACCATCTCAACACGGTGGACGCGCCACTCAACACGCTGGGCGACGCCGATCTCTGCCCGGGCAGTTCCGCGCTCGAAAAGATCAACGCGAGCCTGCGCTAATTCTCCGCTACGTCCTGGCCCTGTTGGCCGGCGTCCTCGGCGCCTTCGTCGGCGCCGCGGTCCTGGCCATGGCGCTGGGCGTCCTGGCCACCAAACTCGGCAGCACCTTCGAGGGTTCGGCCGCAATGGGCGGTGCGACCGTGGGCGGCATTGGCGGCGCCGCGATCGGCTTCGCGCTCAGCCTGTGGCTGGTGCTGCGGCAGGGCGGCCGGCACGGCGCCGTGGCCTTCGCCTGGATCGCCATGACCGCGCTCGCCATGGCGGCAATGATCGCCCTCCTGCTGCTGAGCTACTAGACCGCCGCGTCCACCAATCGGCCGACCTGGCCCGGCTTGCGCTGCAGCTCGAGTCGCCGCTCGTGCCATTGCCGCAACGACGGCCGGTGGCCGATCGACACGATGGTCGTGCCGGGCAGCCGCTGTTTCAGCGCGCCGTAGACCACCTCCTCGGTGGCCTCGTCGAGCGAGGCCGTGGCCTCGTCGAGGAACAGCCAGTCGGGCTTGAAGACCAGCGCACGCGCAATCGCCACGCGCTGCTGCTCGCCGCCCGACAGGATGTTGGTCCAGTGCGCCTCCTCGTCGAGACGACCGGCGAGCTGACCGAGCTGGGCGGCTTCCAGGGCGGCCACGATCTCGCCATCGCTCGCCGTCGAGTGCTCGTCCGGATACCTGATCGCATCGCGCAGGGTGCCGATCGGGATGTAGGGCTTCTGCGGCAGGAACAGCACGCGGGCGCCCGCGGGCACGCGGACATGGCCGCGTCCGAACGGCCAGATGCCTGCCAGCGCGCGGAACAATGTGCTCTTGCCCGAACCGCTCGTCCCGGAGATGAGGGTCGACTGGCCCGGCGGGAAGGCAAGCGTCGTGTCCTGCAGCAGCGTCTGGCCGTTGGGTAGGGCCAGCGTCATCGCCTCGATCCCGATTCCGGTCGCGCCGGCCTGGGGCTCGACCGCGATGGCGGTTGCCGGCTGCTTGTCGGAAGCCGCCTGCAGGCCCATCAGGCGGTCCATAACCGCGCGCAGCTCGGCCACGACCGTGTAGTTGGTGACGAAGAAGGACAGCGCCGAATAAACCTGCCCGAACGCAGACGCGGTCTGCATCATGACGCCGAGCGTGATCGCGCCGGCGAAGAAGCGCGGCGCCGTCACCAGGTAGGGGAAGATGATCGCCACCTGGGCGTAGCCCGCCTGGTAGAGCGTGAGCTGGGCCTCGGTGAACAGCACGCGCCAGCCGTTCCGGAAGACGTCGGAGAAGCGCATGTTGAGCATGTCCAGCTCGCGCCGCTCACCGTTGTACAGGGCGATACCCTCGGCATTCTCGCGCACGCGTACCAGGCCGAAGCGGAAATTGGCCTCGTAACGCTGCTTCATGAAGTTGAGCGAGATCAGCCGGCGGCCCACCAGGTTGGCGAGGAAGGTGCCGACAATGGCGTACAGCAGGGCGGCGATCGCCATGTATCCCGGTATCTCGACATCGAGACCGATCGACTTGAGCGACAGCGGGCCCGACAGCTGCCACAGAATGAACAGGAACGAGACCAGGGTCGCCACGGCGCCGATGAAACCCAGGAGCAGCTGCATGGTATACTCGCCGAGCTGGCGCAGATCCTCGGCGATGCGCTGGTCGGCGTTGTCGATGGTACGTTCCAGCTCGATGCGGTAGTAGCCGCGGCCGTCCAGCCAGTGCGCCAGGTAGCGGCCTGTCAGCCAGCGCCGCCAGCGCAGGCGCAGATAGGGGCTTACGACGTAGCGCGTCACGGCAGCGGCGATGAACAGCGCGGCGAGCCACGAGAATGTCATGATCTCGCGCCAGAAGGCCGCCTCGTCCTTCTTCTCCAGCGCGTCATAGAAGCGACGGCTCCATTCATTGAAGAGGACTTCGAGCCCCACCGATCCGAGGGTGAGCGCAATCGCGCCGACCAGGAGGACGATGGCGATCGGCCACTCTTCCGAGCGGAAGTACGGATTGACCAGGCGCCACCAGTCGCCGAGGAACGAGCCTACTTTTTTCATGGAAAGTCCTTTCGGGCGGCACACTAGCTGGCGAACAAGCCATGACAAGGGCCGCGCCGGGGGCTATAGCGCCGCCCGATGGACTTCCAACCGCTCGCCTCCCGCCAAGCCGCGCTCGAAATCCTGGTCTCCTGTCTCGACAAGGGCCAGCCGCTCGACGAGGCCCTCGCCCGCCACGCCGGCTTTGCCGGCCTCGATCCGCGCGACCGCGCCTTCGTCCGCCTCCTGCTCGCCACGACGCTGCGGCGGCTGGGCGAGATCGACACCGTGCTGGCGGCCCTGGTCGCCAAGCCGCTGGAAGGGCCCAACGCCGCCGGGCGCCAGGTGCTGCGGCTGGGCGCGGCCCAGCTCCTGTTCCTGGGCACCGCGCCGCATGCCGCCGTGGACACCTCGGTGCGGCTGATCGAGGACGCCCACCTGCCGCACCTGAAAGGCCTCGCCAACGCCGTCCTGCGCCGCATCAGCCGCGAGGGTCTGGCGATCCTGGGCGATCGCAATCCCGCCCGCCTCAACACGCCGCAATGGCTGTGGCAGAGCTGGGCCGAGGCCTATGGCGAGGACACGGCCCACGCCATCGCCGCCGCCCACCTGATCGAGGCGCCGCTCGATCTCACGCCCCGCTCGAACACCGAATTCTGGGCCGGCCAGCTCGAAGCCGAGGTGCTGCCGACCGGCACCCTCCGGCGCACCGGTGGCGGCCACATCGCCGAGCTGCCGGGCTTCGCCGAGGGCGCCTGGTGGGTGCAGGACGCCGCGGCCACCCTGCCCGTCCGCCTGATGGGCGACATCGCGGGCAAGCGCGTGGCCGACCTCTGCGCCGCCCCCGGCGGCAAGACGATGCAGCTCTGTGCCGCCGGCGCCCAGGTCACCGCCATCGACATCTCCGCCCGCCGCATGGTCCGGGTCGGCGAGAACCTCGCCCGCGCCGGCCTCGCCGCCGAACTGGTCACCGCCGATGCCAGCAAATGGACGGCCGGCGAAAAATTCGATGCCATCCTGCTGGACGCCCCCTGCACCGGCACCGGCACCCTGCGCCGCCATCCCGACATCGCCTGGCTGAAGGACGAGGAGGACGTCGGCCGCCTCACGCTGGCCCAGGACCGCCTGCTGCTGCACGCCGTCGAACAGTTGAAGCCGGGCGGCACGCTGGTCTATGCCGTCTGCTCGCTGCAGGAGGACGAAGGCCCGGCACGCATCGATGCCCTGCTGGGCCGCGAGCCGCGTCTGCGGCGCGTGCCCGTCCAGCCGGCCGAATTGCCAGGCCTGGAGATCGCCATCGCCAAGGAGGGCGACGTCCGCACGCTGCCCTCGATGTGGCCCGAACGCGGCGGCCTCGACGGGTTTTACATCGCGCGATTGATGTCATCCTGAGCGCTGCGAACGATCTCGCGCCCACCGCAGGCCGGGCAAGGAAGCTGTGGGTTCCTTCGCCACGCTCCCGCTCGGGGGTTAGCCCACGCGAGACGACACAAGGCTAGACCATCGAGCTCGGCCGGTAGAACGGCACGTGCTTGGAAGGGTCCATGTACTTGTCGTAGAAGCGCCGCGCGTGCGGCAGCAGCGCCACCGAGAGCTTGCGACGCTCGACTTCGTCGTCGGCCAGCGCCTTCGAGAGATCGTCGTGCAGCGCTTTTAGCGCCGCGGTGCGATCGACCTTGGTAAACTTGCCGTCCTTGTAAATCACTTCGCCGTCGCAGATCGTCGTGGTGACCGACTGCTGCTTGGCGCGCTGGATCACGGCATCGAGCGTCGGCGTCAGCTCGTCGAGGTACGGATAGGCCACGCTGTCCCAGTCGATCAGCACCATGTCGGCGGCCTTGCCGACTTCCAGCGTGCCGAGCGTGTCGCCGAACGGCGTCGTCCTGGCTCCGCCGACCGTGGCCATGCGCAGGACCTGGGACATGGTGGGCACATCGGCCTCGACCATGCCCGGCACGCGATGGGCGCGCAGCACCAGCTTCAGCTCCTGCAACATGTCGCGGTCGTCGTTGATGCCGGCCTCGTCGAGGCCGATGGCGGTGTTGATGCCCATCTTCTCGAAGTGGTTGAGGGCGGCCACCCCCGAGCGCAGGCGGAAGTTGGACGAGCAGTTGTGGCAGACGCAGCCTCCGGCCTCGGCCAGGCGGCCGATGTCCTTCTCGTTCAGCCACACGCCGTGGCCGAGCGTCAGACGCTTGTTCACCATGCCGAAGCGGTCGATGTACTCCAGCGCCGTGCAGTTGCCGCGCCGCGAGGCATATTCCTTCTGGTAGGCGGTCTCGTTCAGGTGCATGTGCATGGGCGCGTCGTACTTGGCCGAAGTGTCGGACAGGAGCGTGAGCGCCCGGTCCGAGCACCAGTGCAGGTTGGCCGGCGCCAGCTGGATCTTCACCCGCCGCTTGTTGTGATGCTGCGAATGGAACGACTTGAACATGTCCATCGCGTCGTCGAGGCTCATCTTGAAGCGCTCGAACCAGCGCTTCATCGGGTCGCGCAGCTCCGGCGGCAGGCTGGCCACGAACTCCTCGTCGGCCTGGTAGACCAGCCGGTTCTGGTCGCGCACGGCGTAGCAGTAGGACACGCGCATGCCGATGTCCTCGTAGGCGCGGATGGTCTCGTTCGCCCGCTTCTCGACATCCGGCAGGGTCCCGGGCATCCAGCCCTGGATGTGCTGCACCGTGGTGATGCCCGAGCCGATCATCTCGAACGCCGAGTAGAGCGTGTCGAGATAGAGGTCGACGTTGCGGATCACCATGCGGGTGATGAACCAGAGTTCCAGCGGCATGTCGGGCGAACCGAGCTGCACCGGCGTCAGGCCGACATGGTGATGGCCGTTGACGAAACCCGGGAGCAGGATCTCCTTGCCGGTGCCGATCACCGGCACGGTCGGATGCTTGCGGTGCAGGTCGTCGTAGGTACCGACGGCCACGATGACGCCGTCCTCCTGCAGGACGGCGCCATCCTTGATCTCGTTCCAGGTGAAGCGATCCTTGGTGCCGGTGATGGCGGCGCGGCTGCGGACGAGGCTGGTGGCCATGTGAGGCTTCTCCCTAGTGGTGATTCATTATCCGTCGTCCCGACCGGGAAGCGAAGCGACGAGTGGAGGGACCTTCTTTCAACGGGCAGACGCCCATTCGAGGAGAGAAGGCCTCTCCGCTTCGCCCTTCAGGATTCGGTCGAGGCGACGGCGTTCGTTTGGCGCGCGAAGTCATCTTCTATGCGGGGACGGCAAAAGCTTCCTGCTCGGCAAAGGCGCGGTCGACCTCGTCGCGCAGAAGTTCGGTGAGCTGGATGCGCATCGCCTCGGCCTCGCGAGAGAACAGGTTGCGCGGCCGCGGCAGGTCGACCGGCACGATGGTCTTAATACGGCCCGGTCGCGAGGTGAAGACCACGACGCGGTCGGCCAGCGCCACGGCCTCGTCGATGTGATGGGTGA
>RGPT01000126.1 GCA_010032545.1 Alphaproteobacteria bacterium
CGCCTGCCGATCGACCATCTGCGGCAGCAGGTGCGGGCGGGGCTTTAGGGGGCAACAGATAAGCTGAGCTTGCTTGGGCGCGATCAACTGAACGCGCGGCAGCTACCCCTTCGCGAATACAGAAACGCGTTGTCGTGTTGATGCAGAGCGCATGCGGAGTGTCCCGAATTTCGTCTTCCGAGCGACGGCGCTGATGCCACCGGGGGCAAGCCGTTGGCGTAGCGGGGGCGCTTCGCTCTGACCCGATTGCCAGCCTCATTCGCTATTGCCGGGGTTTGCCTGTATAGGCTCCCGCCATGACAACAGCAGCAATCGGCAAGCATATGGTTTGGGTGGAGAAGCCCAAGGGTGGCCGTCGCATCGGCATCGCCTATTCGACCCTGAAAGAAGCCCAGCTCCAGGCGGTCTCGCTCGAGCGGGACGGCTACTCGGTGATCGAGATCCTGCCCACCAGCCTGCCGAAGCCCAACCTCATCTAGGGTCGCCGCGCGCCGAGTGCCTGCACTGCCAGCACTTGCTCACGCAGATGTGATGAGCAGATTCAGCGGAGATATGCTACGAATTCTGTCAGGCTGCCGCGTGGACCGCGTCGGCCTTTTCCATTCCGGCACGACCTCCCGCGGCACGCCCGCGGGTCGCGCTATGCGCCTGGTGCAGCCGCCGCGGGTCCTGACCCGTGGATAGTCCCAACAACGACCCCGTCTCCACCGCACGCCGAATAACGACGTGGGAACAGACACTTGACGACGCCTGAAAAACAGAGCGCATCGGGGCTCCTGCAAGCGAAGAAGCCGAGAGTCGCGTAAAAGCCAATAGAATCAGGCCTATCGCGGCATAGTGGACACCTTTCTGGACACCACGCGTTACATTCAGGCGTCCACAAATATCGGGCGAAAAGCCCGCCGTTGCTGGCTTTCCGGCGTGCGGAGAGTTGCAATCGCAGGGGTGGACTTGGCGGGGGATTTCGAGAGGGACTTTGCGCGCCACCAACCCGGGTCCGCCCACCTTTTAGGCGAGGCTCGCCTTCTCGATCACCTTGCGCATCACGGTGGGCAAGGCGCGGTCGTCGAGCAGATCGAGGGTGCACCACGCGCTGCCGGGCAGCAGCCGGGCCAGCCGATCGGTCGTGGCGGTGGCGCGCGCGACGTTCAGCTCCAGGTGGAAGTGCGTAAACGTGTGGCGCACCAGCCCGTCGAGCAGCGTCCAGCGCGCCGGCACTGGCGGGTCGGCCAGCGCGTCGGCGGGGTTGAACCTGCCCTCGCGCCACGGGCTCGACGGCACTTCGTCCATCCCGCCCAAAAGTCCCTTGGGCGGGCGCTTGCGCAGCAGGATGGCGCCGTCCTTGCGGGCAAGCACAAAGGCGAGACCACGACGGGTGGGCTTTGCCACCTTGGGCGAACGCCGCGGCAGGGTCTCGGCGAGGCCGCGTTTCAGCCCGCGGCAGTTTCGGCTGAGGGGGCAGATGACGCAGAGCGGCTTCCTCGGCGTGCACACGGTGGCGCCGAGATCCATCATCGCCTGGGCGTAGTCGCCGGCGCGGCTCTCGGGCACGAGTTCGGCGGAGCGGGCGGCGATCTCGATCTTGGCATCGGGTACGGGCCGATGCCGGGCAGCGCGCGCAGGCCCGCCTCGTCCTCGGGGAAGCGGCCGCCATGCTGTTCCGCCACGGCGCGGGCGCAGGCATGGAGGTTGCGGGCGCGGGCGTAGTAGCCGAGGCCGGCCCAGGCCGAGAGCACGTCGTCGAGCGGGGCGGCGGCCAGGGCCTCGACGGTGGGCCAGCGCTCCACGAAGCGGCGATAATAGTCGCCCACCGTGGCCACGGTGGTCTGCTGCAGCATGATCTCCGACAGCCAGACGCGGTAGGGCGCGGTACGCTCGCCGGGCGGCGCGCGCCACGGCAGGGTGCGACGATGACGATCGTACCAAGTCAGTAACCGCTGGGCGTGGGTCATGGCCATGTAAGGGTGTGTGGCCTACCATACGAGACTGAGTTTGAAAGGGTCCATGCGGGAAAACGGCTTCCGCGCCATCGGCGGTCTTGCCCAGCGGCTCGCGTCCGGCATCGCAAAAGGCCGTGGCGCCTCGATCGCGCGCCTGCGCGCCGAATGGTTGGCCATCGCGGGGCCAGACCTCGCCCGCACCACGCGTCCCGAGGCGCTGGTGGCGGGTCGTGGTGCCCGGAACTCGAGCGGCGCCGGAAAGGTGCTGCGGTTACGGGTCTCGGGGGCTGCCGCGCTCGAGGTTCAGCACCAGACCGGCCAGATCGTGGAACGCGTCAATTCCTATTTCGGGCATCGGATGGTCGACGACATCCGCCTCGTGCAGGGCGCCATCGGCCGGGCGCTGCCGCCGCGCGTCACTCCGGCGCCCGACCCGCAGGCCGTGACCCGGGTCGCGGCGCGCGCCGCGGCCGTCGAGGATCCCGATCTCCGGGCGGCGCTCACGCGCCTCGGCGCGCGCGTCGCCAGTCGGCGCAGTGTGCTGGCGGGAGCTGTGGGTGCCCTGTTCGTCGCCGATGACCTGCGTGCCCAGGGACTGTCCCGCGCGCAGATGCTGGAGCCGATGCCCGGCGACCACATCCTGGGCGACCCGAAGGCGCCCAACACGCTGATCGACTATGCCTCCTTCACCTGTCCGCATTGCGCCACCTTCTACATCGGCGTGCTGCCGACGCTCAGGCGCGACTGGATCGACACCGGCCGTCTCAGGCTGATCCACCGCCACTTCCCGTCGGACATCTATGCCACGCGGGCGGCCCAGCTCACCGAATGCGTCCCCCCGGACAGGTTCTATGCCACCTGCGATGCGCTTTTCCGGGGCCAGGTCGAGTGGATGACGGCGAGCGACCCATTGGTCGACATGGTCGCGGTGGTGGCGGCCCAGGGCGTGACCCCGGAGAGCGCCCAGGCCTGCTTCGCCAGCGACCGCGCTTTGGACAAAGTCGTGGCTGATGTGCAATCCGGCCAGGCACTCGGCGTCACCTTCACGCCGACGTTGTTCATCAACGAGGAAAACTACGCGAATCCGGGCAGCATGGACGCGATCGGAGCGATTTTACGCCAGGTGGGACGGTAATCGTTTGACTCCCCACAGGTGAAATTCCCAAGATGTAGTGGAGAGGAAGACGGCAATGAGGAATATCTTGATTGTCGCCGGTGGCGTCGTGGCGGTGGCCGCGATCGTGGCGGGCGTCTATTTCGGCACGCGCCCCCCGGCCCCGGGTCCGGCGCCGGTTGCCGTGGCGGCGACGCCCGACAAGGCTGCCCTCATGGCCGTCCAGCCCAACGACCACGTCCTGGGCGACCCCAAAGCGCCGGTCACCATCATCGAATATGCCTCGCTCACCTGCTCGCACTGCGCCCATTTCCACGCCCAGATCCTGCCTGATCTCAAGAAGAAGTGGATCGACACCGGCAAGGCGAAGCTCGTCTACCGCGACTTTCCGCTCGATCAGGTCGCGGTGAAGGCGGCCCAGATCGCCGAATGCGCCGGCAAGGACAAATACTTCGGCGTCCTCGACATCATCTTCCGCAGCCAGCCACAGTGGGCGACGGCCGCCGATCCGCTCGCCGAGCTCGCCAAGCCGCTCCGCATCGCCGGTCTCGGCGAGGCCGAGATCAAGGCCTGCCTCGCCAACGACGCCATGATGGCCCCTGTGCTCAACGACTATCGCAGCGGCGAGGCGCTCGGCGTCAGCGCGACGCCCACGCTGTTCATCGGCGGTCAACTCTATCGCGGGTCGCGTTCGGTCGAGGACATCGACGGCGCCATCAGCAAAGTCATCAAGTAGTCATAGCAGCGTGGTGTAGATGGTTCAGTTCGACAAGCTCCGGCTTTCCGGTTTCAAGTCCTTCGTCGATCCGACGGAGCTCGTCATCGAGTCGGGCATGACCGGCATTGTCGGCCCCAACGGCTGCGGCAAGTCCAACCTCGTCGAAGCGCTCAAATGGGTAATGGGCGAAACCTCGGCCAAGCAGATGCGCGGCAGCGAGATGGAGGACGTCATCTTCGCCGGCGCCGGCACCCGTCCGGCGCGCAACATCGCCGAAGTGATGTTGTCCCTCGACAACAAGACGCGCACCGCGCCGGCGATGGTGAACGATACCGACCAGCTCGACGTCGTGCGCCGCATCGAGCGCGGCCACGGCTCGGCCTATTCGGTGAACGGGCGCGACATCCGCGCCCGTGATGTGCAGACGCTGTTTGCCGATGCCGCCACCGGCTCGCGCTCGACGGCAATGGTGAGCCAGGGCCGCATCGGCGCGATCATCAACGCCAAGCCGGCCGATCGCCGGACCATCATCGACGAGGCCGCCGGCATCACCGGCCTCTACGCCCGCCGCCACGAGGCCGAGCTTCGGCTGCGCGCCGCCGAGCAGAACCTGGCGCGCGTACAGGATGTGCTGGTGGCCCTCGAGGAACAGCACAAAGGGCTCAAGCGCCAGGCGCGGCAGGCCAGCCGCTATCGTAACCTCTCGGATCATATTCTCCGCGCCGAAGCCGCCGTCCTGGCGCTGAAGCTTGCCAGTGCGGAGAGCGATCTCGCCAGTTCGGGTGAGCGCCTGCGCGAGGCCGAGGCGCTGGTCGCCGACCTCACGCGTCTGGTTGGCCTTGCCACCACGGCACAGGCCGAAGCCGCGACCTCGTTGCCGCCGCTGCGCAACGACGAAGCTGCTGCCGCCGCTGCCCTTCAGCGTCTGCGCGTGGCGCACGATGCACTGACTGCCGAAGCCGAGCGCGTGGCACAAGCCCAGCAAGAGGCCGAAACCCGGCTGCGCCAGACCGATTCCGACCTCGAGCGCGAACGTGGCCGCAAGGGCGATGCCGAGGCAGCGACAGCCGATCTCGACAGCCAGCGTGGCCGCCTCGAGCAGGAACAGGTCGGCGAAGAGGATCGCGCCGCGTCGGCCCGTGCCGCCCGCGACGCCGCCCAGACCGATACCGCCGCGGCCGAGGCCGAACACGACCGCCTGACCCGCCAGATCGCCGACGACGAGGCCCTGCGCCAGAGCATCGGTCGCGAGATTGCGGAGGTGCAGGATCGCCTGCGCCGGATGTCCATGCGGTGCGCCGAGGTTACCGCCCAGCGGCAGCAGGTCGAGGCCGAACTGGCCGGCTTGCCGGCGCTGGCCGAGGTCGAGGCTGCGCTCGACGCCGCTCGCGCGGCGTTCGAAGAGGCCCGGCGCCAGGGCCAGGAAGCGATCGAGAATGCCCGCGAGGCCGCGCGCTACGAATCAGAAGCGGCGCGGATGGCCGTGGCCAAGGCCGAAGCCGAGCGCATCGACATGGAGCGTGCCCGCGCGGCTGAACGACAGGCCGCCGAGGCGAGCCACGTCACCGCTGCCGAGATCGTGCAGAAGACCAACGCGCGGTTGACCAAACTGCGGGCGGAGGAAGCGGGTGTTGCTGCGGCGCTGAAGTCGGCGGCCGATTCGCTCTGGCCGCCGCTGCTCGACGCTCTCACGGTCGAGCCCGGCTTCGAGAAGGCGTTGGGTGCGGCGTTTGGCGACGAACTCGAAGCCTCGTCGGACCGTGGCGCGCCGGTGCACTGGCTGCCGATGGAGCCGCTCACCGATGCGCCGGCGCTGCCCGAAGGGGCGACGCCGCTCGGCGCCCACGTTGCGGCGCTGCCGGAACTCGCGCGCCGGATCGCCTTCATCGGTCTCGTTGCCGATGACGCCACAGGCGAGATGCTGCAGCCGGCGCTGAAGCCCGGCCAGCAGCTTGTCTCGCGCGATGGCGCTGTGTGGCGCTGGGATGGATACACGATGCGCGCCGGCGCCCCCTCGACGGCCGCGGTACGTCTGAGCCAGCGTAACCGGCTGGCGGAGATCCGCCAGCAGATCGACGACGTCGTCGTCGAACAGACTGCCGAACAGGCGCGCGTCGACGCCGAGGCGGTCTGGCTCGCCGCCGCGCGCGATGCCGAGCGGACGTGCGTCGAGCAGGCCCGCCAGCACGAACGCGATGTGGCTGCGGCCGCGCGGCGCAAGACCGAGGATGCGGGCGAAGCAACCCGTGCGGCCGAACGCGGCGCCCAGACAGCCATCGCTGCCGCCGAGCGCGGCGCGACCACGGCGCGCGATCGTCATTCGGAAGTGGCGCGTCGCACCGACCAGTTGCGCACGCGCCTCACCGGCATCGAGCAGGCTGAGGTCGAGATCGCCGGCGATATCGCCGACGCTGAAATGCGGCGCACTTTCCGCGAGGCCCGGCTATCGGCGATTTCCGACACCCAGGCCGATCGGGTCGAAGCCGGGGCCCTGCGGGTGCGTATCGCCGAGCTGCGGTCTGCCCTGGTCGAGGCCGAGGGCACCTGCGACCGCCTTGCCCGCGAGGCGGCGATGCGCACGGAGCGTCTGGGTCAGATCGCCCAGGAGCATGCCGGGTGGAGCAAGCGTCTGGCCGATGCCGACGGCCAGATCCTCGAACTCGACGCCCGCCGCGACCAGATCGCCGGCGCCATCGCCGAACTCGAAGCCAAGCCCGCCGAGATCGAGGCCAAGCGCGAAGCGTTGGCCGACCAGATCGGCACGGCCGAGACCAACCGTCAGCAGGCCGCCGACCGGCTGGCTGTCGGCGAAACGCGGCTGGCTGAAGCCGACAAGGCGCTGCGCCAGGCCGAAGGCGAACTGGCAGGCGCGCGCGAAAGCCGCGTCCGGCGCGAGGGCCTGGTCGAACAGGCGACCAAGGACCGTGAAGCCGTGGTCGAGCGAATCGTCGAGCGGCTGCGCTGCGAGCCGGACGGCGTGCTCGCCCTGGCGGAAGTCCAGTCGCTGGAAGAGCTGCCGGAGATCGAGAAGGCCGAGCACCGCCTCGAGCGCCTGGTCCACGAGCGCGAGACCATGGGCGCGGTCAATCTGAGGGCCGAAGAAGAAGCCAACGAACTGGAACAGCAGATCACCGGCATGACGTCCGAGCGCGACGACCTGGTCGCCGCCATCGGCCGCCTGCGCCAGGGCATCCAGAGCCTTAACCGCGAAGGCCGCGAGCGCTTCCTCGTCGCCTTCGAGCAGGTGAGTGGCCACTTCCAGGGCCTCTTCACCAAGCTGTTCGGCGGCGGCAAGGCGGAACTGCGCCTCACGGAGTCCGAGGATCCGCTCGAGGCAGGCCTCGAAATCCACGCCAGCCCGCCGGGCAAGAAGCTGCAGGTCATGTCGCTTCTGTCCGGTGGCGAACAGGCATTGACCGCGCTGTCGCTGTTGTTCGCCGTGTTCATGACCAACCCGGCGCCGATCTGCGTGCTGGACGAGGTGGATGCGCCACTGGACGACCTCAACGTGGAACGCTTCTGTGCCCTGGTTCAGGACATCGCCGGGCGCACCGACACGCGCTTCCTGATCATTACCCATCATCGGGTGACGATGGCGCGCATGGACCGGCTGTACGGCGTCACCATGGCCGAGCAGGGCGTGTCCCAGCTCGTCTCGGTCAATCTGCAGGAGGCCGACCGCATGGTCGCCTGAGTTTCACAAGCAACAAGACTATCTTCCTCTCAAATCGACTGGGCGCCCGTCTGGCCTGGCTGGCGCCCTTCTCTTTGGCGGGGCGTGGCTGTAGTGTTCGGGCATGCCCGATGCCCTGTCTTCCAACGTCATTGACGTGATCGAACTGACGCGCGCGCTGGTGCGCTGCGAGAGCGTGACGCCACGGGAGGCGGGTGCGCTCGACCTGCTGGAGTGCACGCTCGCGCCGCTCGGGTTCCGCTGCGAGCGCATGGATTTCACGCAAGCCGGCACCGACGACGTGGCCAACCTCTATGCCCGGATAGGCGATGGCGGCCGCCATTTCTGTTTCGCCGGGCACTCCGACGTGGTGCCTGTGGGCGATCTTTCGTCCTGGACGATCGGGCCCTTCGCGGCCGAGCTTTCGGGAGGCTACCTGTTCGGTCGAGGCGCGGCCGACATGAAGGGCGCAATCGCGGCCTTCACCGAGGCTGCGGCACGCTTCCTCGCCCGGCGCGGCCATGACTTCGGCGGCTCGATCAGCTTGTTGATCACCGGCGACGAGGAGGGCCCTGCCGTCAACGGCACAGTCAAGATGCTGCAACGCCTGGCCGGGCGCGGCGAGACGATCGATGCCTGCGTGGTGGGCGAGCCGACCAGTTCGCGGCGCTTCGGGGACATGATCAAGATCGGCCGGCGCGGCAGCATGACCGTCGACTTGGTAGTGCGCGGCATCCAGGGTCACGTCGCCTACCCGGACCGGCTGGACAATGCCATCCATCGGCTGTCGGCGCTGATCGAAGCTTTGATTCGCGAACCGATCGACCAGGGCAGCACTCATTTCCAGCCGACATCGCTGCAATTCACGACCGTCGACGTCGGCAACAAGGCGACGAACATCGCGCCCGGCGTCGCCAAGGCACGCTTCAACACCCGCTTCAACGATCTGTGGACGTCCAAGAAGCTGCTCGCCCATCTCACCGAACGGCTGGAGCGCGCCAATGCAGCACTCGGCGGCAACGGCACCTTCGAACTTGCCTTCGAAGTCTCGGGTGAGTCCTTCTACACGCCGCCGGGACCGCTGAGCGACCTGGTGGCCGGCGCCATCCGCGACGTGGCTGGCGTCGAGACCGAACTCTCGACCACGGGCGGCACCTCGGACGCCCGTTTCATCCGGTCCTATTGCCCGGTGCTGGAATTCGGGCTGGTCGGCGAGAGCATGCACAAGGTCGACGAGAAGAGCGCAGTCGCCGATCTGAAGACGCTCGCCCGCGTCTATGAGACGGTCCTCGACCGTTTCTTCGCGGCCTGAGGCCGGGCCATGCTCAGCGCTGCCGAGATCGCCCGCGGCGTGCAGGGGGCGGTGGCGTTCCTGTGGCGCGATCCAAGGGCAACGACCTACTTCGACAATACGACGGAAGCCTGCCTCAGGTCGTTCCGCGTCATGGTGCTGGTGGCACCGCTGCAGATCATCCTTCTGTTGATCCGCTATTCAGGCGTCACGACGGCAGCCGACGAGATGGAGATCTTCGTCGTCGAGACGATCAGCTATGTCGTTGAATGGCTGCTGTTCCCGGTGATCTTTCACGAGATCGCGCGCCGCCAGGGCTGGCTCGACCGTTACGCCCGCTACATCGGGGCGCTCAACTGGATCAACCTCCCGGGCATGCTCCTGGCCGTTGTGCTCGTGCCGCTCGCCCAGCTTGCGCCCGCCGCGATCGGCGATCTGGTTCACGTCGTCCTTCAGGCGCTTTTCTTCTACTGGTTTCTCGTCACCACGCGACAGGTGCTGGGTGCCGGCTGGCCGCTCTCGATCATGCTGCTGATCGTGAGCTGGGTGCCGCTCGCCTTCATTTCATTCCTCGTCGCTCGCTATCTCGGCATCGCTGCTGCTGTCGTCACCTAGACCGTATCGCACTTCCATCAGGCACAGGCCTTGCGGCGGCGCCGTCGGGCCGGCCCGTGTGCGATCGCAGGCGGCCAGCGCCTCCACGACGTCGCGCCGCGACCACTGACCACGCCCCACCAGCCTGAGCGTTCCAACGAGAATGCGCACCTGATTGTGCAGGAACGACCGGGCGCCGACGTCGATGTGGATCTCGCTGTCCACGGACGTCACGCGGAGCAGGTCGAGCGTCTTGATCGACGATGGCGCCTGGCAGGCCGTCGAGCGGAAGCTGTTGAAGTCGTGATGGCCCTGCAGCACCCCAGCGGCGTCGATCATCGCGGCGATATCGAGCCGCGCCGGCACATGCCAGACATGGCCGCGGTCGAGCGTGGGCGGTGCCCGGCGGTTGAGGATGCGGTAGCGATAGCGCCGCCATGTTGCGGTGAAGCGGGCATGGAACTTCGCCGGCGCGATCTCGACCGACGGCAGCGCGATCGGGTTGGGCTTGAGGTGAAAATTGAGGGCGGCCTGCACCTTGTCGGGCGCCATTTCGCTCAAGAGATCGAAGTGTGCCACCTGGCCAAGCGCATGGACGCCGGAATCGGTGCGCCCCGCCCCCTGGACCGCCACGCGTTCGCCGCTCATGGCGAAGATCGCTTCTTCCAGCAGGGCCTGGACCGTCGGCCCGTTGGGCTGGCGCTGCCAGCCGACGAACGGGCCGCCATCGTACTCGACGATGAGCTTGTAGCGCGGCACGGCGTCAACCGGCGGGCTTGGATGGCGGCAGCGACATGATGGCGGGTGGTGGCAGAACGGTGCCTGCCGTCAGGGCGAAGCCGCGCAAAAAGGCATCGGCCGGTTGCGCCGACCGGCCCGGCCGCTGGAGCTGCAGGAATCTTAGTCCGCCAACACCACAGGCCACCACCGGGAAGCCGTCGCGCCCGACCGCGAGCGTACCGGGGGTGCCTGCAGCCAGAGCGAGGCCCGCCGCCAACACCTTGATGCGCTCACCGTTGAACTCGAACCAGGTGCCGGGCCACGGATGGAAAGCGCGGACCTTGCGCTCAAGCTCGGCCGCCGGCCGGCGCCAGTCGAGGGCGCCTTCCTCCTTGCCGAGCTTGTGGGCGTAGGTGACGCCGTCCGAAGGCTGTGGCACGGGGTCGATCGTGTTGCGCATCAGCCCGTCGAGGGTCGACACGATGAGCCGCGCCCCCAGCTCCGCCAAACGATCGTGCACCGCCTCGGCGGAATCGGCGGCCGAGATCGGCGTGCGCTCCGCCAGCAACATTGGTCCGGTGTCGAGGCCTTCGTCCATGCGCATCGTGGTGACGCCGGTCTCGCGGTCGCCGCTCAGGATGGCGCGATGAATGGGCGCTGCACCACGCCAGCGTGGCAGCAGTGAACCATGGATGTTGATGCAGCCCAGTACCGGGGCATCGAGAAAGCTCTTCGGCAGGAGATGGCCGTAGGACACCACCACAGCGGCATCGAGGTCGAGCGCCTTGAAGGCCAGTGCTTCGTCTTCGCCCTTGAGACTCTTGGGTGAGCGCACGGCGAGCCCGAGCGCATGTGCCGTCTCGTGCACCGGTGTGCGGCGCTCCTGCTGGCCGCGCCCGGCGGGCTTGGGCGCGCGGGTATACACCGCAACCACATCATGGCCGGCTTCGACCAAAGCCTTGAGTGCCGGTACTGCGAAAGCGGAGGTGCCGAGAAATGCGATCTTCATTGCCGCACCTTATAGGCACGCGCGTGCCGGTGAGCTAGTTATGCCGGCAGAATGGAGCTCATTCCCCCTTCGACCGGCGCCCCTCTGATCATGAAGCAGGGTCCGCTTGCCAACCTCGCCGCCCGCCGTGCGGCGGGCGAGATTCATGCCGACCCGGTGCAGGAGCGCATCGTCGAGCGCCTCCAGGCCGTGTACGACCAGCTGGAGGCGATGTCGGCGCATCCGGTTAGGCCCGGCCTGCTGGCGCGCCTGGGAATTGGCCGCACGGCCAAGCCACCGGCGGGACCGCATGGCCTCTACATCTGGGGGCCGGTCGGCCGCGGCAAGTCGATGCTCATGGATTTGTTCTTTGCCGACGCACCGGTTGCCAGGAAGCGGCGTGTGCATTTCCACGAGTTCATGCTCGAGGTCCAGGAGCGCCTGCACCGTCGCCGCGAGGAACTCGCGGCCAAGGGCGCACCGCCGGAGTCCGACACGATCGTGCCGATCGCCAAGGCGATCGCTGCCGAAACGCGGCTGCTCTGCTTCGATGAGTTCCAGGTCACCAACATCGCCGACGCGATGATCCTCGCGCGCCTGTTCGAGACCCTGTTCGACGAGGGAATCACCGTCATCGCCACGTCCAATCGGGCCCCTGACGACCTTTACAAGGGCGGACTGCAGCGCGACCGCTTTCTGCCCTTCATTGATCTGGTCAAGCAGCGCCTGGAAATCCTCGAATTGGGGGGCGACCGGGACTATCGCATGGATCGCCTGCGCAATTTCGACGTCTATCTGACGCCGCTCGGCGCCTGGGCAAATGCCAAGCTCGACGAGGCGTTTCGGGCGCTTGCCGCCGGTGCCGACGGC
>RGPT01000127.1 GCA_010032545.1 Alphaproteobacteria bacterium
CGTCGGGCGCCAGCGTGTAGCCGGGGAGCGCGCCGGCCCAGCCGCGGGCATGGAGGCCCGCGATCAGATTGGAGAACCCGTCCTTGCTGTTGCGCTGCCCGTCGACTGGACGATCTCGTCGGCGCGCAAGCGCGGGTTTTTCGCCCTACTGAAGGAGATCACTGGCGCATGACCTGGGGCACCATGAGTCGCGCCGAGCGCGACGCGGCCTACAACAACTCGCTGGCGGTGAAGAACAGCGCCGCGCTCAACGCTGCGCGAGAGGCGGCCTCCGCCGAATTTCGCCGCGCCCATCCCGGACATCTTGACCTGCGCTATGGACCCAAGGAACGCAATACCTGGGATCTGTTCCCGGCCGCCAATCCCGGCGCCCCCTGCATCGTGTTCATCCACGGCGGCTACTGGCAGCGCAACAGCAAGGACGGGTTCTCCAATCTGATCGCGGGCCTCCATGCCCGCGGCTGGGCCGGCGCGCTCCCCGGCTACACGCTGGCGCCCGACGACCGAAATCGTGGCCGAGATCAACGCGGCGCTGGACTGGCTTGCCGCCAACGGCCGGGCACACGGCATCGACGGCAAGGTGGTCCTCTCGGGCTGGTCGGCCGGAGGTCACCTGACCGCCATGTGCCTCGGCCACAAACGCGTCAGTGCCGGCCTTGCGATTTCCGGCGTCTACGAGCTGGGTCCGATCCGCGACACCTATCTGAACGACAAGCTGCAGCTCGGCGATGACGAAATCGAAACGCTGTCCCCGCTGCGCCTGCCGGTGGTGGCCAAACCCATGCTCATCACCTACGGCACGGCCGAGTTGCCGCCGCTCGTCTCTGACAGCCGCGACCTTCACGCCAAGCGCGCCGCCGCCCATCTGCCGGGCGCGCTGCTGCCGGTGGCCGGCGCCGACCACTTTACGATCGTGCACGAGCTGCGTGACGCCGATGGTGCCCTGACGCGTCAGGCGCTATTGCTCGCCGACTGACGGTTCACGCCCCGCAATAGGCCTCGATCCGGTAGCCGTCGGGATCGATCGCATAGGCTGCGTAGTACTTGGGACCATAGTCGGCGCGTACGCCCGGCCTGCCATTGTCTTTGGCGCCGGCCTTCAACGCGGCCGCGTAAAAGGCGTCGACTGCTTTGCTGTCCTTTGCGACGAAGCAGAAGTGCAGGCCCGACTCCATGTCGGGCTTCACCGGCCGCGCGGCGGCCAGAACCCAAAGGGCAACTTCCTTGGCGCCGTAGCCCAGCGAGCCCTCGCCGTCGCTCAGCCGCGTGTAGCCAAGCGGCCCGAGGGCCGCGTCGTAGAACCTTCCCGCCCGCTTGATGTCGCTGACGCCGATCGAAACGTGGTCGAACATGGCTTCATCCTTGGATAACTATATAACTGGTTATATGGTCAATGACCAGCCTCAGGCTTGTCAACCGCTCAACCGGTTACTAAGTCTGACAAATGAACCGCCCCGATCTGTGCCTGGAATTCGTCAACACACGCTATTGGCGGGGCCAGGCGGCGCCAACCGAAACACTAATGGCGCCGGAGGATCTGGCGGGCTGGCTCGCCGCCAACGGCGTGCCAAAATCGGTCAAGCCGACGACACCGAGGGAATTCGAGCGGGCGCTTGAGTTGCGCGAAAACCTTCATCGCCTGTTCGATGCCCAAGCGCAGGACAAGACGCCCGCCGTGCGCGACCTCGAGGCGCTCAATTCGGCCCTGTCGGCCGCACCGGCCCGCACGACTCTCAAGCGCGAGCGCGGCGGCTATGGCTGGGACGTCGACATGAAGTCGGGAACGGCGCTCGCCCTGCTGGCCCCGGTGCTGTGGACTGCGGGCGATCTCCTGGCAGGTCCCCGGCTCGACCGCGTGCGCCGCTGTGCCAACCCCGAGTGTGGATGGCTGTTCCTCGACGACAGCCGCGCCGGCAAGCGGCGCTGGTGTTCGATGCAGAGCTGCGGAAATCGCGCCAAAGCGCGGCGCCACTATCACAAGAGCCGCGAGGAATAGACAAAGAAAAGGGCCCCGCTAAGGACCCTTCTCATTAGTACCATGCGGGCTCTCGCGCCTCAGAAGGCGCTGCCGCCCGCCGGCGCGTGTGAACGCGCCTTAGCGCAAAATGCTTTGCAGCTTCATGGCGACGCCCATGTCGCCTTCGATCTTGAGCTTGCCGGTCATGAAAGCCGTCATGCCGTCGAGTTTGCCGCCGATCAAGTCGGCGAAGTCGCTGAAGTCCATCTTGATCGTGCAGTCTGCAGCCTTGTCGTCGTTGCTGACGACCGGCGGCGTGGCGTGACCGTCGATGTGGACGACACCCTGGTCCGTGGCGAATTTCACGGAGTTTCCGAAGGCCGCCTTCTTCGAAGCGCCTTCCGACATCTTGGCGGTAATTTCTTGCAGCGTCATAGCTTGCTCCCGAAACCGATGGACTCGCCCCGCTTACTTGACCTTTACGTAAACGTCAACTACAGCCCGAACAACGAACAGCGCGTCACAAGAGACTTTGATGCACGGCCACCCGCCAATAAGAGTCGGGGAGAATAGTGGAGGAAACATGTCGTATCGCTCGGTCTTCAAGCCGGGGCTGTTTGAGGGCCAGACCGTGGTCGTCACCGGCGGCGGCAGCGGGATCGGGCGCTGCACAGCTCATGAAATCGCAGCCCTTGGCGCGCATGTCGTGATCACTGGCCGTAAGGCCGAGAAGCTCGCAACCGTAAGGCGCGAGATCGAGTCCGCCGGCGGTTCCTGCGAGATCCACGCCTTCGACATCCGCGAAGAGGCCCAGGTGAAGGAAGCGATCGAGAAGATCGTCGGCGCAAACGGCCGCATCCACGGCCTGTTCAACAATGCCGGAGGCCAGTTCCCCTCGCCTGCCGCATCGATGAGCGCCAAGGGCTTCGACGTCGTCGTCCGCAACAACCTCACCGGCGGCTTCATCGTCAGCCGCGAAGTCTTTACCCAGTCGATGGAGAAGCACGGCGGCTCGATCGTCAACATGGCGGCCGACATGCGCAATGGCTTTCCCAACATGGCCCACACCGGCGCCGCCCGCGCCGGCATGGTCAATCTCTCCATGACCCTCGCCCACGAATGGGCCTATGCCGGCGTGCGCGTGAATGCCGTATCGCCAGGCTGGATCGCGTCGTCGGGCATGGACACCTACCAGGGCGAATTCAAGGAGCGGATTCCCAGGCTGAAAGGCTACTGCCCGCTCGGCCGGCTCGGCACCGAAAGCGAGGTCTCGGCCGTGGTCTGCTTCCTGCTGAGCGAAGCGGCTGCCTATATCACCGGCACCGAGATCCGCATCGACGGTGGCGTGCCGCTGGGCAACCGCTCCATGGACCTGGTGGTGACCGACCGGTCAAAACCCTTCGACGGCTTCCATCTCGCCACGACGCCCAAAGTTCTGGGAGGCGAGTAGTCCATGCCGGTCCTCGAAAGCCAGATCGACATCAACAGCGACGAGTTCAGGAAAAATCGCGAGAAGATGCTGGCGGCAATCGCCGAGTTCCGCGACGCCGAGGCCATCGTCCAGGCCGCCACCGAGAAATCACGTGCCCGATTCCAGAAGCGCAAGCAGCTGATGCCGCGCGAGCGAATCGCGCTCCTGCTCGATCGTGGCGCGCCCTTCCTCGAGTTGATGCCGCTCGCGGGCTATCGCATGCACGACGACAAGGATGGCTCCGGCGCCGGCGGCGGCTCCGTTTCAGGCATCGGCTATGTCGAAGGCGTGCGCTGCATCGTGTCGGCCTCGAACAGCGCCATCAAGGGTGGCACCGTCGCGCCATCCGGTCAGCGCAAGGGCCAGCGCGTGCAGCAGATCGTGATGGAGAACAAGTTGCCGGTGGTGAACCTCGTGGAGTCCGGCGGCGCCAATCTTCTCTACCAGGCGGAAATCTTCGTGCCCGGCGGCCGCGGCTTCGCCAACCAGGCCCGCATGTCGGCGCGCGGCATCCCGCAGGTGACCGTGGTGCATGGCTCCTCGACGGCGGGCGGCGCCTATCTGCCCGGCCTCTCCGACTACGTCATCATGGTGCGCAATCAGGCCAAGGTGTTTCTGGCCGGCCCGCCCCTCCTGAAGGCCGCCACCGGCGAGATCGCCACCGACGAGGAACTGGGCGGTGCCGAAATGCACGCCACTGTCTCGGGCATCGCCGAATGGATGGCCGAGAACGATGCCGACGGCATCCGCATGGCCCGCGAGGTGATCGCCAAGTGGCACTGGAACGACCGCCTGCCGCCACGCGTACCGCGGACCTTCAAGGAGCCGCGCTACGACATAGAAGAGCTTTGCGGCGTCGTACCGCCCTCGCACAAGGATCCCTACGACGTGCGCGAGGTGATCGCCCGCCTGGTCGACGACTCGGATTTCCTCGAGTTCAAGGGCCTCTACGACCAGCAGACGATCTGCGGCTGGGCCGAGATCGAGGGCGAACCAGTGGCGCTGATCGGCAACAACGGCCCGATCACCACCAAGGGTGCTGTGAAGGCCGCGCAGTTCATCCAGCTCTGCTGCCAGCAGGGTACGCCCATCGTCTACCTGCAGAACACCACCGGCTACATGGTCGGCACCGAGGCCGAGCGCGGCGGTATCGTCAAGCACGGCTCCAAGATGATCCAGGCAGTCGCCAATGCAACGGTGCCGCAGATCACCATCGTGATCGGCGGCAGCTTCGGCGCCGGCAACTACGGCATGTGCGGCCGCGCCTACGACCCGCGCTTCATCTTTGCCTGGCCGAACAGCCGCACGGCGGTGATGGGCGGCGAGCAGGCGGCGGGCGTCATGAAGACGGTGACCGAGCAGAAGTTCCTGCGCGAGGGCAAGGAGCCGCCCAAGGCCGAGATCGACAAGATGTTCAAGGCCATCGTCGACCAGTTCGAGCGCGAGTCGACAGCGCTCTACGGCACGGCCCATCTGTGGGACGACGGCATCATCGATCCGCGCGATACGCGCCGGGTGCTGGCCTTCACGCTGTCGATCGCCCGCGAGTCGCTGGTGCGGCCGCTCAATCCGATCACCTTCGGCGTTGCAAGGATGTAGAGATGAAATTCACGCCAGAACACGAGGCGTTGCGCCAGACCTGGAAGACGCTGATCGACCGCGAGGTCAATCCCAATGTCGACGACTGGGAGGCCGCGGGCCAGTTCCCCGCCCACGAACTGTTCAGGAAAATGGGCGCGGCCGGTCTTCTGGGCGTCGACAAGCCCGTCCCGTTCGGCGGATCGGGCCTCGACTTCTCTTACGCCATGGTCTGCTCGGAATCGCTCGGGCTGGTGAACGGCGGCTCGATCCCGATGGCCACCGGCGTGCAGATCTCGATGGCGACTCCGGCACTTGCCCGCTACGGCAGCGACGAATTGCGCCAGGAGTTCCTGGCACCCTCGATCAGCGGCGACTATGTCGCCTGCCTCGGCGTATCGGAGACCGGCGCCGGCTCTGACGTGGCCTCGATCAAGACCACCGCCAACCGGGTCGGCGGCGACTGGGTGATCAACGGCGGCAAGATGTGGACCACCAACGGGGCCCAGGCCGACTGGATGTGCCTGCTGGCCAATACCGGCGACGGCCAGGCCCACAAGAACAAGTCTCTGATCGTCGTGCCGATGAAGACCAAGGGCATCACGATCGCCAAGAAGCTCGACAAGCTCGGCATGCGGGCCTCGGACACGGTGCAGACCTTCTTCGACAACGTGAAGGTGCCGGTACGCCACACGATTGGCCAGCCAGGCTCGGGCTTCATCTACCAGATGCAGCAGTTCCAGGAGGAACGGCTGTGGGCCGGCGCCGGCACGTTGATGGGCTGCGATCGCATCATCAACGCCACCATCGACTACACACGCGAGCGCAAGGTGTTCGGCCGGCCCCTGCTCGACAACCAGGTCGTCCACTTCCGCCTGGCCGAGCTCAAGAGCGAAGTCGAGGCGCTGCGTTCGCTGGTCTATCGCGCCTGCGAGGAATATCTCGCCGGCAAGGACGTCACCATGCTGGCCTCGATGGCGAAGCTGAAGGCGGGCCGGCTCCGCCGCGAGGTCTCCGATGCCTGCCTGCAGTACTGGGGCGGCGCCGGTTACCTCTGGGACAATCCCGTCGCTCGCAGCTATCGCGACGGCCGGTTGGGCTCGATCGGCGGCGGCGCCGACGAGGTCATGCTGCAGATCATTTCGAAGCTCATGGGCACGCTGCCCCGCCTCGGGAACCGTTAGATGCAATTCACCCAGGAACACGAAGAGATCCGCCGAACCCTGCGGACGATCATCGACAAGGACATCAATCCGCTGGTCGACAAGTGGGAAGAGGAAGGCATCTTCCCCGCCCACGAGGTCTTCAAGAAGCTGGGCAATGCCGGCCTTCTCGGCATCAACAAGCCGGTCGAATACGGCGGCATGGGGCTCGACTATTCATATGCCATGGTGATGGCCGAGGAGCTGGGTCACATCAATTGCGGCTCGGTGCCGATGGCGATCGGCGTGCAGACCGACATGGCGACACCGGCACTGGCGCGCTACGGCAGCGATGCGTTGCGCAAGGAGTTCCTGGCACCCTCGATCGCCGGCGACTACGTGGCCTGCCTCGGCGTCTCGGAAGTGGGCGCAGGCTCCGACGTTGCCTCGATCAAGACCACGGCCCGCAAGGTGGGCGGCGACTGGGTGATCAACGGCGGCAAGATGTGGACGACCAACGGCACCCAGGCCGACTGGATGTGCCTGCTCGCCAGTACCGGCGCGGGGCCGGCGCACAAGAACAAGTCGCTGATCTGCCTGCCGATGAAGACAAAGGGCGTGCAGATCGTGAAGAAGCTCGACAAGCTCGGTATGCGCAGTTCCGATACCGCGCAGATCTTCCTCGACGAGGTGAAGGTCCCGGTGGGCAACCTCATCGGCCAGGAAGGCATGGGCTTCGTCTACCAGATGCAGCAGTTCCAGGAAGAGCGGCTGTGGGGCGCAATCAGTTCGGTCGTCGGCATGGGCCGGCTGATCGACCAGACCGTCGAATACACACGCGAACGCAAGGTGTTCGGCCGGCCGCTGCTCGACAACCAGGTAATCCACTTCAAGCTGGCCGAACTCAGCACCGAAGTAGAGTTGGTGCGCTCGCTCTGCTACCGCGCCTGTGAGGAATACCTCGACGGCAATGACGTGACGATGCTGGCTTCGATGGCAAAGCTCAAGGCCGGCCGCGTGCTCCGGCTCGTCGCCGATGGCTGCCTGCAGTATTGGGGCGGTGCCGGCTACCTGTGGGACAGTCCCGTGGCGCGATCGTTCCGCGATTCGCGCCTGGCCTCGATCGGCGGCGGCGCCGACGAGGTCATGCTGCAGATCATTTCCAAGCTGATGGGCACGCTGCCGCGGCTCGAAAATCGCTGAGGACCAGATGGCCGATTTCGCCGACAAGTACGAAACGCTGCTGCTGCACCGCGAGCGCTCGCGCCTGCATGTCACGCTCAATCGCCCTGAGGTGAAGAACGCGCTCAACCCGACGCTGATCGGCGAGCTGCGCTCCGTGTTCGAGACCCTGCGCGGCCGTCGAGACATCAAGGTCGTGATCCTGCGCGGGGCCGGCGGCACTTTCTGTGCCGGTGCCGATCTCAAGAGCATGGAGCAGAGCTTTACCGAAAAGCCCAAGCCCGGCGAGCGGGACCCGATCGCCATCTGGAACCGCGGCTTCGGCACGTTCCTGGAGATGGTGAACACCAGCCCCCAGGTCGTGGTGGCGGCGGTCGAGGGCTACGCCATCGCCGGCGGCTTCGGCATCCTCTGCGTCTCCGACGTGGCGATCTGCACCGAGGAGGCGGGATTCGCCATGAGCGAGACAGCCATCGGCATCGTACCGGCCCAGATCGCGCCTTTCGTCGCCGCCCGCATCGGCGTGCCGCAGACCCGCCACCTCACGCTGACCGCGGCACGCTTCAAGGGCGCCGAGGCCTATCGCCTGGGCATCGCCCACTATCTCGTGAAGGATTCTGCGGCGCTCGACGCAAAGCTGGAAGAGCTGCTGAAGCAGATCGACCGCTGTGCGCCGATCGCCAACGCGCTCACCAAGCAGGTGGTGATGAAGGTCGGCACCGAGCCCTTGTCGAAGGTGCTCGACTTCGCCGCCGACAAGTTCGCGGAGGCACGGCGCGGCCCCGAGGCGTCCGAGGGCCTGCGCGCCTTCGCCGAGAAGCGGCCGCCGCGGTGGGCCGTTGAATGAAGCGTTTCAGCAAGATCCTGATCGCCAACAGAGGCGAGATCGCAGTCCGTATCCACGATACCGCCGTGGACATGGGTTACCGCACCGTGGCGGTCTATTCCGACGCCGACAAGAATGCGCTGCATGTTTCGGAGTGCAGCGAAGCGGTGCGTATCGGGCCATCGCCGGTCGGCGAAAGCTATCTCAATATCGACCGCATCCTGGAAGCCGCCCACACGTCCGGCGCCGATGCAGTGCATCCGGGCTACGGTTTCCTCTCCGAGAATGCCGAGTTCGCGACAGCCTGCGAGAACGCGGGCCTGGTCTTCATCGGGCCGACGCCTGCCGCCATTGCTGCCATGGGCAACAAGGCCGCCGCCAAGCGCCGCATGATCGATGCCGGTGTGCCCTGCGTGCCGGGATATCAAGGGGCGGACCAGAGCGACGCCAATCTCGAAAAGGAAGCTCGCAAGATCGGCCTGCCGGTGATGGTCAAGGCCGCGGCGGGCGGCGGCGGGCGCGGCATGCGGCTGGTCGAGCGCGACGGCGATCTTCTGGAAGCCATCCGCGCGGCGCGCGCCGAGGCCGGGAGCGCCTTCGGCTCGGGCGAGCTGATCCTTGAGAAGGCCGTCGTCGATGCCCGTCACGTCGAAATCCAGGTCTTTGCCGACGTGCACGGCAACGTGATTCACCTGGGTGAGCGTGACTGTTCGGTGCAGCGTCGCCACCAGAAGGTGATCGAAGAGGCGCCCTCACCGGCCGTCGATGCGGCTCTGCGTGAGCGCATGGGGGCAGCTGCCGTCGCCGCAGCCAAGGCAATCGGCTATCGAGGCGCCGGCACGGTCGAGTTCCTGCTGGATGGCGACGGTGCGTTCTATTTCCTCGAGATGAACACCCGCCTCCAGGTCGAGCATCCCGTGACGGAGGAGATCACCGGTCTCGACCTCGTCGAATGGCAGCTGCGTGTCGCGCGTGGCGAACGGCTGCCGCTCACGCAGGAGCAGGTGAAGTTCAAGGGCCACGCCATTGAAGTGCGCCTCTATGCCGAGGATCCCTACAACGGCTTCCTGCCGCAGGCCGGCCGGGTCGACGTCTGGCAGCCGGCATCTGGCGCGGGCGTACGCTTCGACTACGGCGTGGTCGCGGGCTCGGTGATCTCGCCCTTCTACGATCCCATGATCGCCAAGGCGATCGGCTATGGCGCCACGCGCGAAGAAGCCCGCACCAGACTGGTCCGGGCGCTGCGCGAGACCGTGGTACTGGGGCCCGTCACCAACCGGCACTTCCTGATCCGCCTGCTGGAGCATCCCGAGTTCGCCGCCGGCAAGGCCACGACCGCTTTCCTGACGAAGCACGCGTTTACCGCGCCCGAGATAAGTGAGGCCCATTGGCGGACCGCAGCGGCCCTGCTGTGGCAGACCTCGGCGGCACGCTATCCGCTGCCACTGCGCGGCTGGCGCAACTCCAATCCGGAGCCGACGCCGATCCGGCTGGCTACTGGTGGCACGGAACGGCTGCTCCAGGTCGCAACCGGCGAAGGCACCAACCCGCCGTTCCACATCGACGGCGACGATGTGATCGTCGACCTCGATGCCCTCACGGTACGCTTCACCGACAAGACCTATGCTCCGCCCGAAGCAGGGGCAGCCGGCGGCGACGGCAAGTTGCGGGCGCCGATGGACGGCCGGATCGTCGCCATCAAGGTGGTGCCGGGCGACACTGTCGTACGCGGCCAGACCCTGGTCGTGCTGGAGGCAATGAAGATCCAGCATCAGCTAAAAGCCGTTCGCGATGCCACGGTAGAATCGGTTTCCGCGCAGGAAGGGCAGCAAGTCGCCAACCGCGCCGTGCTCGTCACAATGACGGCAGACGCTCCTGCACAATGACGACGTCCGAAGCGGCTTCGGCCCCGGCGCCGCCGGAAGGCTCGTTCAGCCCCCGCACCCCCATCTCCCAGGATTTCGCCTTGCTGCAATGGCGCTGAGGGCGCGGCCCGGCTAGTCTCCGCCAACAACAAGCTCGGGGAAAACTCTTCATGCTGCGCAGAACCGCACTTGCCCTGCTGGCCGTGGCGACGGCCGGGCCGGCGCACGCTCAGGCCTACCCCAACAAGCCGGTCAGCCTCATCGTGCCCTTCGCGGCCGGCGGCCCTACCGACGTCATGGCCCGCATCGTGGGCGAACGCATGGGCCGCGAACTCGGGCAGCAATTCATCATCGACAACGTTGCCGGCGCGGCGGGAACCATCGCGATGGGCAAGCTCGCCCGCGCAACTCCGGACGGCTACACGATCGGTATCGGTCACCTCGGCACCAATGTGGTGAACGGCGCCATCTACAAGAACCTGAACTACGACCTGCAGAACGACCTCGCGCCGATCGCCCTGCTGCCGTCCAACCCGCTTCTGGTCGTGACCTCGAACCAGATCCCGGCAAAAGACCTGAAAGAACTGGTGGCCTACCTGAAGGCCAATGCCGACAAGATCTCGGGCGGCACCGCCGGCATGGGCTCGGGATCGCACATCGGCGTGCTGGCCTTCTTTGCCGCCACCGGCACCAACTACCAGCTCGTTCCCTATCGCGGCACCGGCCCTGCCGTACAGGATCTGATCGCCAACCAGATCCAGATCATGATCGACCAGTCGTCGAATTCTCTGCCGCACGTCCGCGCGGGCAAGATCAAGGTCTATGCCGTGACTTCCAAACAGCGCAATGCCGCCGCGCCGGACGTGCCGACCACGGCCGAGGCCGGCTTCCCCGGCATCGAGGTCGCGATCTGGCACGGGTTGTGGGCGCCCAAGGGCACGCCGCCGGAGATCATCGCCAAACTGAATGCCGCCGCCATCGTGGCGCTGAAAGACCCGGAGGTTCGCCGCAAACTGGAAGATCTTGGCCAGGACATCCCGACGCCCGAACAGATGGCGCCCGCCGCCTTCACCGCCTTTCAGAAGGCCGAGGTCGCCAAATGGACGCCGATCATCGAAAAGGCCGGTGTGAAGATCGAATAGCGGTTCAGTCCGCGTAGCTCGGCGGGATCGGACAGGGCGGCAGGAGTTTCTCCAGTACCTTGGCCACGCCCAGCAGGTCCGCCTCGCCCCAGCGCTTGCCGGTAAGCTGCAAGCCGATGGGCAGGCCCTCGCGCGAGAAGCCGCAGGGCAGCACGATCGACGGCTGGCCGGTGAAATTGGCCAGGTAGTTGTAGGACGTGCCGGCGAAGAAATACGGATGCGCCACGCCATCGATGACGAGCGGCGCGCTCTGCTTCTGGCGGATGAACGCCGCATCTGGCATCACCGGCATCAGCCAGGCATCGTAGTCGTCGAGGAACTGCTCGCATTGCCGGATGACCCGGTCGCGGCGGTCGAGGACGGCGAAGAACTGCGCCATGTCGAGATGGGCGGCCCGCGCCACCGAACGGACCGAAGGATCGGGCGACCTGGATTTAACGAAGAAGCGTTCGCGCTCCGCAAGAGGCTGCAAGGCCCGCACTTCGTATTGAAGCAGGTCGGACCAGTCGTCCCAGCTCTGCTGCCAGTCGAAGGCCGCGGGTTCGGCACGCTTCACCTTGGCGCCGGCCTTGCCGAGCAGTCGGGCCGTAGCCTGGATGACGGCGGCTGTGTCGGCGGAAACCCGCACAAGCGGATTGCTGTCGAGAACCGCGATGCGCAGGTCCATCGGCTTGAAGACTGGCGAGGGTCCAAGCGGTACGGGGGCGGCCTCGGCTTCGTTGCCG
>RGPT01000128.1 GCA_010032545.1 Alphaproteobacteria bacterium
CGCTGAAATCGACGGTGCACTTCCGCGCGGACTTCCAGCCCATCTCCGAGACCATCCTGGTGGTCCAGTCGCCCGGCGCTCACATCACCGACCCGGTCGAGATGCCTTACAAGTTCCTGCGCAAGGGCATCAAGCTCAGGCCGATGGGACCTGTGCACGAGTAGGTAGTCGACACGGGATCGTCGGGAGAGTCAGGGCCCTGCATGATGGTCTGGGTACGCCCGAACTCGACGTAGGGGCCGCCCGACGACAGTCGATCTCAACGACGCTATTCAAGCCGGTCGAGAAAATCTTCCGCCTCGGCGAGGATCGCCGTCTGGCGTTCTTGCGTCCAACCCGCAAGCGTGCGGTAGGGCATAGCGAGCCGGGGATTATTCGCAAGGCGGTCTCTCTGCCGGATCAGAAACGCCCAGTAGAGGTAGTTGAACGGGCAGGCGTTCTGACCCGTCTTCTGCTTCACGTCGTATGCGCACCCCGTACAAAAGTCCGACATTCGATCAATGTAGGCGCCGGACGCGGCATAGGGCTTGGACGCCATTTGGCCGCCATCCGCAAAAACGGCCATTCCCAAAGTGTTCGGCATCTCAACCCACTCGAAGGCGTCGGCGTAGACGGCCAGATACCAGCGCTCGATTTCGCGCGGGGCGACGCCTGCCAGCAGGGCGAAATTTCCCGTGACCATCAGACGCTGGATGTGGTGCGAGTAGGCATATCGCGCCGTATCGCCGACCGCCTCGCTCAGGCAGCGCATGGGTGTGTCGCCGGTCCAATAGAAGGCAGGCAGCCTTCGCGTCGCCCGGAGCGCGTTTCGGTCGCCGTATTCAGGCATCAAGCTCCAGTAGACGCCGCGCACGTATTCCCGCCAGCCCAGTATCTGCCGCACGAACCCCTCGACAGCATTCAACGGCGCGGCCCCTGAACGCCAGGCGGCTTCTGCGGCCTGGCAGACTTCCCGGGGAGAAAGCAGTCCAAGGTTCAAGGCAGGGGCCAAAAGCGAGTGGAACAGGAACGGCGCACCCGCCTTCATGGCGTCCTGGTAGTCGCCAAAGCGCGGCAGGCCCACGTCGATGAAATCGCCCAGTGCGCGCAGAGCATCCTGGCGGCTGACGGGCCATCCGAAGTCTTCGATCTCCCCAAAGTGATCACTGAAGTATCGCCCGACCAGCGCTATCACTGTCCGCGTGGTCTCGTCGGGCGCAAACCGGAGCCGCTCGGGCGGGCGGGTTGACGCAGGCAGGGACTTGCGGTTGTCCGCATCAAAGTTCCACTCGCCGCCCGCCGGCTGGCGGCCCTCCATCAGGATTTCGTGCTCACGCCGCATCTCGCGATAGAAATGCTCCATGCGCCACGCCCGGCGCCCCCGCGCCCAGGCCGCGAAGCGGGCGCGGCTTGCGAAGAAGCGGCCATCGTCGCGCACCTCGACTGGCCGGCCCGTCAGCGTGCCCCAGCCGTCGACCATCGCCTGCACGCGCCACTCTGCGGGCTCCGTCACCACCAGGCGCTCCGGCGCGTGCCGAGCAACAGCACGCTGTATCTCGGCCGTCAGGTCGCCACTGTTGTCCGGGTCATCGAGCGGCACATAGTCGACCGACACTCCCTTCCGACGCAGGTCGTCCGCGAAGTGGCGCATGGCGGACAACACCAGCGCGATCTTCTGCTTGTGGTGCCGGACGTGGGTGTTTTCTTCCAACACCTCCATCATCAGCACGACATCACGCGCCGGATCGAGACCGTCGAGCGCGGCGATGTCTGACGAGAGCTGATCGCCCAGAATGATCCTGAGGACGCTCATAGCGTCTTAAAAATCGGCCTTGAAGGGATGGGGAGCGCTGCGCTTCGGCAACGTCGTGAACAATACTTCACGTTCTCCCAGTCCCGCGCCCATTTCTTGCGCCAGGCGAATGGCCGACCGCAGTGTGTGCAGGGCTTGCTCGGGAGGTCAGCTTTGGAACGCATCTTCGCCATGGCGCTACCAAGGCACGGGCTGGCCGCGCCAGTCGAAGAACCCGCCGCTGCTGTCGGGGCGCAGGCGGTCGATGGTGTCGAGGAGACGGTCGGCCGCCTGCTCGGTGGTCTGGATATCGAGACCTGACTTCACGAAGGGCGCCGACAGGGACGTGGCGACCGTGCCGGGATGAAGCGCGACGCAGAGCGCGGCAGGCTTGCTTCTGCCAAGCTCTATGGCGGCGGTACGGACGAGCTGGTTGAGCGCCGCCTTCGAGGCGCGATAGCTGTACCAGCCGCCCAGCCGGTTGTCGCCGATGCTGCCAACCCGCGCCGACAGCGTCGCGAACACCGACCGTCCCTGGCGCGGCAGCAACGGCAGGAAGTGTTTCATCAGCAGGGCCGGGCCGATGGTATTCACGGCAAAGGCCGTGGCCATGTGGGCCGCGTCAAGGTCGCGCCAGCTCTTCTCGGGAGCCAGTCCGTCACCATGCAGAACGCCGGTGGCATCGATCACCAGCCGCAGGTCGGTCCCGAGGCCCTGAACGTGACGCGCGGCCTCGGCGATACTGGTCTCGTCGGTGAGGTCGAGGAGTGGGGAACTGCTGCGTCCGAGACCCAGCACCGCCCGAAAACGTGGTTGGGCGGCCAGGCGGCCGAGCAGCGCCCGGCCAATACCGCCAGACGATCCGACGACGACGGCAAGGCCGCCCGCGGGGAAGGCCCCGGAATTCTTGACGGTGTCCGGGTAATGCACTTGGTTAGTACGCAGGCACGCAGCAGGCGGTTCAAGGCAACATCGCGCTGACACCTTTCGCCGCACGACGAGGAAATGGGCGCCGTGCTTCATCCGCCGGCCTCGGCACGCCGTAAGCCAGCACGTCTGAAGGTCGCCGGTAGCGTGCGGCCTGCACCGGGGATCTGCCATGAACATGATCGTCAAGAAGAGTGACCTGGCCACCGGCAACGAGGACGAACGCCCGTCGCGCGACGCGGCGGAACAGGCCGTGCGCACCTTGATCCGCTGGGCGGGCGACGATCCAGACCGCGAAGGCCTCGTCGGCACGCCTGATCGCGTGGTGCGGTCCTACGAGGAATTCTTCGCCGGCTACCATGAGGACCCGCGGGAAATCCTGCGACGGACCTTCGAGGAGACGGAGGGTTACGACGAGATGGTTGTCCTGCGCGACATCCGGCTCGAGTCCCATTGCGAGCATCACATGGTGCCGATCATCGGGCGGGCGCACGTTGCCTATCTGCCCGACCGGCGCGTCGTCGGCATCAGCAAGCTCGCTCGGGTGGTCGAGATCTATGCCCGGCGGCTGCAGATCCAGGAGAAGATGACGGCGCAGATCGCCAACACGATCGAGGAAGTCCTGCGGCCGCGCGGCGTGGCCGTGGTGGTCGAAGCCGCGCATCAATGCATGACGACGCGCGGTGTCCACAAGGCCGGAGTGACGATGGTGACGAGCCGCATGATCGGGGCTTTCCGCGAAGGCGCCGAGACTCGGCGCGAGTTCCTGAGCATGATCGGCCGAGCTTCGGCCTGAGCCGCTACAGCGGCGGCGTGGCCTGCCGGGCTCGGCTGTAGGCGCTGACAACGTGCCGGCCGAGCGGACTGATCGGCGGAGAGAAGCGCAACGTGATCGCGAGTCGGGCCTCGACGATGTCCAGCATCATCGCCGCGTATCCCCGGCGCCGGAACGGCGGACCGACAAACAGGTACTCGATCTCGCCCGACGGAGCGTAGCGGCAATAGCCGATCGTTGTGTTGGCGTCCGTGATCGTGACGATGCCGTCGGTATGGCTGATGCAGGTCTTCAATTCCGCGGTCCCTGCGTTTCCAAGCGGGAGGCCATGGCCTGCAGGCGAGGCCGAACTTCGAGAAAGAGGCAATAGGCCTGGCCAAGCAACCAGGCGAAGGGCTGAACTTCGAAGAGCTTTGCCAGCCAGCGGAAACGTGGAAGACACATCCATATCCTGACGAATGCCCTGCTGCCGGACACTAGATTTCCGTCGACGTCCCGCACGGTAAAACGGGCGAGGGCCTCGGACCGCGAAAGGTCAGGGGCGACATTCGCGGAATCGATATCGCCGATATCGATCCAGCAGACCTGATCTGCGCCTTTCTGACGCCGATAGAAATCGATCTCGCGCGCGCACAAGGGGCAGGCGCCATCGTAATACGCGGTGGGTCTATCGCGCCCGGGCATGGTCTCGGGAGGGTGCGTTGCTGCGACTTCGATGCTAGCCACCCCAGACGTCGTCGTAGCGGGCGGTGCCATCCTTCAGGGGATAGTGGCGATAGCTGCGATAGGCGGCCGCCTTGGACGCCCGCCTGAAGACCAGGCCGGTGACGACGATGCCGGCCACGGCCAGCACGTGGAAAACGATGAGCTCGCCATACCAGATCCACGCGCCGGCACTCAGGCAGAAGATGTTGGTCCACATGACGCTGAGAAACAGCATGACCTGGAACCGCTGGGCCGCCGGAAGGTTGCGCAGCGGATTGACATTGGAATCCATGATGGATCGATAGATCGAGATCATTGCCTGCTCCTGGTGTTCACTGGTTTTATTACGCCTCGCGTGCGTCGGCGGATCATGATGCGCGCCTGCGACAAAGCATCACCAGTTGCTGCCGAGGGCTTGTTGAAGAAGGCCGCGTCACCAGTTCGAAGATGTCGACCTGTGCGTCGACATGGAGCTGCCAATGACGCTTGCAAATATCCTCTTCGTTCTCATCCTCGTCTCCGGGCTGGCGACGCTGGTGATCCTGTTCGTGGGCGTCCTTTCGATGGGCCGCGACCAGGCGGAAGAGACGGTCGGGGCGAGCCGCAGCAATCGGCTGATGGCATGGCGCGTGCGTCTTCAGTTAATCACCGTTCTGCTGATGCCGCTGTGGTATCTCGCCAGCCGCGCCTGATAGCGCGCAGGCCGCAGACAAAGAAAAAGACGCCCGGGAGGGCGTCTTCATCGTCGCCTTCAGGGGCGTGCGATCAGATGGATGCGCCTTCGCGCTGGATCGCCATCCAGGCCCTGGTGTCCCGGCCGACCTTCACCGGCAGTACCCGCCAGAACATGATGAACGGCGTCCCATCCTTCTTGTAGTTGATGGCTTTGCCTTCGAACTTCTTGTTCGCCTTGAGTGCTGCGCCGAGCCGAGCGATCACTTTCGGGTCCGTGCCGGGGCCCTGGAGAATGCGGGGGGTCTTTCCCATGACGCCGGAAGAGCTGTGCCCGGTGAGTTTGGTGAACGCTTTGTTGGCATAGATGATCTTGCCGGCCTTGCTGGCATCGGTGACCAGGATTGAATCGAAGCTGTTCTCCGCCAGCACTTTCAGCATCGACAAGGCGATGGCCTTGTCGCGGGTTACGCCGTTCATCTGCAGTACCTTTTCGTTGAGAGGGTGGCTGGCGACATCAAGAACGTCTTGACGGGGTGTGCTTGCCGGCCGGTCAAGAGGCCGGTTGCTCAAGTTGAAGTGACCGTACTGACGCTTGCCCGGCCCTTTCTTGATTTGGAAGACAGCCTCAGGTTGTGGTTCCTACCGGCCTCGGCGCAGGCCAAACACAGGCTTGCGCCGAGGGGTAGACCAGATCCCAGTTTACTTCGGGATCAGAACGGTATCGATCACATGGATGACGCCGTTGTCGGCAGCAACGTCGGCGGTTACGACCTTGGCGCCGTTGACGGTGACGCCGCCCATCGTGGCATCGACCATGACCATTTCGCCCTGCACGGTCTTGGCATCGGTCTTCTTGCCGGCGAGGGCCGAGCTCATGACTTTTCCAGGCACCACGTGATAGGTCAGGATCTTGACCAGCTGGGCCTTGTTTTCGGGCTTCAGCAGGTTTTCGACCGTTCCCGGGGGAAGCTTCTTGAAGGCTTCGTCGGTCGGCGCGAACACCGTGAATGGACCGGCGCCTTTCAGGACGACGACGAGATCGCCCGCCTTCAGGGCGGCGGCCAGTGTATTGAATTGACCGGCCTTCACCGCCGTATCGACGATATCCGCCGCACTGGCGTTGAAGGAGGCAAGCGAGAGCAGCGCGCCGGCTGCGAGGCCGGCAAAAGTCTTACGCAGCATTGTATGGATCTCCATCAGGTTGACGTACTGCTGATACACGCGGCCGGGCTCCTTGGATCACTGCGAGACCGAAGATTCGGCGCAACCTCTGGATGTCTGGCCTCGACGCTTATCAGGGGCCTGTTCCGATGCCTCTTGTTTGCTTCCGGTTGATGCACATCTGTAGTCGGTGGATTCGTCGGTCTGACCGCGGACCTTCCTTCAAGGAGCACCACCATGACCCGCGTGTTGATCATTGGCGCCAGCAAAGGCATCGGGCTTGCAACGACGCGCCAGGCGCTCGAGGCGGGGCATCGTGTGCGTGCCTTCTCGCGCTCGGCGACGGGTAACGCAATGTCCAACGTGAACCTGGAGAGAATTCGCGGCGACGCCCTCGACAGTCGGGACATCACCGCGGCGCTCGACGGAATGGAGGTCGTCATCCAGGCACTGGGCGTCTCTTCGCTGGCAGATCTTTTCCGCCCGGTCAGTCTCTTCTCCGATGCGACCCGCGTCCTGGTGAAAGCCATGGAAGGCCAGGGCGCGAAGCGGCTGATCTCCGTCACCGGTTTTGGTGCCGGCGACAGCCGCGCCAGCATCAGCTGCCTGCAACGCCTGCCATTTCAGATGGTGTTTGGCCGCGCCTACGCCGACAAGTCGGTGCAGGAGCAGCTGATCAAGGACAGTTCTCTCGACTGGACGATTGCCCGGCCTGGAGTTCTGACGAACGGCCGGCGCACCGGCCGCTACAGAATCCTGGACGAACCGGCGACGTGGCAGAACGGGATCATTTCGCGCGCCGATGTCGCCGACTTCCTCGTTCGCCAGATCGACGATCGGACTTACCTGGGCAAGGCGCCCGTGCTGATCAACTGACGCTTCAGCAGGGCGAGATCAGCTCCGGAACGCCGGCCTGAGCGCCCAGACCATCGGCACGGTGGTGAGCGCCACGCAGGACACTGCCACCAGCGCTGTCGAGAGGCCGATGACGTCGCCCAAGAGGCCGAACAGCAGCGGGCCGATCGCGCCGGCCACCGAGCCGCCGGTGTAGAACACGGCGAAGGCATGCGTGCGCTTCTCGGGGCTCACGAATTCGGGGACCGTGCCGTAGAGCACCGACGACGTGCCGTTCAGCATCAATCCCACCGCGGGCAGCAGGAAGAGCGCGAAGTCGAGCGACAGCGGCAGGATGGCGAGGATCAGCAGCGTGGTGGCAACCTCCGTCAGAACGACCGAGGGCACGACGCCGAGCTTGTCGCCGACCCAGCCCATGACGAGCTTGCCGGCGGCGCCTCCCGCGAACATCAGCGACAGGCCGAGACCGATGGTCGGCAGGTCGGCGCCTTTGTCCCTCAGGAGAAACGGCAGGAAGATCAGGAAGCCGGTGCGCACCAGGTCGTCGGCAATGTGGATCGAGAACAGCAGCCAGTAGGCCCAGGGCCGGTCCTGGCCGGCAATGTTCTTCGCGGGCTCCTCCGTGCCGTGCGTGACGATCGGCTTCAGCGAGCCCAGGATCACGGCCGCGCCCAGCACGGCGAACGCTGCCATGACGACCATCGCCTGCTGCCAGCCGAGCGCGGCGGCGATCAGGGCGAACAGGGCGGGCAGGGCCATCTTGCCGAGGTCGCCGGAGAAATTGTAAGTGCCGAGGGCCGTGCGCGAGCGCGGGCCGTGATAAGCCGCGGCCACCAGGCTGGAAGCGATCGGATGCTGCGTGCTGCCGCCCAGGCCCGCCAGCAGCAGGCCCGCGATCACGCCGTAGAGCGAGCCGGTGAATCCCGCGAGACAGTAGCCCGCGGCAATCAGGGTGGTGCCGAGCGCCAGCACACGCACGCCGCCGAAGCGCTCGGCGAGCTTGCCCGCCGGGATCTGGCCGGCGGCCATGGCACCGGAATACACGGTCTTGAGCGCGCCGATGGCGGCGTAGGACAGGCCGAACTGCGATTGCAGCAGGGGATAGAGGACGTTCAGGAGATCGGTGAAGCCGTCGTGCAGGGCATGCGCCGCGCCGCAGACTGCAAGCGTTCGGCGGGAGGAGGGCGGGAAGACGGCGAGTGTCATCTCCCCGTCACAATACACCTGACCTCGATGTTCGTCTTCAGCGCCCCGGGATGCGGTCGAACCAGAAGGCCAGCTGCTGCTGGTAGTCGGCATCGGCTGCAGCGACGTCGGTGATGACCGAGGGCTTGCCGTTGCGTGGATAGCGGACGCTCCGCAGGCGCACGAACGCCGTGTCGGCGAGGTGCAGGATCAGCACGTCGCCCTGGCGGCGGTGGAAGATGAATTCGTGGACCTTGCGGATGTTGACCAGGCTCACGACGTAGCGGCCGCTGTCGTTTTCGCCCGCTAGCTGGCGCACGGGGATGTCCCGGCCCTCGTTGGTGATGCCCATCAGCGCCGGCGCCTCGGGCGCCATCATGTTGTCGTTGCCGGTCCGCTGGATCAGGCGCACCAGCCTATCGCCGCGCGGCGACAGGGTGGTGATCTTGGTCTGGCCGACCATGCCGGAGGTCTGGCAGGCGCCGAGGGGCAGAAAAAGCGCGGCGCCGAGGAACGTGCGCCGAAGAGATACGCTTGGTGAAGATACGCTAGGGGGCAAACTCAGTCCTTCCTTGTCTTGTTCATGTCGGCGACAACCGGTGCGATGGCGGCGAGCGCGCCGCCACGGATCGCCTGAAAGAAGCAATTGTGCCGTCCGGTGTGGCAGGCGACGCCCGTCTGGTCGACCAGAACCAGGAGCGTGTCTCCGTCGCAGTCGATACGCAGGTCGACCAGGGTCTGGATGTGGCCGGATGTGTCGCCCTTGCGCCATGGCGCCTGGCGCGAACGGGACCAGTAGCAGACGCGGCCCGTGCGCATGGTCTCGGATACGGCGTCGCGGTCCATCCAGGCCATCATCAGCATTTCGCCGGTGTCGTGCTGCTGGGCGATGGCGGGTACGAGTCCGCGCGCATCGAAGCGGATGGCTGCGAGAACGAGTTCGACTTCTGACGGCTGGTAGGTGGTTGCGCGAATTGGTGTGTTGACTGGGGACATCGGGCGGGCACCTCTGGACCAGACATGGTCTCCGGAAGGAACGGGGCGTATAATCGTCTCGTTTCTGCTTGGCAAATCGGGGCGAATCGGGATCTCGTGAAGAAATCGGCGAAAGTTGTTGTCCATAGCCACAGCCACGACCATGACCACTGCGTCGCGGATGCTCTCGCCGCGGCCGAGAGGCTGTGCGCGACCAAGGGCCTCCGTTTCACGCCCCTGCGGCGCCGCGTGCTCGAACTCGTCTGGCTAAGCCACAAGCCGGTCGGCGCCTATGCGCTGCTCGACAAGCTGCGCAGCGAGGATCTGGGCTCGGCGCCACCGACCGTCTATCGCGCGCTCGACTTCCTGATCGAGAACGGTCTCATCCATCGCATCGAACGCATGAATGCCTTCGTCGGCTGCAGTCATCCCGGCGAGGCGCACCGCGGCTTCTTCCTGATCTGTGCCGATTGCGGCAACGCCGAGGAGCTGGAGGCGGCGGAGCTCGGAGAAGCGATCGCCGGCGGGGCCGCCAAGCGCGGCTTTACCGCCCGCGAGATGACCCTCGAAGTGACTGGCGTCTGCGCCGACTGCCGGAAGGCATAGTTTCTCGTGGGCCGCGCGCGGTCCGGAAGACTCTAGGCGTTGTGCGCCCGGTTGAGGCGCTCGAAGCCCTCGGCGAGGTCGGTCTTGAGATCCTCGACGTCTTCCAGGCCGATATGGACGCGCAGGAGCTGCTTGCCCGCCGGCCACGGCACGGCCGTCCGGTATTGATCGGGATGGGCGGGGATCATCAGGCTCTCGTAGCCACCCCAGCTCGCGCCCATGCCGAAGATGTCCATGCCGTCGAGCATGGCCGCCAGCGCGTTGCGGCTGAAACCGTCGCGCAGTGTGAAGGCGAAGAGGCCGGAGGCGCCCTTGAACTGCTTCTTCCAGTTCTCGTGGCCTGGGCAGTCGGGCAGGGCGGGGTGCAGGACCTTGTCGACTTCCGGCCGCGCCTTCAGCCAGTTGGCGATGGCAAGCCCGCTCACCTCGTGATGACGCAGGCGTACGCCCATGGTGCGCAGGCCCCGCAGCGCCAGGTAGCAATCGTCGGGCGCGGCATGGAAGCCGAACGACTGGCAGGCGGTCTTGCACGTCTCGAAGATGGCGCGCGTGGCGCAGGAGATGATGCCCATCATCGCATCGGAGTGGCCGACGATGTATTTGGTGCCGGCGTGCACCGAGATGTCGCAGCCGTGCTCGAACGGCTTGAAGTAGAGCGGCGTCGCCCAGGTGTTGTCGATGATCACCGTGGCGCCGTGCTTCTTGGCGACGGCTGCGGTGGCATCGACGTCCTGAACCTCGAAGGTCTGCGAACCGGGGGCTTCGAGATAGACGACCTTGGTGTTGGGCCGCATCAGCTTCTCGATCCCGGCGCCGATCATCGGATCGAAGTAAGTGGTCTCGACACCGAAGTTCTTGAGCGTGGTGTTGGCGAAGCGGCGGGCGGGACCATAGGCGTTGTCGGTGATCAGCATGTGATCGCCAGCCTTCAGGAAGCCCACGATGGCGCCGGTCACGGCACCCAGGCCGGACTGCACGGCGATGGAGCGGTGCGCGCCCTCGATGGCGGCCACAGCGTCTTCCAGCGCCTTTTGGGTCGGCGTGCCGTTGCGACCATAGCCGAAGCCCTCGAAAGGGATCCGGTTCTCGAACTTGTCCATCGTCGGCGAGAGGATCGTCGAGGCGTGATAGACGGGCGGATTGACGATGCCGAAGTTGTTGTCGGGATCGCGGCCGGCGACGGCCAAAACGGTATCGGGTCGGGTATAAGTTTTCTTGGAGGTCATGCCTCGACTATGGCACAGGCCTCACGCCGGCGGCCAGCGATAGACCTCTGGCCACAGCACGCGCGGGTCCTGCAGGTCCTTCATTTCGCACCGCACGGCGAGAAACCCTGCCTTGCAATAAGTAGCGAGCGCCCTGGGATGATCGAGCGTGTTGGTGTTCAGGATCACGCGCGCCGCACCGCGGGCCAACGCCCGTTCGATCGCGCGGTCGAGCAGCCAGGGACCAACCCGCCGGCCGACATAGTCGAGTGTGAGGCCGAAGAAGACGATCTCGTCGCCCTGCAGTTCGAAATAGCCGACCAGTGCGCCGTCATGGCGGGCGAAGTGAAGCTCGTGCCCGGGCGCTGCCAGCAGGCTGGCGAGAGCCACATCGTCGAGCAGCCGCCGCTCATACCAGAGCCACGGTCGGCCGACGCGATCGTAGAGCTCGCGATAGAGCGCGACCGTCGGTGCTTCGACGTGGACCAACGAGATGTCGAGTGCCGGCCTCTGCCCGCGGCGTGTCCAGTCGCTCGGTGCAAGTTCGAGATAGGTGATGCGAACCGGCAGCAGGCCATCGCCGCGCGGCGGCGGCTGATGGGCGAAAAGATCAGGGTCCGGTGACAATGGGGGTGTCGGCACGGCCGCCCCATTCGGTCCAGGAGCCGTCGTAGATGGCGGCCTCGGGCGATCCGGTGAGGTAGAGGGCAAGACCGATGACGCAGGCCGTAACACCGGAGCCGCAGCTCGCTGTCACCTTCTTAGAAGGATCGATGCCGGAGGCGGCGATGCGCGCGGCAAGTCTGTCCGCCGGCAGCATCGTCCCGGCTGCAGGGTCGAGCAGCTCGTTGTACGGCAGGTTATAGGCGCCCGGCATATGGCCGCCGCGCAGGCCGGCGCGTGGCTCCGGCGCCTCGCCTCGGAAGCGGGCGGCGGCTCGTGCGTCGACG